>JAAWQM010000045.1 GCA_022800525.1 Oscillospiraceae bacterium
GTGCCCGGTCACAGTGTTCCCGAGCCTGGTCCGGGACGAGCTGGACAACCGGCGGGTGAAGACGAACGTGACAATCCCTGCATGGGTGCGGGAGCTGGCCCAGGAGCGTGGGCTGAACTGCTCCAAACTACTGGAGGAAGCAATCCTGGACACTGCCGGCATTCAATCTGCAAGCAGACGTATACGGGATAACCAATAACAGGAAGATGAAGAGGTATAAATATGAAAACTTATAAAGCGGAATACTCAGATTTAAGCACGTTGAGTCTTCAGGCAGAAGATAGTAGTTACGCCGTATTCGATGCTTACGCTCATGAAAAAGGGGCAAAGAAGTTAGAAAACCTCTTCGAGGTTGATGAAAGCGGGAAGATTACTCGCAACATTATCCGTTACCGTGCGGAAGCCGGAACGATGTGCGGCGGCGCACCTTGAAAACCGAAGACTGAGCGAGTGGGGGCTGGGGAAACCCGGCCTCTTTTGTTATAATATACGTATATCATATTGACAATAGGGTAAAATGTGCTATAATTATATTAACATCAAGGAGGTGTGAGGCATATGGCAAAAGTTTCAACCAGTATTTCGATTGATTCTGAAGTAAAGGCGAAAGCACAAGAATTATTCGCCGATTTTGGAATGGACCTGTCTACGGCTATCAACATTTTTCTGAAGCAGGCTATCTACGAGCGCAGTATCCCGTTCACCATTCGGAGAGAGCTTCCAAACGAAACTACACTGAGTGCCATGGACGATGCCGAGAACGACGAGCATATGCACGGTCCGTTTGAAAGCGTGGCAGAGATGATGGAGGCGCTCAATGCTTAAACTTGAGTTCACGAGCCAGTTTAAGCGGGACTACAAACTGGCGCTCAAACGGGGGTGTAGTCCAGAAAAACTGGAGGAGGTAGTGAGTATCCTGCAAGCTGAGAAGCCTCTGCCCGAGAAATATCGTGACCATGATCTGACGAACTCCAGGAATTACAAGGATATGCGCGAGTGCCACATTGAGCCGGACTGGCTGCTGGTCTATAAGGTGTACCGGGACACCCTCATTCTGAAACTGATACGGACGGGGAGCCACAGCGACTTATTTTGACCGGAACTTGGGGGCGTGGCGGCCTTGACTGCCACGCCTTTTTCCTGTAAAATGCGGGTGAATAAGAATGAATGGATATGCAGAAACCACCGTTTTCACGCCTACCGTGAGGAACGGGGATGCCATGTTCATAGGATGACAGCTGCCGCCGTTCTGCAAAATTTTGGCTGGACCTATTGACTTTTGCGAAAAATCAGGTACGATAAAAGCAAGAAACAGCCGGAAGGAATCCTGCCATGAATACGAATGGAAGTCCGGCCTGCCGGGAGGAGCCGATTAACGGGGAGCTTGCGGCGACGCCCCGGCCATGCTCAAGGGCCTGCTGCCCTGCACGCGCCGGAGCGGGCCCTGTCGGGCGGAAAATCTGCCGCCTTTCCTGTGAATAAACGATCATGTACCAAAGGAGACGCAACATGCTTTCACTGTTAAAAGGCCACGTCAGCGATGCGGCGGCGCCCTTTATTTTCCTCGTGCTGTTCCTGTTCATCGTCGGAACGGCCCTGTGGCTGACGCCCCGGCTGGCAAGGTGGCTGGACAAGCGGGAATCGGACCACAGGGGCTACTATGACGGGATGCTGACGGAGGATCCCAACGCGCCCGGAGAGGAGGAAAAAACGGATGGAAAAGCTGACTGACCTGCCCAACATCGGCCCCAGGCTGGCGGAGCGCCTGACCCAGGCAGGGATTGGGACCCCGGACCAGCTGCGTGAGACCGGCGCGGAGGAGGCGTTCCTGCGGATCCGCACCCAGGTGGACGCGGCTGCCTGCCTCCATGCGCTGGAGGCCCTGGCGGGGGCGGCGGCGGGGGTGCGCAAGAGCCTGCTGCCGCCGGAGCGCAAGGCGGAGCTGAAGACCTGGTTCCGCGCCCTATAAACGAAGAAGGAGACCACACATGTTCAAGGTCATCAAGCATGAGGGCCGCGCCCGGCGCGGCCAGTTTTCCTGCGCCCATGGCGGGATGGTACAGACCCCCGTTTTCATGAACGTAGGCACCCAGGGGGCCATCAAGGGCGCGGTCAGCGCCCACGACCTGAAGGATCTCAAGTGTCAGATCGAGCTGTCGAATACCTATCACCTCCACCTCCGCCCTGGAGACGATGTGGTCAGGGCCCTGGGGGGGCTCCACAAAATGATGGACTGGGACGGCCCCATCCTGACGGACTCCGGCGGTTTCCAGGTATTCTCCCTGGCGGGACTGCGGAAGATCACCGAGGAGGGCGTCGCCTTTGCCTCCCACATTGACGGGCGGCGCATCTTCATGGGGCCGGAGGAGTCCATGCGGATTCAGTCCCATCTGGGCAGCGATATCGCCATGGCCTTCGATGAGTGCGTGGAGAACCCCGCGCCCTACGGCTATGTGAAGCAGTCCTGCGAGCGCACGGTCCGCTGGCTGAAGCGGTGCAAGGCGGAGCACGACCGGCTCAACGCCATGCCGGACTGCGTGAACCCCAGCCAGATGCTCTTCGGCATCAACCAGGGCGGGACCTACGACGACCTACGCATATGGAGTATGCAGGAGAGCGCAAAGGTGGACTGCGAGGGCTACGGCATCGGCGGTCTGGCGGTGGGCGAGGAGACGGAGGTCATGTACCACATTCTGGATGTGACGCTGCCCTATGCGCCGGAGGACAAGCCCCGGTATCTCATGGGCGTGGGCACGCCGTCCAACATCGTGGAGTCGGTCTGGCGGGGGATTGATTTCTTCGACTGCGTGATGCCCGCCCGGAACGCCCGCCACGGAAAGCTGTTCACCTGGAACGGCAGTCTGAACATCAAGAACGAGAAGTACAAGCTGGATGAACGGCCCATCGAGCCGGGGTGCGGGTGTCCCGCCTGCCGGAGCTTCTCCCGGGCGTACCTGCGGCACTTGTTCAAGGCGGAGGAAATGCTGGCCATGCGCCTGGCGGTGATGCACAACCTATGGTTCTATAACACCCTTATGGAGCGCATCCGCGGCGCGCTGGACGCTGGGGAATATGAGGCATTCCGGGCGGAGTACAGCCGGAAGCTGGGGGAACGCGTATGATCGTGTGGCTCAACGGCGCGTTCGGCGCTGGAAAGACCACGGCGGCATACGAGTTACACCGGCGGCTGGAAAACTCCTTCGTCTACGACCCGGAGAACGCGGGCTATTTCCTGCGGAAAAACATGCCGGAGGAATGCCATACGCCCGATTTCCAGGATATGGTCCTGTGGAGGAGCTTCAACTATCAGCTCCTGAAGGAGCTCTATGAGACTTACAACGGTACGATCATCGTACCCATGACGCTGGTCAATCCAGCATATTTCCAGGAGATCGTCCAGCGTCTGACGGATGAGGGCGTGCCCATCCTCCACGTCATCCTGTACGCCAGCCGGGAGACGGTCCTGAAACGGCTGAAAAAGCGCAGCCTCGGCAGGCTGGGCGGCGAATCCTTCGCCGTGGAGTCCATCGGCCGGTGCCTGGAGTTCTTCGACCGCTCCGCGCCGGGCGTGAGGCTGGAGACGGACCATATGACGGTGGAGCAGGTGGTGGAGCGCATCGGCCGGGAGGGCGGGCTGTCCCTGCTTCCGGACAAGCGGAGCTGGCTTGCGCGAAGGGCGGCGAGACTGAAAACGGCGGCGGCGCATATCCGGGGCTGGTCTATTACTTCCAGGCTTCAGGTCCGGAAGTAATGGCTATAAAAGTCAAGCCATATCTATAGAAAGCGGCGGCTTGAAATTTGTTATTTCAAAACCGCCGCAAGGCTCTATTTTCTGTTTAAGGCGCATAAGTTTTTAGCCGCCATCCAACGGTTTTTTATATGCCGTTTCCGTTGGCGGCTAAAGATTTTATGAAATGAATATTACGCTTTGGCAATAGCGTTGTGAAAGGAATTATAAACGCTTTCCCGATCAATATAATCTGATCTGATTATGCCAGACATCCAGGGCTTTTCGGCTGCCCATCCCCGGTTGCTGTCAATGAGAGCATCAAGCGAATCCATCAGCTGGTCCATAAATGGATCGAATGCGGAAGCAAGCATATTTGACAGCTTTTCACTGATACCAGCATCCTTAGCGCTATTTTTCAATGCGCCGTATTGCGCCGCAAGATGCCGCCCCAGAGCCTCGTCACTTTCATAGACTTTCCAGGTGGGATTTTCCAGCTGCTGAGAAAGTGTTTTCGCGTAGATACCCGCAAAGGACAAATCGTTTCCGTCATAGGG
This sequence comes from Oscillospiraceae bacterium, assembly GCA_022800525.1. Lineage (GTDB taxonomy): Bacteria > Bacillota > Clostridia > Oscillospirales > Oscillospiraceae > Pelethomonas. The sequence goes on from JAAWQM010000045.1 coordinate 4,285, forward strand.
GGCCTGTTCATTGACAGACTGCTTTTGCGATCCTGCGGACGATGCGGCGGCGCTTTGGCGCAGCTGGGCCGCCATGTATGCGTCGTCCTGTTTGAGCCACTGTTTATCGGGATCGGTAATGCTCACATAGTCCCCATTTTTTTCAATGTGATCCGTGTACGCATTGGCCTTTTGATCCACCAGTGTCAAAACGCTGTTACGCATATCCTCCGCCGCTCCGGACTGCCCCAGGTCCTCGAAAAAGCCGCCGATGCTTTCCGCATAGGAGTTCGCCATCTTCTCTTTTGCCTCTGTATAAATCTGTTCCAGTTTTTGCAGCTCCGCTTCCTGCTTGTCACCTGTGAATTGATTTTGTATACGATCTTTTAAGACCGCATATCGAGACGCAAGGTAGTCGGCTTTTTGCTCGAACCGCTGGATGTTGTCGAAATTGACACCGATTTGAAAAAGGTCGCTTTTGACCCCACGCCAATCAATTTCTTCTCCCAATCCTTTTTCTGCGAGTTCGCTGCGGAATTTCTCCAAGTCCTCTTTTGAGATCTCATCTTTCAAAATCAGCTTTAAAGGTTCAGAGGAAGAGCTTTCAGAGCCATCTCCATAAATATAGGCGTCAACACGGTATTGCTTCATATACTGGTTGATGAGCGCGTCCTCCTCGGTGTAAGACGCTTGCTCCGACGGCGGCAGAAGCTCCGCCTGCAAGCGGCTGTCAGGGGCCACCTTGGTGCAAGCGGGGGTGTTAAGTACCCGCATCTGACCTGAACTGGGTTTATAAATGCCGGAGTGCGCTGTTACCTGGGAGCGAGTTCCTATTTCCACACAGTCATATCGCGTTGGAGTGGTTTGCATGGAAAGAAGGGGCGAATGAGCGCGTGCCGCTGAAATGCCCCTGTTGCCCATATAGTGGGCTGCCTGTATCTGACCAACAAACATAATCTTATCACCTTTCTTATTTACTCTCTGCCGTTGTTCATGCGCTGCCTGACTTGCTCTGAATTTTGTTTTGAGCGATTAAATAGTCCATCCAATATATACGCCACCTCCTCAGCATACTCTTATTGCTGTGTGAACCTTGGCAGGCATTCAAGTCGCCTGTTCCGTGGTGGCAGCAGTTTCCCGCGTCTCCACGCTTTCAGCCATTTTAATGATTTCATCACTATCACTTTCGACCCTGATACCAGTGATTCAGAGTACATAGAATTGGTTTAACTCTGTTCAGAATTCAGAGCCGTCTTGGCAGAGCTGATCAATCAAATCTTTTAACTCTTGCACTTCATCGGCTGGCAGCTTCTGGTCTCCCACAAAGGAAGCGATAAAATTTCTTAATGAATTATCGTACTCGTCCTCTACCAGCTTTGTTGACTGGTTATGCAGAAAATCGTCTTTTGTGCAAACCGCATGATAGGTATAGGGCCTCCGCCAGGAATCTGTTCTGATAAGCCCTGCCTTTTGCAAACTATTGATATATGTGCTGAGCGTTTGCTTTTTCCAAACCTTATCAAACTTTTCACTCATTCGGTCTATCAAGTCCTTGAAGGTCAGCCCATTTTCACTGTCCCAAAGGCATTCCATAATGGCTCTTTCCGCGTTTGTCAGTTTGAGATTTCCGTCCACGTTATTCTCCCCCTCCCGCATTGATAAAAACATGATTACATTCTGTTGTCGTCTTTTGCATTACACAATCGCCTTGCGCTTGAAATCCGCAGTTTACACACCGCTTGCCCTGATAATAAGCCATCATGCACTCTCTTTCGGACGTTTTGATGTGTTCAACGATTGTGCCGGACACAAATTCGTGGGTGCAGCTTTGATCCTCAAAGTCCAGATTCGCTTCATATACCGTCCCATTTTCGTCCGCGAAATAGCAAACAAACGGTAAAGGCAGGCGAAAATCATCCGCAGATGAAGCGTTCGGATCATAAATGGTGAGTTCATTTTTTGCGCCCTGCTCCAGGTCTGCTTGCGCAGGAGGCAAAGTATCTGGGTCAAAAACCGTAAGGCTGTTGTTGAAATTTAGATTGAGGTTCGTTTGTATAGGGGATGGGGCATAGGTTAATGCGCTCACCATACCGATGAAAAGTACCGCAGCACAGGACAGAACTGCAAATAGTTCTCGTTTGGGCGTGTCAATAACCTCAAGTTCAAGGATTCTCCGTTTAAGCTCCCTGCGGTTTTCATCCGCAAAGGATGATAAAAATTCATTCCTTAATTTGGGTTGGAGTGATTCTGTCACGGAGATCAGCGCATGATAGTAAAGTTTTCTTTGAGGCTTTTGCATTGTCCTGAGAACCTCATGGTCGCAGCATATTTCGCTGACAATAATCAGTTCATTTCTAAATCTATGGCAGATGGGATTGAACCAATGAACGCATACCGCCGTCAACGCTAAAAGCCGGTAAATCAGGTCCTTGTTTTTAATGTGCATCAGTTCGTGCCTTATGCAGACTGAAATGGCTGCCCGGTCTGCATCCAGCATTTCAACAGGGAGAATAATAACAGGTTTCCATACGCCAATGGCAAACGGAGTTTTAGCCTTGGGAGAGGCCATAAACTTAACGTTTGAGTGGAAATGGATTGTATCTGCTTCTTCTTGAAATTTGTCTTGCGGAAGTTCGTATCCTGAGTGCAGGCATATTCTCTTTTCTCGTATGTAATTGAAAATCTGGAAACAGAGCATCACAAGAGAGATGACACCCAAAAACACAGACACATATAGCAGTGCAGTAACGTAGGGTAATGAGGCAACTGAATATGTACTGATAACGATGGTCTCAACGAAATTGTCAACAGAGGTCATGACGTTTGCTGCGTCGTGATTCGCTTGTATGAAATCCCGAATGATTTGCCATATCCAGTTTAATAACAAAGGAATGGGTATCAGATAAAACGCCAATATGACTTTTAGAAGGATGTATCTCCACTTGGATCGGAAAAATTTGCGGGCAAGAGGATAGAGTGCTATGTAAAGTAAGAACGAAAGCGTTCCGCTTAATGACATGACAAAAAGTGGGTTTTCCATAGTAATGATTCATCGCCTCGAATAAACTGTATGACCTAATTCTTATAGGACATATGATATAGCAGATTGCTCGCTTTGTCAAGCCCCATTTGTATTAAGAGCCTATCCGTAAATAGGGTCTGCTGATTCGGCAGACCCTAAGTATATAAAGCGCATGGTCTTCCGATAAAGACTGTATCGAGGATCTGCGCTTCTACCCCACCTGCGCGGGGCAGGACATCCTCAACCGCGCCCAGACCGTGAAGGGCGGCAAGGCTGAGCTGCTCTACACGTACATTGACGTGGAGCCCGTGGTGTTCAACCGGGGCTTTTACACGGTGGATATGCGCTTCTTCTACCGCGTCACCCTCAACGCCTACTGCTCCAACCCCCGCCCCATTGAGGTAGAGGGCCTGTGCGTCTTTGATAAGCGGGTCATCCTCTTCGGCAGCGAGGGCAACGCCAAAATCTTCTCCTCTGAGCTGCGGGTGGACGCCCTGGACCGCCAGATGCTGGAGCAGAGCAACCTGCCTGTAGCCGTGGTGGAGGCAGTGGACCCCATCGTGCTGGACGCGAAGCTGGTGGAGTGCTGCGAGAACCGCTGCTGCGACTGCGACATCTGCGAGATTCCGGCCTGCGTGTGCCAGTGCTTCGGCTGCGAGCTGACGATGGGTGACGACTACCGCAGGGCCTTTGTGACCCTGGGCCAGTTCTCCATCATCCGTCTGGAGCGCGACAGCCAGCTCCTCATGCCGGTGTACGACTATTGTATGCCAGACAAGGACTGCTCCTGCGGCAGCGGCGGCTGCGCCAGCGAGGATCCCTGCGAGCTGTTCCAGAACATCAGCTTCCCCGTGGACGAATTCTTCCCCCCCAACAGCATGACTAGTACCTGCGACTACGAGGGCACCAAGCAGTATTGCAGCTGCTGCCACTGAGCCGCATCCAGACAGGGAGGCCCCTTTCGGGGCCTCCCACAGCGTTTTACCGGCCTGCCGGAGGGATTTCCTTCACTCCAACAGGCCCTCAAAAATATCGTCCAGGGCGATATCCATGCCGTCATAGAGGCTGGACGTCTCCGCAGCGGCCCTCTTCTCCGTCATAACCTGATACCGCTGATCAGGAGCGCCGTGGACGCCGTCGCTCCTGATCTTGCTTCAGCCGCACGCAAAACGCCTCTCCCCGGACAGGGAGAGGCTGGGACAAACCTGTTTTACCCGCGCAGCAGCAGTTCCCGGGCCACCTCCCGCCCATCCCTGCGGTAGACCCGGGGGACCCGTTTGCTGACGGCGCAGGTGAGCTCATAGGGAATGGTGCCCGCCGCGGCTGCGGCTGCGTTGACGGAGTTGCGGAGGCCGTAGACCTCCACCTCGTCGCCCGCCTTGACCTGGGGCAGGTCTGTCAGGTCAATCATGCACATGTCCATGCAGATCCGTCCGACAATCGGAGCCATGCCGCAGGGCGTCCGGACATGCCAGCGGTTGGAGAGGCTGCGGTGGAGGCCGTCGGCGTAGCCAATGGGAAGAACCCCTAAGCGGCTGGGCCGGTCCGTGCGGAAGGTGCGTCCGTAGCTGACGGAGACGCCCGGGCCAAGCTGGTTCACCGCGCCCACCACAGCCTTCAGTGTCATGACGGGCCGCAGGCCCAGCTCCTCCGCCTGACGGCCCGCGCCGTAGGTTATCAGACCGGGGCGGCACATGTCGTCGGCGTAGTCCGGACAGGCCGCCACCGCGCCGCTGTTGGAGCAGTGGCGGATGGCGAAGACGCAGCCCCGCCGGGCCAGACGCTGGAGCATTGTCTCAAAGCGCCGGCGCTGGAGGAGGGTGTAGGCCCGGCTGTCTTCATCCGGCTCGTCGGAGACGGCGAAGTGGGTAAAAATGCCCTCCGCCTCCAGTCCCTGGAGAGCGCAGACCCGGCAGATAGCCTCCAGGGAGTCCTCGAACCGGGCCTCGTCACAGGGGAATCCCAGGCGGGACATGCCGGTGTCCAGCTTGATGTGGACCCGTAGGCGGCCTCCGGCCCGCAGCGCATCCCGGGAGAAGGCCAGGGCGGCTTCTTCGCTCCATACCGCCTGGGTAATCTGGTTGACCAGCGCCAGGGCGGTCTGCTCCGCCGGGGTGACGCCCAGCTGGAGGATGGGGCAGGTAACGCCGGCGTGGCGCAGCTCCCGCGCCTCATCCAGGTTGGAAACCGCCAGATATTCCGCGCCCAGCTCCTCCAGCGTCCGGGACACCTGGGCGGCCCCGTGGCCGTAGGCGTCCGCCTTGACGACGCCCATGAACCGGGAGGCGGGTCCTATACGCGCCCGGAGGACATGATAATTATGGGCCAGCGCGTCCAGGTCGATCTCCGCCCAGGCCCGTTTCAACGTGCTTTCCATGTGTTCTCACTTTCTTATGTGAATAAATGACAGGCTCTCAGGCGGAACATTCCGCCGCTCCTGCGTGGATTCTGCAATTCCGGAGGCTGCGCCCTATTCCTCCGCGTTCGCGTAGGCGGCGGCCTCCTCGGCCTCGGTAAAGCCGGCGTCCGTCCCGGCAGGGGATGGCGCGTCAGCCTGCGGCTCAGCGGGGGCGTTCTCACCGTCCGGCGCGGGTTCCTCGGGAGTTCCCCCGTCTTCGGGTTGGACTGTACCGTCATCCGGCTGCTGTTCCTGACGGCCTGTCACTTCAAACCGGTTCCAGGCTACCTGGAACACCACCTCGCCGTCCACGGATATTTCGCTGCGCATGGGCAGCAGGGTCTCCTGGTCGAACCACGTGGCGTACAGGATGCTCTCGTCGTCCGGCAGGTCGCAGGCCAGGCGCAGGCAGGGACGCTCATTGACCTCCTCCTCGCTTTGCTCGGTGACATAGCCGGAGGCCGCCGCCGCCATGAGCCGGGGCAGGGCCGCCACCGGCGAGATTGCCGCGGCGGAGTATCCTCCGGCGTCCAGAGACACGTCCTCATAGGAGAGGGTCAGCTTCCCGTCCGCCACCGTGGCGGAGATGCCGGACAGGGTAGCGGGGGAGAGCACAGTGACTGTGCTTTCCGCGGGGGTGTAGGCGCACAGCAGAGTATATATCCGTTCCTCACTGTCGTAGTGGCAGGTGACGTCCGCCTCCATGGTTGCGGAAGCCACAGCGGCGTACTGCGCCTGGAGCTCCGCCGCTGGATCAGCTTTCTCCTCTCCGCCGCCGCAGGCGGTGAGCAGGAGCATCAGCATTGGTGCAAAAAGCAGGGCTTTTCGCACGTTCCTTCCTCCTTAACATTCCAATTCTTTGAATACGGCGGGCAGGCGTTGGATCATGTCCGGCGGGGTCATAGCGTACCCGGTCAGCTCCTGCGCGCACAGGTCCCCCGCCCGCCCGTGGAGCCACACGGCGCACACGGCGGCGTCAAGGGCGGATGCCCCCTGGCCTATGAGGGAGAGGAGCATCCCCGCCAGCATGTCTCCGCTGCCGCCCTTGGCCATGCCGCAGTTGCCGGTGGAGTTGACCAGCGTTCTGCCGTCCGGGGCGGCCACGACGGTGTCGGGGCCCTTGAGAACCAGAACGCAGCCGTACTGCCGCGCAAACGCGGCAGCGGCTCTCTCCCGCTGCCCGGGAGAGGCGGCGCCAGGGACCAGTCCTCCGCCCAACCGGGCGAACTCTCCTTCGTGCGGGGTGAGCGCCGTGACCCGGCGCTGATCGCGCCTGCCTTCCAATACATTCATATGCGCAGCGGCGGCGTTTATGCCGTCCGCGTCCAAGACCACCGGTCCAGGGAGGTCTCGCAGCAGCGACAGAATGATCTCCTCCGTCTCCGCCGCGCGTCCCGCGCCGGGGCCGATGAGCGCGGCGTCACAACTTTGCATGCGTTCCAGCAGGGCGGGGTAGGAGTCCGGCAGGGGATGCGCCATGGAGACGGCGCACCGCGCGGCGATGATGGGGTACACGTCCTTGGGCACGCCCACAAAGACCAGGCCGCTGCCCGTCCGGGCCGCCGCCTCGCCGGCGTATACCGGCGCGCCGGTAAGACCGGCGCAGCCGCCATAGGCATAGACTTTTCCGAAGGTACCCTTGTGGCCGTTTGGGTCCCGCTTGGGGAGCAGGGAGCGGACCAGCGTCTGGGTGATGAGCTCCATCAGGAGCGCCTCCTTTCCAATAGGGGAGCGTATTACGTCCGATCTTTGTTCGGAAGCAATATTATAGCACAGACTTTGCGACTTGTCACCGTCCACCCTGGCTCCTCACGGAAATCAATTTGAAACGCAGGAACCGGCAAACAGCCGAACCGTGTAGGGGCGCGCAGTGTGCGCCCCGGACGGCAAACGGAAGAGCCGGGGGAATAACCGCCCCGGCTCTTTTGCTTTGACCTCACACCCCGCCGTCAGGCGCTCAATCTGAGGAAAGAAAACCCTTCACCGCTTCCGGGACGCTGGTCCCTGAGCCGATTTTCGTCAGCATCTGCCACCATGCGGTACGGGCGTCCGCCCACTTGGGGGTGATCTGGTAGTAATCGCCTGTATAAGGCGTAAAAATGCTGTATTCCGTCATGAGCTTGTCGTTTTCATAGATGTTGCCAACGTCACGCACCGGCCAGTAGGAGGAGGCCCGCACCGCCCTTGTGTATGGAACGTCGTTTTCCGCAATATAGCGGATAAAGGTTTTCGCCGCCTCAATCCGCTCCCCGCTGCCATTATCAAAAACGCCAAACCCCCATATGCCGCCCTGGAGCTCCAAAGCGCCCCCGCTGGTTGGAAAGGCCATGGGAAAAATCTCAAAATCCAGATAGGGATTGTTGATGGTCTGCTGAATCTCTATGGACGCGTTCCAGCAGAAGCACATGGCGGTCTCCTTTTTACAGAACAGATCGATCGCGTCCAGGGAGGAGAGCGACGGCTCAAAGGTAATGCCCTCCAGGTCATACAGAAGCTGCAAAGCCCTCGTGTTCTCTTCACTGTCAACCGTATAGCGGGTATGCTCCCCGTCGGTAAAAGAGCCGCCGTACAGATTTGTCACCAGGGCGCGGGTTCCCTGGTCGCCGCTCTGATTCTTGCAATATATGATGCCCGCGCTCTTCTGCCCATAGGCGGCCAGGGCATGGACCGCCTCGATAAAGCCCTCTGTGGTCCAGGTGTGGGTTTCCTCATCAATATATTGGAGGGCTCCCGCCTCCCGGAACATGTCGTAGTTGACCGCCATGCAGTGCGCGGACATGCAGATCGGAAATTCATAATAGGCTCCGCTGCTGTGCTGGCAGGCCTCCCTTATATTGTCATATATCATACCGGCGGTATCCGAGGTCCACAGGTCGGACAAGTCAGCCATCCAGCCCTTCTCGCCCCAGCTTGCCACAAGGCGCTCAGGGCCTTCCAGGACCAGATCCGGCATACCGCCTCCGGCGGCCGCCTGCTCGATTTTTTCATCTCCGCTCTCATAATTCAGATATTCCACAGAAACATGGATGTTCGGATATTCCCGGTGAAAGCCAGTCAGAATATTGGATACTGCGGTGGGGTTGCCCCAGTTGCCTACCGGAAATGTCCACAGGGTCAGCTCAACCGGCTCCGGCCTGTCCCCGCCGCCCTCCGGCGCAGGCTCAGGCGTCTCGCCGCCGCAGGCGGACAGGAGCGCGGCGGACAACAAAAGGCAGATCAAAGCAAGCATCCTTCTCATAGAAAAATTCTCCCTTCACGTAAGTTCTCCTATTGCAGATAAAATTTCAATAGAGAGAGGACCTTCTGGGGGTCAATGGGCTTTGCCGTATGGGCGTTCATGCCGTGGTCAAGGCATTTCTGAATATCCTCCTTGAACGCGTCCGCGCTGATTGCAATAATCGGGATGGATTTCGCGTCCCTCCGTTCCAGCGCCCGGATAGCGTCTGTCGCCTCGAAACCGGTCATGACCGGCATCCGGAGATCCATCAGTATGGCGTCATACCACCCCAGGGCGGACGCCTCAAATTTTTCCACGCAGACCTTTCCGTTCTCCGCCCACTCCATTTCCAGGCCGCGCTCGGAGAGCATTTCGCTGGCAATCTCCCAGTTCAGCTCGTTATCCTCCGCCATGAGGACGCGCCGGCCTGTCGGGTCAAAATCAAGCCCCTCTTCCTGCTGCTCCTGCGGCGGTTTATCGTCTGCGAATGGGCGCAGGCCGTAGTAAAGGCTGGAGCGGAACAGCGGTTTGGAAATAAAGCCGCTGATGCCGGCATCCTTGGCCTGTGCCTCCAGCTCATCCCATTCTCCGACTGTGAGGAGGATCACCGGCATCACGCCGAAGCGGCTGGACAGCTCCTTGGCGGCCTGTATTCCATCCTGCCCCTGTATATCACAGTCCAGCAGGACAATGTGATAGGGGGCGTTTTCGCCCTGGCGCTTTTCGATCATCCGGAAGGCCTGGGCGATATCCGTGGCGGACGCCGCGTCCAGCCCGATGGAGGCCAGGGAGGACACCGCGAGCTTGTTCGAGGTCTCGTCATCGTCTATGACCAGCACATTCTGACGGGGCAGGTGCAGGTCTTTCTCCTGATGCATCGTTTTTTCCATGTCCAGCGCAACATGAAAATGGCTGCCCTTTCCCTGCTCGCTCTCCACGGTGATCGTGCCGCCCATTGTGTCCACAATATACTTGGTGATGGCCATGCCCATTCCGGCCCCGGCAACTTTATCCACACGGGCGCTGTCTTCTCTCGCGAAGGCGTCGAATATCCTGCTCTGGAACTCCTTGGACATCCCGATGCCGTTGTCCTTGATATGCAGGTGGGAGCGGATGTAATCATCGCCCTTCGGAGAGGCCTCCTCATACAGCTCGACCTCAATCATGCCGCCTTCCGGGGTGAATTTGACCGCGTTCCCGAGGATGTTCAGAAGGATTTGGCTTAGACGGACCCGGTCCGAGCACACATTTTCGTGATAGATCTCATGCACATAAATATTGAACCGCTGGTTTTTCTCCTGAACCTGAGGATGGATGATCGAGGTGATATTCTGCATGATCTCACGCAGGGAAAGCGGCTCCATGTTCAGCGTCAGACTTCCGCTCTCGATTTTTGACATGTCCAGCATATCGTTGATCAGGCCCAGCAGATGGCGGCTGGATACGTGAATCCGCTTCAGGCAGGAGCGCACCCTGGGCGGATTGTCCAGGCTGTCGATGGCGATGGACGTCATCCCCATAATGCCGTTCATCGGTGTACGGATATCATGGCTCATGTTGGAGAGGAATTCGTTTTTCGCCCGGTTGGAGCGCTCCGCGGACAGCTTTGCCTGTTCGGCGGTCTTTCTGGCGTCGTCCAGCTCGCGCATCTGCAATTTTGTCAGGCGGAAGTACCCGGCAAAGACAAGCAGCAGTGCGCAGATAATCAGACAGCAGCCGCCGATCGAGATATATGTCCACTTCCGCTGAAGAAGATTCAAGGTTTCCTCCATCGTATTGTGGGATATCTTCAGAAGCAGGTGCCACTCGGAATTTGGAAGACTGGTGCAGTAGACGTTCCACCGCTCGCCGGCAATCAGGACCTCGCTGGTATAATCCCTGTTCGCCGCCAGCGCCTCCTGAAACTCTCCCGCGTATTGGGCCGGGTCCTTTCCGCCGCACGGCTCATAGAGCCGCTGAATCCGCTCAAAATAATTTTTATCCTCTATGTCTCTCATATGCAGAACATAGCAGCCATCGTCGCGGATGATCGAATATTCCATAATATCGCTTGGAATGCTGTTCTCCAGAGTACTGCTGAGGTAGCGGACGGGCAGTCCCGCGACCAGCGCGACGCTCGTATCGCCATCCCCCATGGGATAAATCGCCGGTACGCCGATCAATACAACCGGAGCGCCCGTTTCGTCCCTGCCTGCGCAGACATTATACCGGCCTCCCTGGACTGAGCGGCGCAGCGTCTCCGGAACATCCGGCGTTACCTGGGAACCGTAGATCATATGAAAGCTGCCGTCGTCCGCATAGAACGCCAGATATTCAAACCCCGCGGAGCGGGCATTGTACGCCAGGCTGATCTGCATGGCGGATTCACCTGTAATGCGCCCGGGCGGAACGGAATTGACAAGGGATTCCACCTGGGACAGGCGAAGCTCGATGATCGTTCCGAAATGCGAGGACACCTGATCGCTTATGCCCGACATATAAAAAACCCCCATCTGCCGGATGGTATTTTCCCCCAGAATATTGATCCAGACTGCCTGACCGATAAATATAGCAATACAGAAAAAGGATACCAGAACAAGACTTATATTCAGAAAACTTGTCGTTCTCTTTTCCATAATTCAAATCTCCCAAGTAAAATTGTGAAACCGGCTGCCAATACATGGACTGACCGGCTGGCTTATCTTCCCGGCGTTCCGCTGTCCAGTACGGATTCAGTATAGCACATATCCTCCGCGAAGTCGAGAGGCGCTTTCCATCCACTCCCATTCCAGCCGCTCCATGCCAGGCGGCGGCCGTATGCGCTTCTTCTTTTATTTTACCAAAATATGCCGCTCATGGCAATCATATTTTTCAGATTTCAGGGTTCTCCGCTTTCATCGGCGCAGCGTCACGGCCGGCAGCCCGAATGGGGTGTTCCGCCGCGTTCACTCAGTTTCCACAGTCCCTTGTCCGGACTGCTTCAAAACCAATTTCTTACTTTTTGGGTTTTGCTTCAAATTCATTTGACATAGCTGCTCTTTAGGTATACTATGCTGAACGGGGAGAATTCGACATCAGTTTCATATGGTTGCTTCCGAACCGAAAGGCCGGAAGCAACATGCGCCATGCTTTGCGGCGGCTGAACTGGCGGACCGTTTCCCATTTGCCACCCGTTTTGAATTTTGCGATAAGGAGACATCGTGTGATGAAACATATCAGGCTTTTTTCGGCGTTTCTCTTGCTTCTTACCCTGCTTTTGACCGGATGCAGCGCCGAGTCCATCATGGAGCAGGGGGCGGACCTGCTGGACCGGATTTTTGCGGGGGATTCCAGCGATCCCCGAATTCCTGCCGGTTCCGCGCCGGAGCCCTCCGCAGAGCCCGCTCCCGAGCCTGCCGGACAGGAGCAGGAAAAGACGCAGTTTCCGGAAGCCGCCGAGCCATCCATCCCTGCGGAACAGGAGCCGCCGGTCTCTGACCCGCCTCCGTCCGTTCCATCCGGAAATATTACGCCAAGCCACACGGACGCCACCTTTTTCGGACCGGGCGAGAGCTTCCGGTATCTGCCGGAGGGGACGGAGGGCGTCTATGCCTGCACCTATGCCTCTGATGATGAATCCATAGCGGCTGTTGATCCCGATACCGGCAAGGTTACCGCTGTGGGACCGGGCACGACCAAAGTCAGGATGCATGTGGAATGCAGCGGGCAGTATGATTTTGAATGCATCGTCCGCTGCAGCTGGAGCGGCGGGGGGGAGGAGCCCCGTCTGCCTGACGGGGAAAGCGCGCCCAGTCTTCCGGCGGAGCCTGCGGACTCTCCCGCTCCCAGCACAGGCGCGGTCTCAGCCAGCCATTCTGACGCGACATTTTTTAATCCGAAGGAGCGCTTCAAATTCTTGCCCATAGGCGCGGACGACAGGTATACCTGCACCTATGCGACTGGCGACGCGAAGATTGCAGCGGTAGACGAAAAGGGCGTCGTCACCGCCGTGGGACCCGGCACAACGACCATAACCATGACCGTGGACGGCGGCGGAACGGAGTACATATTTGAATGCATTGTCCGATGCAAATGGACGGAATCGGAGTGACAGCGCCTATCTGAATACGGCAGCGCCGGAGTCTGCATCCTTTGCGGACTCCGGCGCTGTCTACAGGCAGATGCCAGAATTCTATATCCGGAAATCGCATCACGCTCTTTCCACACGGTACCCGGCTGTCCGGCTACACAAAATAGGTCAGACAGAGCTTCCCCATCCGCAGGCAGGTGGACAGATCGATCTTCTTGTCGCCTGAGCCGCGGAAGGAGATCACGGCGAATTTGCCCTCCCGCTCCCGCACCACTCCCTGACCAAACATTTTATGCGTCACCTCGGCGCCGGGGATGTAGTCCTTCATCCAGACGGCGATCTGCTCTTTGGACGGACCGGCAGGTCTGGCGGGGGGAGCTTTGCGCGCAGCCTCCGGCTGGTTCCCGGGCGCTTCGCCCAGAAACTGGGAGACAAACGGGAAGCTGGCGTCGGATGGCTCCCCGAATTTGTTCTCGTAGCAGAGAAATTCCAGATGCTTTCTGGCCCTGGTAGCTCCCACGTAGAACAGCCGCCGCTCCTCCTCCAGCAGAGCGGCTTCCTCCTCATCCGCGGCGGAACCGCCGGCGGATTCCTCCACGGACGGAAGCGCCCCCTCCGCCGCGTCGATCAGGATCACGCGGTCATACTCCAGCCCCTTGCTGGAGTGAATGGTGGACAGGACAAAGGGACAGTCCGGATGGTACGCCTGGGTTTCAATGCGTTCCTTCAGCTCCTGCAGGCGCAGCAGGAACGAACCCAGCGGCGGCGTCTGGTTCGCCAGGGAGAGGAGCACGTCCAGCTTGGAGACGTCTCCGTGCTGCTCCCGCAGGTAATCGCCGTACCCCATATACCGCACCAACCGCTGGATGGCCGCGAAGCTGGTCAGATCGGGCAGCTTCCTGTAATGGGTCTGCATTGCTTTCACCTTTCCCATCTGCCACGGCTCCAGCCCGTCGCTCTCCAGCAGGGCTTCAAAAACGCTCTGGTCCTGCCGCATCCCATACAGCAGCCTGGAGGTGACGGCCTTTTTCAGCTTCAGGTCCAGCTTGTAATAGAAGCGGAGAAACAAATCCCTGTTTCCGTCGTCAAAGGCGAATTCCAGCATGTCGGTAATATCCCGCACCAGCGGGCTGTTGAAGAAGAAGCTCTCCCGCTGGCGGCAGGCATACGGAACGCCCCTCCGCTCCAGCAGGTCGATGAGGGGCAGGGCGCTGTCGTTGTTGCGGTAAAGCACCGCTGTGGACTCCGCGCAGTTTTCCGCCGCGCTCAGCAGGTAGCTGTACTGCCGGTTGTAGTCCGCCAGCATGACCCTGCCGATGGGCGCGCCCGGGGGATTCTCTGTACGCATGCGCTTGGGACGGCGGTTCTGGTTGCGCCGGATAAACGCGTCCGCGTGGTCCACGATGGTCCGGGTGGAGCGGTAGTTGGTCTCCAGCATCAGGACCCTCGCGCCGGGGAAGACATGCTCGAACTCCAGCATCGCCTGGGGCCACGCCGCGCGGAAGCTGTAGATGCTCTGGTCCTCGTCGCCCACCATGAAAATATTGCCGCTGCCCGCCGCCAGCAGCCGGAGGATGGCGTGCTGGATTCTGGAGGTGTCCTGGGCCTCGTCCACGCAGAGATACGGCCACCGGCGCTGGAAGTAGGCCAGAATCTCCGGATACTGCCGGAAAATGCGGTGGGTAAAGACCATCTGGTCATCATAGTCCATCTGCCGGCTGCGGAGAAGATAGTCCTGATATTCAAAATAGACCCGGGGAAAATCCATCCCGTCCACCTTGCGGGCGTGGATGTCCGCCTCAGAGAGCATCATGTTCTTGCAGTAGGTGATGCTGGAGCGCGCTTCCTTCACCTGGAGGTCGCTGGGGAAGGGGACGCCGGTGCGGACAAGCAGGTCCCGGATAACGCTGTTCGCCTGCCGCTCGTCATCCAGGAGGGCGAAGGGCTGCGTCCCCTTCTGGCGGACATAGCGCTGGATAACCACGGCGCACAGGCCGTTGATGGTCCGGAAGGTGAGCTTGTCCGCGTCCTTTGAGCCGAACAAGCTGCTGAATCTGGCCCTCATATCCCGCGTCGCCGCCACGGTATAGGTGACAGTAAGGATGCGTTCCGGGGGAATGCGCTTGCAGTAGAGCATGTACCCCAAGCGGGTGACCAGAGCCGTGGTCTTGCCGCTCCCCGGCACAGCCAGCAGCAGGATGGGCCCCTCCGTCTGGCGGACTGCGTCCTCCTGCTGCCGGTTCAGCCGGACAGGGTACTGGACCTTGAATTCTTCGTACGTCATGAGCGGCCCGCCGCTGGATGGATTACTTGAAATCCGCCAGCGTGACAGTCTCTCCGCCCCTCAGCCGGGACGCCTCCGCCGCCAGCGCCATCACATGGCTCTCCACCGACGCGTCGATGCTGGTCAGGCACTCTCCGCTGTCTCCGGCAGCCATCCGGCAGAACTGGCCCATCAATCCCGCGTCGCCGCCGCCGTGTCCCGCAAACTCGCTCTTCTGATCGTTGAGAGAAATGACCTCGGCCTCCTTCCCGAACCGGTAGACCGTCAGGGTATTATGCTCCAGGTCGCCGTCAATCTCCCCCATTGTTCCGGTGAGTTTGATGGTCCGGCGGCACTGCTCCGTGAAAGCGGTCATGGTAAAGGTCGCGTGGATATTGTTTTCAAACTCCAGATTCACCGTCTGGTGGTCCACCACGTCATTGTCGCAGCGGTACACGCAGCGGCCATAGGGTCCGGTGCGCAGCGCCTCGTACAGGTTTTCCTCCGACGGCGTGTCCCCGGCCACCACGGTATTGGGCCAGCCCTTCGCTCCCCGCCGGAAGCCGCAGTGCCTGCCTGTGATGTAGATGGTCTCCGCGCTGAAAACGCACGTATCCTTGTGGGGACACTCCAGGCACCGCTCCGCCGCGCCCTCCGGGGCGTTCTCCGCCCGGAAGTGGTCCAATGCGCCGAAGCTCTGCACCTTCAGGCATCTCCCGCCCGCCAGCCAGCGCAGGATGTCCATATCGTGGCAGCTCTTGGCCAGGATCATGGGACTGGTCTCATCGGTCCTGCGCCAGTTGCCCCGGACAAAGCTGTGGGCGTAGTGCCAATATCCCACGTGCTCCACCGCGTCGATGGTTTCCAGCTTGCCGATGTCCCCCCGGCGGACCAGCTCCTCCAGAGCCGCGTAGAAGGGCGTATACCGCAGCACATGGCACACCACCACCAGCTTGCCGGTCTCTCTGGCCTTTTCCAGCAGCTGGCGGCACTCCGACAGCTCCGGGGAGATGGGCTTCTCCAGCAGAACGTGGTAGCCCTTGTCCAGGGCCTTCAGGGCGGCGGGCACATGCTGGCGGTCCTGGGTGGCGATGAGCATCACGTCCGCCAGCTTCGGCTGCGCCAGCAGCTCCTCGTCGGAGGCAAAGCACATGCTCTCCTCCACGCCGTACCACTCCCGCAGCAGCGCCAGCCGGCCGGGGCGGTTATCCGCTCCGGCCACAATCTTCATCTGCTCGGGGTGGTGCTTCTGGTAGGTGGCGTAAGCCTCCAGTCCGCGGCTTCCGCAGCCGCAGATGGCAAAGGTGATCGGGGTCGTCGTCATATGTTTTCTCCTCTCTTCCGCCCTGGAATGGTCCGGGCGGTTATTATTATTTCCGAATTGAAAATTCGGAAATAATATCTTGGATTTAAGCCGTTTTGCTGGCCGCCGCAGGCGGCAACCGCAAAACATGGCATATATGACCCCCGGCCTGTCAGCCCGGAAGTCATATTGCAGCCTCAGTATAGCAGAACGCGGGAAAAATGGCAACAGGGCGGAGAAAGAAATTCCCTTCTCCGCCCCATTCCGTCATGCCTGATAGCAGGCCGCCACCGCCTTGGCGAAAAACGCCGCGCAGCCGGGCGCCAACTGTTCATAGTAGTCTGTAAAACGCCGGTCCTGGGTATACATCTCAGCCACAGCGGCATGAGCCTCCGGCGTAACCGCGCCCTTGGGCCAATAGTGAGCCAGCCAGGCGGCATGGAGCCGGACCGCCTCTTTGGCGTGTTCTCCGGCGGGGTCTCCCGCCGCCACGGCCTGAAGGAGGGCGGCCTTGTAAGCCGTCTCATCCTTCTGCATCTGTTCCCATTCCTGCCGGGTCATACCGAGCAGACGCTGGTCATAGCGGTCCATAGCATCCTCTCCGTGTTTCTCGCGCAGCTCCCTGCCATAGGCGGACTCGTTCTCCGCAATGGCCTGACGCTTCATGCCTTCAAATTTTTCCTGATCGTTCATAGCAGTTCCTCCTTCTGTCGTGCGCAGTGTATTCTGAACGGCGCGGATCAGCGCGTCCACCTCCCGCCGCCGCTCCCGGAGGCGTTCCAGATGCTCCCGCAGGGCGGACGCCCGGTCGAAGCCCGGCGCGTCCAGCAGATTTCCGATCTCCTCCAGCGGCAGGCCCATGTCCCGGAAGAGCAGGATCTGCTGGAGGCGGTCCACCTCGGCCGGGCCGTAGAGACGGTAGTCGTTGCCGCTGTTTCGCTGGGGGCGCAGCAGGCCGATGGTATCGTAATAGCGCAGCGTCCGGGGCGTTAGGCCCGTGAGACGGGCCAGTTCGGTTACGGTATACATCTTTTTCACCTCGGACATAAGAATAGACCATGACGCGGCGTCAAGGTCAAGAGGTTTTTTGTTTTTTCAGGGAAATTAATTTCTGGCGCGCAATTTTTCGAACAGCAGAAGCCGTGCCGGGGCGCACAGTGTGCGCCCCGGCACAGTCTGATGCGGCTTGGGAGCTCCGCCCTGATCTCCCCGGCCCGCCGCAAGGTTTATTTCCAAATTAATAATTCGGAAATAATACATTTGATTTAAGCCGTTTGGCTGGCCGCCGCAGGCGGCAACCGCAAAATATGTTTACGCCCGGTACTTCGGGAAGGCCAGCACGCTCTCATATGCGTCCCCGTGAAGAAAAATCTCCAGCCTTCCCCCGGCCCGCTCCAAAAGCTCCCGCATGGTGGGCACGCCCACCCCGTGGCTGTCGGTCCGGTCCGGAACAGGGCGGACCCGGTTCGCCACCCGCAGCGTCACCGTCTCCGGCCCGTCCTCTGCCTGGATGCGCACCGGGACAGCGGAGTCCGCGTACTTTTTCAGATTGGAAAACAGGTTGTCAAAGATCCGCACCGCGTCCGCCGTGGACAGGTACAGCTGAAAGTCCCGCTCAAAGGCCGGCGGCCGGACATCAAAGCCCTCCCGGCGCAGGTCGCCGCACTGCTCCTCCAGAAGCTGCCCCAGCAGCAGTCCTCCGTCCACCACCTCCGCCTCCGGCTCCAGCGGAGACTGGGGAGCGTCCACCTGGGCGCTGGCAAGCATCTGGCCGGTCAGCGTCCGGAGCTGGACCGCCTTCTCCGAGGCCATGCGCAGAAAGCCGTCATGCTCCTCCTGGGTCTGATACTTGCGGTAGATCAGAATGTCCAGGTAGCCTGTCAGCTTGGTCAGGGGCGTGCGCAGGTCATGGGACATGCTGGTAATCAGACGGCTGTTGGCGGCCACCGCCTCCCGCTCCCCCTGGATGCGCTCCAGGACGCTGCGGCGCAGGCGTTCGATGTCCTCCCCCAGGCCGCTGAGCTCGTCCCGGCCCTCCACATGGATGCTGTGCTCCAGGTCTCCGGCCATCAGTATCTCCGCCTCCCGGGACAGCGCCCTGATCCGCCGCAGCAGCCGCACGATGTAGGGCACCACCACCAGACAGAAGCCCAGCAGCGCCAGCAGCAGTCCCGCGACCCGGCCCAGCCCCGCGTACCGCAGGGCGGCGGGGGCGGCAAAGATATGGACCGCGCCGTCGGCGCATTGGATCGGGTACATGTCCACCGCGACCTCCGAGGCGGCGGCGATGTCCGCTTCCGTCCCCGCCGTCTCGGCCCAGACGAAGCTGTATCGGATGTCGCCATCCCATACGGCGGACGATGAAACGCTCTTGTCCGTGACCTCGATCGACAGGGGCAGCCCCGCCATGACCGTGTAGATGCCCTCAGCCAACCGGCCGTCCCTGTCCTCCTGGACCTGCCGGACCGTGAAGCCCTGCTCCGTCACATAGTCCTGGTACGCCTGGACGGCGGCCTCGTTCCGCTCCCGGTAAGCGCGGATGAACCAATCGCTGTGCAGCAGCCAGGGGACCGCCGCGTTGTCCGCCAGCCAGAACACCGCGAAGGCCAGCAGCAGCCCCAGCACCGACACGCCCACCAGCTTTGACCCCAGCCGGGAAAAACGCCGCTTCCTATCCAACCCGATACCCCTTTCCCCACACCGTCTTGATGAACTCCGGGTGGCAGGGATCGTCCTCGATTTTCTCCCGCAGGCGGCGGATATGTACCATGATCGTGTTGCTGGAAGAGCTGAAGTAGGGCTCATCCCACACGCTCTCGTAGATGTTCGCCATCGAGAAGATTTTCCCCCGGTTCTTCAGCAGCAGCCGCAGGATGCGCCACTCCGTGTCCGTCAGGTCCAGCTCCCGTTCGCCCCGCCAGACCATGTTGCTGTCCTGGCTCACCCGCAGGCCCCGCCACTCCAGCTCCGTCCGGACCGACTCCGGCTTGCCCCG
>JAAWQM010000046.1 GCA_022800525.1 Oscillospiraceae bacterium
CAGGATCAGGGCAGGCAACATGGAAATTCCTCCTTAAATATCCCGCTTCTCCATAGACAACAGGCTTCCGATTCCGTAAATGACCGCCCATGCAATGGTACAAGCCAGAATCATCCAACCCTGAGTAATGCCGTTCTGAGGTGCATAGACGCCCTTTACCACAGAGGAGAGGAAAAACTGCTCCAGGGGAGGCCAGCGCAGCAGCTTCCCCAGCGTACCGACCAGAACAGCGGTCAGCCCACCTCCGGCCACCAGCGACAGGATGATGCCCAGCGTGGTGTTTCTGGTCAGCAGAACCAGAGCCAAAGCCATAAGCGCAAAAGCCCAGTGAGGCAGCCACATCCAGAATAAATACTGCAAAATATCGGGGATGGCGCTGGGAACAGGGTGCATCCCGTACAGATAGGGAGCTAGCAAAATCAGTACCACTCCCAAAAGGGTGATGATTCCGCTGTAAATTCCTGCGGCCAATGCTTTAGACAGGACGTAGCTGGCCCGGCGGGGCTGGGCACAGCAGATATTTTTGACAAAGCCGCTGGAAAAGTCGCCGTTGACAAAGAGCGTGACCCCGATGCCAACGATAATCAATAGAAAGCCGCCGCCCAAAATTTCATGGGCCAGATCAAGCTGGGTCATATTGCGGATTTCTTCCGACATCCTCCGGTCGATTTCATCAATTTCCGCACCGTGGGCGCCCATGTCATCCAGCGTCTCCGGGTCGGAAACAACGGCAGTCATCAGGGATACCATCAAAATCAGCGCCGCAGTCACCAGCAGGATACTCTTAAAACTACGGCTTTTGAACAGCCGCCGTAAGTCCATACACAGCATATTAAACATGATCCGCACCTCCCATGCGTTCCAGGAAATAGCTCTCCAAATCCTGTCTATGCAAGCCCATCTCCTCCACCGCGATACCTGCCTGGGTGAGAATCTGCCCAACGGCTTTCGTGTCCACAGCCTCATAAATTCGGATCTCACCCTCCGGCCTCATTTCCCAGCGGCTCAGACGGAGTTCCCGCTCCAGCAGGGCCGCCGCCTTCTGCGGCTGGTCCGTCTGTAGGTGCAGATAGTCCGTACATTTCTGCGTAAGCTCCCCGGCGGTGATCTGTTCCACCATGCGGCCCTGCTGGATAATGCCATAACGGGTGGCGATTTTACTCAGCTCCCCCAGAATGTGAGAGCTGATCAGCAGGGTCAGCCCCCGCTCCCGGTTCAGCCGCAGCAGTAATTCTCGCATCTCTCGGATTCCCTCCGGGTCCAGGCCGTTGATGGGCTCGTCCAACAGCAGCAGATCAGGTCCGCCCAGCAGAGCCAGGCCGACCCCCAGCCGCTGCTTCATGCCCATGGAGTAGTGTTTGACCGGTTTTTTCTCTTTGGGGGACAGGCACACTGTCTCCAGAATCTCGTCAACCTGCCGCGCCGGGCTGTCCAATCCCAGCAGCGTGGCGTATAGCCGCAGATTTTCCCGCCCGCTCAGGTCGGGGTAAAGTCCCGGCTGTTCAATAAGGGACCCCACCCGGCGGCGGGCCACCGAATCCCGGATGGGCTTGCCGAAGATCAATGCCTCCCCCTGTGTGGGCTGGGCCAAGCCGCACAGGAGCTTCAACGTAGTAGACTTGCCCGCACCGTTCCTGCCAATGAAGCCATAGATGTCTCCCTGCTCCACCCGCAGGTCCAGGTGGTCTACTGCCCAGCTGTCCTTATAGCGTTTGGATAGGCCCATAGTCTGTATAACTGCCATACAAAAGCCTCCTTTTTTATTTGCAGGCTCAGTCTAGCAGACAAGTGCCCAAACATCGCAAAGGAAGGGTAAAAAAAGTGCAAAGTTTGCATTGTCACGCTTCGGCCAGCTTGAATCCAATGCCCCACACAGTCTGGATGTAGCCGTCTGTGCCGCTGGGCCGCAGCTTGGCGCGGATGTTGCTGATATGGACGGTGATGGTCTTGTCCTCCACCGCGTATGCCTCCTGCCAGACCGCCTCATAAATCTGCTGTTTGGTAAAAACCCGTTTGGGACGGCCCACCAGAAGTTCCACGATCTTAAACTCGTGGGCGGTAAGATTGACTGGCTGGCCGGCGGCGGTCAAGGTCATCTCCTCCGGGTTCAGCACCCAGTCCCGGTAGCGCAGGAGTTCTCCGGAAGGGGCGGCGCTGACATGGCGCAGCTGCACCAGTATCCTGGCCCACAGTTCCTCCAGCTGATAGGGCTTGGTCAGGTAGTCATCCGCCCCTAGGCCCAGCAGCTCCACCTTGTCGGACAGCTCCGCTTTGGCCGACAGCACGATTACCGGCGTCCGGCTGGCCTTGCGAATTTCCCCGATCAACTCACTGCCGGAAAGCCCCGGGAGCATCAGGTCTACCAGCAGGAGGTCAATGCCGCCCGCCTGCCAGAGCAGCCGGCCCTCTGTGCCGGAAAATGCCTGACTGCACCGGCAGCCCTTTCGCCGCAGGTATTCGGCGGTGGAATTGTTGATGTCGGTATCATCTTCTACGATCAGGATGTGGGGCATGGGACGACCTCCTCTGTCAGTTTTATAAATGATAGCACAGACGGAGATAGAAAGAAATACCCTTACCCGCCAATATTTTACTCAATACCCGTACCGCTTCCGGTATTTCAGCAGCAGCGCCGCCGCCATGACCGTCCCCAGCAGCTCGGCCACAGGCGTTGCCAGCCACACGCCGGTGACGCCCCCCAGCAGGACAGGCATGATCTGAATACTTGCAACCGTGAACAGGAATGACCGGGAGAAGGCCAGCACGGCGGACACCACCCCGTTGGACAGGGCGGTAAACATACCGCTAGCAAAGACGTTCAGTCCCACGAACAGCAGCGCGATGGAGCACAGGCGGTTTCCCGCCACCGCCAACTCATAGACCGGACTGTCCGGCCGGGTGAAGATTCCCACCAGGGGGACAGTCGCCAGAACAGAGATCACCGTACAGAGGACGGATGCTCCAACGATGAATTTGACGCTGAATCCCACCAGCTTTTTCAGCTTCTCATGATTCTGCTCCCCGTGGTAGTAGGAGATCATAGGAGCCACGCCGTAGGAGTATCCGATGAACAAGGCGCTGACGAACATCAGTACATACATGATGATGGTGATAGCTGCCACGCCGTCCTCGCCTATGTACTTCAGCATCGCCAGGTTGAACAGCAGGGTGGTGATGCCGGATACCAGGGAGGTGGCAAGCTCCGACATGCCGTTGGTGGAGGCTTGGAACAGCACCTCGCCCCGGAACACCGGCTTATCAAAATGGAGCAGGCTGTCCCTTTTCCGGAACACCAGGAAGCCGACCACAGCGGTGATGGAGTAGCCCAGGCCGGTAGCGATGGCCGCCCCCTGGATACCCATGTCGAACAGAGCAATCAGAACATAGTCCAGAATGATGTTGGTCACGCCCCCCGCCACAGTACAGATCAGGGACAGGGTGGACTTGTCGGCGGCGATCAGGTAGAGGGAGAAGTTGTACATGAGCAGGATAGGGATAGTGAACAGCAGATAGTTGCTCAGGTAGGTGTGGCTGTAGCCGAACACTGCCGGAGAGAGGCCCATAGCCCCCAGCAGGGTATCCATCAGGGTATAGCCCAGCAGCATCATCACCGCACCCACAACGGCGTTGGTGAGAATCAGCAGCGTGAAGTCTTGCCGGGCCTCCTGTTCCCTGTGCTCCCCCATTTTCTTCATCACCACGGCGCTGCCGCCGGTAGCCAGCATCCCGGAGATAGCTGTAATCAGGGCGATGGCCGGGGCGGTGAGGTTGATGGCAGACAGGGCCTCCATCCCGATCAGGTTGGAGACGAACAGCCCATCCACCATGGTGTAGAAAGTGTTGAACACCGTCATGACGATGGTTGGGAAAGCAAAGCGCAGGATATTCCTGCCCGTGACCGGCAGGTGGTAAGAGTCCAGTTTGTCCATGTCCTAATTCCTCCAGTCGATGTCCTGGCTGTCCCCCAGGTCAAAATACTGCATTTCCGTTCCCTGTGCCGGGAGCCGGACAGCGGAAATCCGTCGGTTCTGGGCGGGGGCAAA
Organism: Oscillospiraceae bacterium; assembly: GCA_022800525.1. Classification (GTDB taxonomy): domain Bacteria; phylum Bacillota; class Clostridia; order Oscillospirales; family Oscillospiraceae; genus Pelethomonas. The sequence goes on from JAAWQM010000046.1 coordinate 4,044, forward strand.
GTAGTACACGCCGCTTTCGGCGCACATGACGCTGGTACACAGGGTCTGCTCGTACACGTTGTAATTGTGGTCGGCCTTGGCCAGCCCTTCTGGGATGTCTACCGGGGAGAAGGCCCGGAACATCCGGGATACCCCGTCCAGTTCGTCCTTCCCGAGAACGGCAAACTCCTTCATGAAGGCCAGACGGGCAAAGCGGGAGAGAGAGGAATAATCCCCCGGCAGGCCGGAACCGCCGCCCAGGCGCTCCCCAAACTCCCGGATCTCATGCCCGGCGATAGCCTGGGGGGCCTTGGGCAGATTGGTGACCCCCACAAAGTTGCGGAGGTTGGTCTGCTGCCAGCGGTAGTCCGGGCTGTTGGTCAGCACGCCGATGGTCTCCCGGTGGATGGACAGACCGCCCTCCTCTGGTTCGATGATGACAGCCTCGCCGGTTTTATCACTGAGGATATAGTGGGCGGGCAGAGGTTTCCCCTGGATGGGCGCGTCCACCAGGGTGATCCGGGACAGCTCCTCCACCGCCTCCTCTACCCCGGCGCACCGGCTGAGTAGACAGGCCAGCAGACGGCCCGGGTGGACAGCGGTGTTCCTCGATTCGGCGGCCTTCTTATAGACAGCATACTCCGGGAAGTGGAGCAACGCCCCCATCAGGCCGGCGGCGGTGACCCCATCTACCAGAATGGGCTCACCGAAACCCAGCACTGCCATGCCGGTGTAGCCATATTCGCCGGGGACGGCCTCCTCCCCGTGAAGTCCCGGCGCACAAAGCATTTCCCGGGACACGCTGATTACCCGGTTGGCCGTCAGGTCTCCGAACTGGTCGTAGGTCCGTCCCAAAAGGTGCCGGCCATCCTTTGTCCTCCAGGAAAAGCTGCTGCATCCAAAATCCATATCAAAAACCTCCTGTTTTCTCATATTGTTGTCCAGCGGACTTGCAATTATTTCTGACAGGGGGTATCATAAACCGTGTGGCCGCCACGCAGTCAAGAGGTATTTTCAATTTGGGGGAGGAAATTTTTATGGAGCGGAAAAAAGGCTGGCTGACCTCCGGGGCTTTCGCCGCCCTGTGCAGCACCACCAAGGAAACTCTGCGCCACTACAAAGACGTGGGACTGCTCCTCCCGGCCCACCAGGGGGACAACGGCTATTTTTACTACGACGTAGAGCAGTTCTATGACTTTTACGCCATCTCCATCTTCCGACAGACGGGTACGCCCCTGGAGGAAATCTGCCGCTGTCTTCGGGGGCAGGATACTCCCAAAACCATAGAACTTCTGCGGGAACAGAAGGACCGCCTGGAGGCGGAGCGGCAGAGGCTGGAGCACATGGACTTTGTGCTGTCCAGCGCCCTGCGCAATCTGGAGTTTGGGCCGGGGCCAGACATGGTTCCCCGAACCGGCTGGTTTGAGAGTGAGCGCCTGCTGGCTCTCCCCGTTAGAGAGCTGGAGGAACTGATGCCTTTGGAGGCCAGTGAGGAAAAACTGCTGATTGCTGTACTGGAGCGGTGCCGGGCGCTGTGCAGCCAATACGGAATACAGACCGACTTTCAGTTGGGGGCCATCCACCAGCCTGGGGAGCAGGGCGGGCCAGGGGCCATCAGTCACCTATATACCCGAATCAAAGAAAAATCGGACTTCCCCTATTATAAGGAGAAGCCCGCCGGGTACTATTTATATCTCTGTTGCCGGGGCCGCTGGGACATTTCCGAGGGCTATACCGCTCTCAAAAACTATATCCTGGAACAGAGCTTGAACATTACGGGGAATTTTTATGCCTGCGATCTGGCTGGGTTCATCCTCAATTCAGTGGAGAAAAATGCGGCGTCCATGATTTCGGTGCGGCTGTCTGATGGTCCAACTGCCAACAAACAACTCTGATTAACCACCTGCGTGTATAGACTTGATAAGTCAAGGTGAAAGGGACGAAAACCTGGTATTATAGAGCCTTCGTCCCTTTCTTTTACTGTTTAGAGGCAGAATTTACGGATGCAGTCCAACAGCGTCACGCAGAGTTCCTGGTACAGATCCTCGTCAAATATGCCGTCGATGATAGCCCCCTTCAACAGCAGGGACTTGTAGCGTTCCAGAAGGGCCTCCTTCGCCTGAAGACCGCCGTCCTTGGCCTGGGACAGCAGTTCCTTGAAGTTCATAGTCTTCCCTCACATCTGCTTTTTCAATTTCCGGACTGCCCGGTAATAGGCTGCGGCGACTCCCACAACAGCAGTTTACATGGCGAACATTAGGATAAAATCGGGGTAACATCAAGCTGATATTCGTAAAATTTCTGTGACACAACAAATACCTTCGTAATATTTTTGTTTTGCCGCATCTGCCCCATATTGCCTGCCGCTTCTTTCTGATGGAAGTGACAGTAAAGGTTATAGTCCCTGGCCCGTGTGAACATCCGGAGCCAAATATAAAATGTTCCGGCGCAGAGCCGCCGTACGTCCCGGTCCAGACAGGTGCTGATGTAGCTGGAATAAAAGATGCTGGGGTTGGCATACTGCCCGCTGACCAGCGCCGCCTGATAAACAGGAACGTGGGCCGTTTCTCTTCAGCCAGACGATGACGGGGCTTGACGCTATATGCCTTATAGACAAAGCCAGTCTTTCTGCCTGACGGAGGGCCGCTACATCCCGTTCCGGCTTCCGGTTTTGCTTTCGCAACGTCCGCCGCAGATAGGACAACACCTGCTTTTCCGTCAGCCGCCTCTTGACCCATTCCTCATAATTCATGTTTGGGGGCTTTTCTTCCGTGTAAAACCGGTGCAGATACTCGCAGCAGCGGGCATATCAGGGTCTGGTAGCGGGATGGGCCGTGGGACGGAGTGCGTACTCCTCCCATGGCCTGTTTTTATAGGTGTTGTAAAATATACTTGATAAATCGACGGATATAGTTTACACTATGGGCAGAAAGGAGCTGAGGACCATGTCCGAAAATATGCAGTTCATCCTGATGCTCGGCATACTTATATTCATCTTTGGTGCATATTTTGCCGCGCTGGCGATAGCCGGGTGGTACGACAAGAAGGAGCGGGAAAAGCGGGGCGAACTGCCCATGTTCGACGAGCGGCAGCGGCTCGCCCGCCTGCGGGCCGGGAACCATGCGCTGTACGCGTTGATTGTCTTCCTGATTCTGTGGACAGCGCTGGACCAGCTTGGCTATGACTGGCTTGGAGACAGCTGGAGCATGTTGCTCTGCGCCCTGCTTCTGGCCTGGGGCATATGGGCGGCTGACTGTATCAGGAACGATGGCTTTATCAGCTGGAAGCATAAAGGGATGTCTAATGCGTACGCATTTTCTGTTTTAGCAATACTTATAAAATTATTTAACACATTCCACTCATCAGGAATAATCAAAACGCTCCTCCCGTTCATCTTCTGGTGCGCGGATGCGCTGCTCCTGATTGTGGTCATCGTTTACAAGCGGCGGAAGGATAAGCAGGTGGAGAAGGAGTGTGATGACCTGTGAGCATGATGGAAAAAGGCGTCCTCATGATTGTCCTGGGTCTGGTTGGATTGATCTACATCCTGCCACTGATGTGGGGAATTTATATGGAGCGTCAGGACCGCAGGAAGCGCGGCGAACCGGACAGCACCAGGGCCCGATATGACGAACGCCAGAAGCTGATCCGCCTGAACGCCAGCAAGCACGCGCTTTATGTACTGGCCGGGCATCTGCTGGCTGTTCATGGGCTGGGCGAACCTATGTGGTTCGCGGGGCGGTATTCTGGGCGTAGTACAGCTGCTGCCGGGCGGCGGCTGGCGGCGCGGGGGGCGGATATCGGGGATGGTGGTGAATGAAAAATCTCCGTCTTCGCTCCGCCCGCGCGGCCAAAGGCCTGAGCCAGCAGGCCCTGGCGGATCTGGTGGGCGCATCCCGCCAGACCATCAACGCCATTGAGCAGGGTGACTATAACCCCACGATCAATCTGTGCATCGCCATCTGCCGCGCTTTGGACAAAACACTGAATGACCTGTTCTGGGATGAGAAATAATAGCAGGGCAAGGCCATTGACATCAGCGGAAGCCTTTGGTAGACTGGATGCAAGGGACTGTTTGTCCCCAATGTATGTATCGCAACAGGAGGCGTCTATGAGAAAAACAAAGATCATCTGCACATTGGGACCGGCGGTGGACAGCGCGGACATGATTCGTGGGCTGATCCGGGGCGGCATGAACGCGGCCCGTTTCAACTTTTCCCACGGGAACCATAAGGACCATCTGGCCCGTCTGAATATGCTGAAGGGCGTCCGGGACTCCATGGGCAGCCCTGTCGCCACCATTCTGGATACCAAGGGTCCGGAGCTCCGCATCAGGAGCTTTGCGGAGAAATCGATAGAGCTGTTCCCTGGCGACACGTTCACCCTCACCGCCAGGGATGTGGCGGGCACCAGGGAGCGCGTCTCCGTCACCTACCCGAAACTCCACGAGGAGCTGAAGCCCGGCCAGAAGCTCCTCATTGACGACGGCCTCATCGCCATCCGTGTGGAGCGGATCGAGGGCTGCGACCTGATCTGCACCGTGGAGAACGGCGGCCCCCTGTCCTCCAATAAATCCATCAACATCCCCGGGGCCCATATCCCCCTCCCCGCCCTGACAGAGAAGGATGTGGCCGACATCCGTTTCGGGGTGGAGAACGACTTTGATTTCATCGCCGCCTCCTTTGTCCGTCAGGCCGCAGATGTGGAAGCCATCCGCAAGGTCCTCCGTGAGTGCGGCGGGGACGCCGTGCGGATCATCGCCAAGATCGAGAACCAGGAGGGCGTGGACAACATCGACGCGATCCTGGACGCCGCCGACGGCATCATGGTGGCCAGAGGCGACCTTGGGGTGGAGATTCCCGCCGAGCGGGTGCCCGTGCTGCAAAAGCAGATGATCCAGAAGGGTATCCAGGCCGGGAAGCTGGTCATCACCGCCACCCAGATGCTGGACTCCATGATCCGCAACCCCCGGCCCACCCGCGCGGAGGTGTCCGACGTGGCCAACGCGGTCTACGACGGCACCAGCTGCGTCATGCTCTCCGGCGAGACCGCCAGCGGCAAGTACCCTTTGGAGGCCCTGTCCGTCATGGCCAGCATCGTCACGGAGGCCGAGGGCTCCATTGACTATTGGAAGCGCTTCCTGGAGCGGAATCTGTCCGCCTCCAATATCAACGACGCCATCACCCACGCCGCCTGTCTCTCCGCCAAGGACCTGAACGCCAAAGCCATTGTCACGGCCACCGCGTCCGGCCACACCGCGCGGATGATCTGCCGGTTCCGGCCCGCCTGCCCTGTGGCGGCGCTGACCATGCGGGAGAAGGTCCGCCGCCAGCTGGCGCTGTGCTGGGGCATTGTGCCCTACCTCACCGGCGAAGTGACCTCCACGGACCGCATCTTCTCCCTCTCCGCTGAGACGGCTCTGAAGGAGGGGCTGGTTCAGGACGGCGATACCATCGTCATCACCGCCGGCGTGCCTCTGGGCAGGACTGTCTCCACCAACCTGATCAAGGCCCATATCATCGGCAAAGACAACATGTGACGGCGGCCTTTATGATGGATCATATACTGCGAAAGGATGCTGAGGCCATCGTCCGCGCCGCCATTGCCGCCGTGCGTCCGGACGAGGCTGTGTGGCGGGCCCTGGCCGGCCTGCGCTTTCCGGGACGCGTTTTCCTGGTGTCCGTTGGGAAGGCCGGGTGGCAGATGGCCCATGCGGCGGTGCGCTGTCTGAATACCCCCATTGCCGGGGGCGTGGTGCTGACCAAGTACGGCCATGTCATGGGGGAAATCCCCGGCGCGGCCTGCTGTGAGGCCGGGCATCCCGTACCGGACGGAAACAGCTTTCAGGGGACCCAGGCGGCGCTGGACCTGACGGAAGGGCTTCTGCCGTCAGATACGGTGCTGTTTCTGCTGTCCGGCGGCGGCAGCGCGCTGTTTGAGAAGCCGCTGATTCCAGCGGAGGAGCTGCGGGATATAACGGAGCAGCTATTGGTCTGTGGGGCGGATATTGTGGAGATGAATACCGTCCGCAAACGGCTCTCCGCCGTCAAGGGGGGCCGGTTTGCCCAGTGGTGCGCCCCGGCGCGGGTGGAGGCGGTAATCCTGTCGGATATTGTGGGGGATCCGCTGGACATGATCGCCTCCGGCCCTGCAGCGGCGGACCCGTCCACCTGTTCGCAGGCCAGGGCCGTTGCGAAAAAATACCGGCTGCGCCTCAGTCCGGCGGCGCGGGCCTGCCTGGAGATGGAGACGCCCAAATCGGCGGAGAACGTCCGGACCCAGGTCATCGGCAGCGTGCGGGAGCTGTGCAGGGCCGCCGCCGCGAAATGCGAAGAGCTGGGCTACCGCGCGGAGATTCTGACGGACAGTCTGGGCGGCGAGGCCAGGGAGGCTGGCGTCTGGCTGGCGCGGACCCTGAGGGCCCTGCCGCCCGGGAGCGGCAAGACCGCCCTGATTGCCGGAGGCGAGACGGTGGTCCATGTCACCGGGCAGGGTCTCGGCGGACGCAATCAGGAGCTGGCGCTGGCCGCTGCGGCGGAGCTGCGGGGACTGGACGGCATGGCGGTTATCAGCGTGGGTTCCGACGGGACCGACGGCCCCACCGATGCGGCGGGCGGCTACGCGGACGGCGGTGTCTGCGGGGCGCTGGAGGCAAAGGGCATCCGCATCCCGGACGTCCTGCGCCGCAGCGATGCCTACCACGCTCTGGAGGAGGTGGACTGCCTCATCAAGACCGGGCCGACAGGAACCAACGTGAACGATGTAGCTGTCGCACTTTTCCGGCAGTGTAAGGGGGAAGCATGAGCGATATTTTTTACCACTATACGGATTTTCAGGCGTTGGACGGTATTCTCCGCTGTGCGCAGCTTCGTGTGAACAACGTCCTGCGGATGAACGACTCAGCGGAAATGCGCCATTTCATGGGCCGTCTCTCCAACGCCATTGTGAAGCGTCTGGAGGAGGCCGGGGAACCGGACCATGCCCGCGCGGCCCAGAACCTGTTCCAGGAGGAGCTGCGGAAGGAGTACTCCGCCTTCGCCGCCTGCTTCTCCTTCCGCCGGGACGATGCGGCCCAGTGGGAGCGGTATGGCAACCGGGGGCGCGGGGTGTGCATCGCGTTTCAAGGGGAACTGCTGCGTCGGATGGCGGCGGGGCCGCTGTCCCTGCATACGGTTTTCTATGAGGACGACATGACGGGACACCCCATGGTAGAGCGGTTTTGCAGTCTGGCCCGCAGTAAGGATGCGCTGTCAGGCGGGGACCTGGATGTCCAGCGGGCGATGCGGGACGCGTGGGCCTGCTCGGTAGCCTTCAAGCACCCCTCCTTCTCCTCAGAGGATGAGGTTCGGCTGGTGGTAGCGCCCTTCGGAAACGAGACCTTTGACATGAAGCCCTGCTACCACGTCACAAAGGAACGCGTCAAGAAGTACTACCCTCTTGACCTGCGGGAGATGTGCGGCAGGATGGGCACGGAGCTGGAGGCCCTGGTGTCGGAAATCATCATCGGCCCGGAGTCCACCCAGTCCCGCGTGATGCTCCAGGACTACCTGAACGACCAGGGCCTGGGGGCCCTGGCGGAACGGGTGTCGCTGTCGGAGTGTCCGCTGCGGGGAATGCCGGTATAGGGGACTGTTTTCCGGAAAGCGGCGTTGGCCGTAAAAAAATCAATATGTAGGGGCGGGCAGACCGTAGGTCTGCCCGCCCCTACGCGGATTGCAAAATGGTAGGGATTATGCGCCGCAAGGCGGCATTTCCCGGAGCATAGCATACCGGAGCGGCCGCCGGATGCTCACAGAAACGCTTTCAGCGCCAATTCCACCGACTTGTCCCACAGGTCCCAGGTGTGATCCCCGGGCCAATGGCTGAAGCTGTACGCCGCGCCCTTCTTTTCCAGGGCCTCCGCAAACCGGCAGTTCTCCGGATACAATGCGTCCTGCTCGCCGCAGGTAATAAAGAACCTCGGGAGCTGGAACGCCTTCCGCTTTTCCAGCAGCCTCATGAGCGACGCCTCCGGCGGAATCCTCATCTCCGGCCCGAAGATGGCCTGGAGCTCCCTGCCGAACCCCTCGTCGGCCCGCGCAGTCCGGCTCTCAATCTCTGTGACGGCGGAGAAGCTGGCGCAGCCCGCGTACTGCCTCGGGTTGGCCAGGGCGCATTTCAGCGCGCCGTAGCCGCCCATGGACAGCCCCATGACGAAATTCTTTTCCCGCTTCGTGCTCAGGCCGAAGAAATGCTCGCAGATTTTGGGAAGCTCTCTGCTTACATAGGTGAAGTAGTCCACCCCCAAAGCCATGTCTGTGTAAAAGCTCCGCTGGACCTCCGGCATGACCACCGCCGCGCCCTTGTCCCGGGCGTAACGCTCGATGGCCGTGTACCGGGTCCAGCCGGTACAGTTGTCGCTGAGGCCGTGCAGCAGATAGACCACCGGCGCGTCCCTCAATTTGCCCCCGTCCGGCAGAACCACCTCCAGGGAGGTGTTCATGCCCAACGCCTCTGATTTGATGTCACAGCGTAAATGCGCCATACTCAGCACTCCTTTCCAAGGCCGCGGCTGCGCGGCCGTCCGGCTGCTCCGGCAGAGCCTGCGCCCAGCCCTCCGCCGGTCTCCCGGTGTTGGAATGATTTTACAACAGTGGAACCATTTTATCAAGCTTTTTTTGATCCGTTCTGACGCGGCCGCGCCCGTCCTGCGGGCGCCGTTCGCTCCTGTATGGACACATCAGCGGCTCAAACCAGATGTATTCCTGTATATTTCCGGATTTTAAATTTGGAAATAATACGCTGCAAAACAGGAATAACCCCTTGCACTTTTCCGAAAATGTGGTATAACAGAGAAGTAGCCGCTTTGCCGACGCTAACCTGCGGCGGGGCGCATTCAATGCTTGAAGGAGGTACGTATGACGTCAGAATTTTTTACCAATAACAGAAAGAAGCTGATGGAGAAGCTGGAGGAGGGCAGCGTGGTGCTGCTGTACTCCGGAGTCGCTCCCGTCAAGAGCAACGACCAGGAGATGTCCCCCTTTTCCGTCAACCGCAACTTCTACTACATGACCGGCATCGACACGGCGAACGTCTGGCTGATTATGGTCAAGGACGCCCGGGGCGTATTTGAGACCCTGTTCATCGACGAGCCCGACGAGTTTACCATCAAGTGGAACGGCAAGATGCTGACCCGGGAGGAAGCCAGCGAATCAAGCGGCCTCAAGGCCGACCGGGTACGCTATATGCAGGACCTGGAGAGCTATACGGCCTCCGCGCTGTACCAGGGCGTAGAAGATGTGTATTTTTCTTTTGACCGCATGAACATGAAGGCCGCGCCCACCCGCGCGGAGGAGTATGCCCGGACCATCCGGGAGAAGTTCCCCATGGCGCGGATCAAGAATGCCGCGAAGCTGATTTCCTCCCTGCGCTCCATCAAAACGCCGGAGGAGATTGACTGCATCCGCCGGGCGGACGATGTGACCATCGAGGCCCTGAAGCACATGCTGCGGACGGCCCGTCCCGGCGAGTACGAGTACCAGTGGCAGGCGGACTACGAGTACTATGTGGCCCGCAGCGGCCTGCGCCACGGCTTTGAGACCATCGCTGCTGCCGGGGAGAATGCGGTGATGCTCCACTACTCCGACAACAACTGCGTCGCCAGGGACGGAGACCTGCTGCTGGTGGACCTGGGGGCGGAATACAAATACTATTCCGCCGACGTGTCCCGGACCTTCCCCATCAACGGAAAATTCACGGACCGGCAGAAGGAGCTGTTCACCATCGTCAAGGAGGCCATGGCCGTGGCGAAGGAGAAGATGCGCCCCGGCGTCGCCACCAAGGAATCCAACCAGGCTGTGCTGGACTTCTACAAAAAGGCTCTGCGCACGGCGAAGCTCATCACCGATGACAGCGACGTGTCAAAGTACTACTACCACGGCGTGTCCCACTCCCTGGGTCTGGACACCCACGATCCCTGCGACCGGAAGGAGTACGAGCCGGGGATGGTCGTCACCTGCGAGCCGGGGCTGTATGTGGCGGAGGAGGGCATCGGCATCCGTCTGGAGAATGACGTCCTGGTGACGGAGGGCGCTGCGGAGGACCTGACCGGTGACCGTCTGCTGGACATCAGGGAGATTGAGGAACTGATGGCCCGGTAGGCCGCAATGTGAAGGCAGCCCCCCGGTACGGATTGGAGACCGTACCGGGGGGCTGCTCTTTCCGCTGCGCGGCATCACAGCAGCAGGGTTTTCCCATTGAGGAGCTGCCACAGGGCGTCCATGAGCTTGTCGATCTCAATGGGCTTGCCCAGGTGGCCGTTCATTCCGGCTTCCAGCACCCGCTGCTTGTCCTCGGTAAAGGCGTTGGCGGTCATGGCCAGAATGGGCAGGGAGGCCAGCTTGGGGTCCTCCAGCGCTCGGATGGCCCGGGTGGCCCCGCAGCCGTCCAGCACCGGCATCTGGAGATCCATCAGGATCAGGTCATAGGGGTCCTCCGCGGAGGCAATCACCTGGTCCACCGCCTCCGCGCCGTTGGAGGCGATGACTACGGTGAACCCGGCCTCCTCCAGGATGGTGGCGGCGATCTCCTGATTCAGCTCGTTATCCTCCACCAGAAGGATGCGCTTTCCCTGGAAGCTGCCGTCGCTCCAGGCGGGGCGGATCTGTCCGATGGCATCCGGCCACTCCGGCGGATATCCGCTCCGGCAGGGCTGGCTGGCCAGCGGGAAGCTGAGGGCGATGGTGAAGAGGGAGCCCTTGCCCTCCTCGCTCTCCACGCGGATGGAGCCGCCCATCATGTCCAGGATGCTCTTGGTGATGGTCATGCCCAGACCCGTACCCTGGGTACCGCTGACGGTAGAGGTGCGCTCCCGCTCGAAGGGCTCAAAGATATGCTGTATGAATTCCCTGCTCATGCCGATGCCGGTGTCCCGGACCGTGAACACATAGCTGCCCCAGCCCGCCGCCGCCTCCGGCAGCTGCGCGGCCCGGACCTGGACGGTCCCCAGGGGCGGGGTGAACTTCACGGAGTTGGACACCACGTTCAGCAGCACCTGCTTCAGCCGCAGCCGGTCGCAGACCACAGCTTCGTCCGTCACCGCCGAGGAATCGACAGAGAAGTGGAGATGCTTGGCGTATACCTCTGTCTGTACGATGGTGTGCAGGTCGTGCAGGAGCTCGTTGAGGCTGCATGGGGCCGCCTCAATGCGGGTTTTGCCGCTCTCGATGCGGCTCATGTCCAGCACGTCGTTGATAAGGCTGAGCAGGAGGCCGGAGGACTGGCTGATCTTCGCCAGATAGTCCCGCACCAGCGCCGGGTCGTTCGCGTGGGTGGAGGCCAGGGCGGTGAAGCCCATGATAGCGTTCATCGGCGTACGGATATCGTGGGACATATTGTTGAGAAAGACGGTCTTGGCCCGGTTGGCCCGGTTGGCCTGCTCCAGGGCGTCCTCCAGCAGCCTGTGCTGGGTCTCCAGCTCCTCCTTTGACTGCTTGCGCTCGGTGATGTCCACAAACATGCCCACATATGTGATGGGAGAGCCGTCCGGACGGCGGGACAGCTTGCCGGTGGCCCGGAACCAGCGGTAGCCCTGGCCCCGGGTCAGCATACGGTACTCCACATCGTAGATCTTCTCGCCGGTGTAGTCGCTGATGGTCCCGTAGTACTCCTGGAGCACCCGCTCCTTGTCCTCCGGGTGCAGGAGGTCCGACCAGGATTCCAGGGCATTGGGGAAGTCCGTCTCGTCCCGGTAGCCCACCATGGCGCGGAATTCATCGCTCCAGAACACGCTGACCATCTCCCCGTTGGGGTCAAACTCCATGCTCCACATGCCGGAGCGCAGGATCTCATGGACGAGGCGCAGGGCGGTGGTCTCGTGCTCCAGCCGCTCCAGGGCCTCCAGCCGCTCCTGGGCCAGCTTTGCGGCCCGCTGGTCATTGAGGGCTTTCACCCGGCGCTCCGTGGCGTCCTCCACGAACACATAAAACACATCCCCGTAGCGGTCCGTGTGAACAAAGTGTCCGTAGTCCTTGATCCAGCGGATCTCCCCGTCCTTCCGCCGTACGCGGTACTCTACGAAGTCCAGCCCCTCCTCGCTTTCCGCGATCTGGAGCCAGATGCTCTCCGATACCCGCTCCCAGTCCTCCGGATGGACCAGCCCCCGGAAGGTGTAGCCGGTATACTGCTGGAAATCCTCCAGATCCCTGCAGCCGTAAATCCGGATCAGAGCCTGATTGGTGTAAATCAGCCGTTCCTCCCCATCGGCGTGGTAGATGAAGAAGCCGCCGGGCATCCCGGAGGTAATCTGCTCAATAATGGGGAGGGTCTGCTCGCTGAGCACCAGCGGCAGGACCTGCTTCTTTTCTTGTTCCTTCATGTACAGTTCCGTCCCTTTCCGCAGCGATACCCAACAGTGCGCCCTGCTCCTCCAGGTTACTAGCGCCTTGATATCACCTTTCAGTATATCCTCCCAAAAGGATTCCGTCAACACCAGAAATGGAAGTCTGGCAATAAATTTCGCAACAAGAGACAAAAAAGCCGGGTTCTGTCCGCTATAGACGCACTTCAGAACCTCCTTATTTTTTCCCGCCGATCTGCCGATAATAAGAGAAAGAGGGCGGCGGATGCGCCGCCCGGCAGAGAGGAGGCGCGTTGGAATGGGTGAATTATTGCCTATCCGAAGAAACCGGGAGTTTGCGGTGTCCCAGCGGCAGGAGGTGGGCAGGACGGCGAAGCTGTCCGGCGGCAGCGGGAGTCAGAAGGTGGACCGTGGCACGGGCCTTACCGTATCGGAGACCCTGCGCCAGATGATGAGCCGGACAGGGCTGGCGGGCGTGCAGCTCAGCCGCCGGACGCTCCAGACGGGCGAGGGCGTACTGGCCGAGGTGCAGGAGAAGCTGGGCCGTATGGCGGAGCTGGCCGGGGAGGCGGCCAGAGATGGCGGCGCGGACCGGGCCGCCATCCAGGAGGATATAACGCAGCTCTGGGAGGAGATTGACCGGATGCTCGGCAGCGCCACCGTTGGCGGCACGCAGCTGTTCTCAGACGAGGGGGCGCCGGAGACGGATTCGTCCGCCGGTCAGGAGGCCGCGCTTCCGGACTGGCTCACCAAAGCGGTGCTGCAGGGGACAATATCCCCGGAGCGGCTGCTGGCCGCGCTGGGAGCGGACAAGAGCGCCAGCGGCGCGGACCTGGTGGCCGCGCTGATGGGCCGTCCTCTGGAGAGCGACCCCGCTGCGGGCTACTTGGCCACGCTGTACCTGGGAGCGGTCATCGCCGGAGGCTCCCAGGCCGGAAATCTGGACCCATCGAGGGCGCTGGACGGCCTCATGAGGCTGCTGGAGAAGACGGCGGAGGGCGTTCCGCTGGACAAGGCCATCGAGCTGCTGACCGGCGGAGAGTACGCCAGCCTTGCGGACTTCCAGGAGCAGTTTGCCAGCGGAGCGGTTCCGGGCCTGCAGGCGTTTCTGGAGGACCTGCTGCTGTCCGGCGGCGGGGACCTTCTCCAGATGCAGGCCCCCTCGCTTCTGTCCTTCATGGCGGGAGCCGGCGGGATAGATCTGGACCTGCTGATGATGCTGATGACCGCTGGGCAGGTGCAGGCGTCCGCGCCTGGAGCCAGCGAACAGGCAGGCGCCGCCAATGAGGCGGCTCTGACGGCCTCCATGACGGGGGTGGCCCAGCGGAGCGAGGCATCCCAGTCTGTATCGGTCATGCGGTTCGGTGAGATACAGGTGATGGGCCGGGACCTCTCCGGGGTGTCCTTCCAGGAGGAGACCGGCCAGCTGACCATAGGCGGAACGGCGGACATCATGCTCCAAGGGACAGGGCGGGAGAGCGCGCAGACGGTCCTGCTCACCGGCTCCGGGACGGTGACGGTCCTGGACCTGCGGACGGCTTTGCTGGCGGCGGACGCAGCCGAAGCCAGGATTGTCACCGTGGGCCGGAACATCCTGGGCGAGGTCCGGCTGGGCGAAGCCACGACCCTCACCCTGGACGGCCGTGGCCTGCTGCAGGCGGGGGCCATCCAAGGCGGCAAGGCCGCCTCCCTGCGCCTGGCGGGCGGCGCGGTAGCCGTGCTGCCGGAGGACGGAGGGACCCCCGGCGTCTTGACGGTCCCTGTGGTCCTGGACGGTCCGGCGTCCCTGGCGGCCCAGGCGCACATGGTGCGCAGCGTCAGCGGCAATACGCTGGAGCCCTTTGACGTCATCTGGAAGGCGCTGCTGCCCGGCTTCAGCTCCATCACCTCCATGGCGGTGGACGGCCAGCAGGCGCGGATAGCCCTGCTGAACGGCCAGCACCCCGATCCGGCGAAGCTCTGGCTGGCGAAGGGAGACCTGTCCCCCCACGGCTATCCCGCGCATACGCTGATGCTCCGGGGCCGGGATGAGTCCGGCCACCCCAGGACCCGGTACGCCTATCTGCGCTGGGAGCAGCGGATGGGAGCCTTCCAGGAGGTCTCCATGTTCCCCAACCCCTTCACCGTCACCGGCGGGGAGCAGGACCAGGACTGGTACTATGAGGAGGAGACCCACACCCTGCATATCCTGTCCAGCCAGGTGACCGCTATCTCCGGCGGCGCGGGGACGGACGCGCGGCAGGAGCCCTTCAGCGGCAGGATCGAGCTGCTGGACAGCATCGGCGCGCTGAAGCTGGCTCTGGGCGGCGTGGTCTGCCGGGTTTCCTCCGGCAGGGCCTTCCACCTGGGCCGCGACAACGACGTGACCCTGGTTCTGCGCAGCGGAACCAACAACATTTTTGAGAGCGGCGAGGGCTGCGCGGGCATCTCCTTGGGGGACGGGACCTCCCTGCATATCGACTGCGCCGCTCCTAAGAGCGGCGGCGAGACCGCCGGGACGCTTACGGCCACCGGCGGAACCGGCGGCGCGGGCATCGGGCAGGACGGCGGCGGCGACCGGTCCGGGCACATCATGATCCGGGGCGGCATGGTCACCGGGACAGAGAAGCCGGGACCGGCGGGGTCAGTGACCATCGTCGGCAGCGCGTCCGGCGGGGCGGGCGGCAGCTCGGACCTGGGGAGCGCCAGAACCTGGGCGCGGATGAGCCTCTTCCTGCAGCTGGGGGACGACGCTGTAATCCTGCCTCAGTTCCCCCTGTCCTCCAGAACCCTTCAGCTGAACAAGCTGCGGGTGACAACCCGGGAATACGCCCGGGCGGCCCGGATGACCATTGACGCGGACCGCCGTTGGGTCGCTCAGGTTCAGACGGCGTACAGTTCCCTGTCCAATCATCTGGAGCAGCGGGCAAACGGCCCAGTGCGGGACAACACGGCGGCCAGCGTCCTGCTGAGGGAGGTGGCGCGCTCAGCCCCCATCCTGTCCGACCGCGCCATGCAGGTCCGCAGCCTCCGGAGTCTCGAGGATGTAAACCGCCTCCTGCGGTGAACAAAAATGCCGCTGCAGTGATCCGCAGCGGCATTTTTATCGCAAAATGTACAAATTGCAATTACTTTCCGAAATTCTCAATGATCTCCACGATCTCCGCGCCGATGCGCTGCTGGGCTTCCTTGGTAGCCGCGCCGATGTGAGGCGTGCAGGAGACGTTGGGATGGGAGTACAGCGCCGCATTGGTAGCGGGCTCGTCGGCGTAGACGTCCAGGCCGGCGGCGCGGACCTTGCCGGAGTTCAGGGCCTCCAGCAGGTCGTCCTCATTGACATTGTCGCCCCGGGAGGTGTTGATGAACACCACGCCGTCCTTCATCTTCTCAATATTCTCCTTGCAGATGAGCTTTACGCCGTTGAGACTGGGGGTATGGAGGGAGATGAAGTCGGATCGCTCCAGCAGCTCGTCCAGCTCCACGTACTTCATGCCCATCTGCTCCTCAATGCCGGGAACATGGAAGATGTCCTGGGCGATGACCTCCATGCCGATGCCCTTGGCCATGCGGCCCAGCGCCTGGCCGATGCGGCCGAAGCCGATGATGCCCAGGGTCTTGCCGCCCAGCTCAAAGCCCTTGCCGTAGGCCTTCTTCTCCCACTTGCCCTCGCGCATGGTGTGGCCCGCCACGGACAGGAACCGGGCGCAGGAGAACATGTGGCCCATAGCCAGCTCCGCCACAGAGTTGGAAGAGGCGCGGGGGGTGTTCTTCACTGTGACGCCCGCCTCCTCGGCGTGCTTCACGTCGATGTTGTCCACGCCAACGCCGCCGCGGATGATGAGCTTCAGCTTGCCGCCCTTGGCCTCGTCGATATGGCTGGCCCTTACCTTCGTGGCGCTGCGCACCACCACGGCGTCAAACTCCTTCAGGGCTGCGCCCAGCTCCTCCGGGGCATAGAACTGTTCCACCACCTCGTGGCCGTTCTTCTTGAGCTGCTCCAGCGCGGTCTTGTCCATTCCATCGGTGACAAGGATTTTCATGATTGCATCGTCTCCTATCTTTATTCTCCGCCGCCGTCCGGCGGTGGGGTCTATTATCCGCCCACGGGGCGGGGACAGGGGCATACTTTTCTTGCTCCGCCAAGAAAAGTACCAGAAGAAAGCGGCTTAGGGGGCTGCGCCACCCTAAGAACCCCTGATATATTTATGTTGATGATTTGCCCTCCGGCGAGACTGCGTTTGATTCTATCTCAATCCCTTTGTTGGTGCGCCGGTCTTCTGCGTCTACCCACTTGTTCTGCCGGCGGTCCATTCGCAGAATACTTCGTATTGATGCATTCCTGCAGGGGCGCATACTGTGCGCACGCATACCGAAGGGCTGCTTCACGGCCACGGCGATGCCCCCTCCAGAGGCAGAGCTTCTCCAACCGCAAGCCAAAGGACTGCCGCCGGTAAGCAGAAGCGTTCCCAGTTGTAGGCGTCCGGGTGGTTGTCGTCCACATACCGCTTCCCATCGGTCACGCCCTGCACCCTGGGCCGTTCCGCTTCCGGCTTGTAGTATTCATCCAGATGAAGCGTCCTGACCCGGCAGCTCCTCCTCCGGACGCTTTGCCAGCGTGGACTTGCCGCCCGCGCTCTCACCGGCGATGCCGATGGTACAGCGCGTCATGACTCAGCCGTTCTCCGCCTCAAACTTCTTCAGGAACTCCACAAGAGCCTCGACGCCCTCCTTGGGCATGGCGTTATAGGTGCTGGCCCGCAGGCCGCCTACGCTCTTGTGGCCCTTGAGGTTGTCGTACCCGGCGGCCTTGGTGGCGGCCACAACCTTGGCGTCCAGCTCCTTGTCGCCGGTGACGAAGGGAATGTTCATCAGAGAGCGGAACTCCTTGTCAACCGTGCCAGTGAACATCTTGGAGCTGTCCAGGAAATCGTACATGACCTTGGCCTTCTCAATATTCAGCTCCTCCATGGCCTCCAGGCCGCCAATGCTCTTGAGGTACTTGAACACCTTGCCGCAGCAGTAGATGGCCCAGCAGTTGGGGGTATTGTACATGGAGCCGTTGTCCGCATGGGTCTTGTAGCTCATGTAGATGGGGGTCTTGGGGTCCAGCTCGGCGTCGTCGCGGATCAGGTCCTCGCGGATGATGACCACCACCATACCGGCGGGGCCGACATTCTTCTGCACACCGGCGTAAATGAGACCGTAATCGGATACGTTGCAGGGCTTGGAGAGGAACATGGAACTCTGGTCGCTGACCAGCACATGGCCCTTGGTATTGGGCAGCTTGTTCCAGGTCACGCCGTGGATGGTCTCATTCTCACAGATATAAACGTAATCGGCATTCTCAGGGATATCCAGATCGCCGCAGTCGGGGACATAGCAGAAATTGCGGTCCTTGCTGGAAGCGACGACATGAACGTCGCCATACTTCTTGGCTTCGCTGATGGCCTTCTTGGACCACGCGCCGGTCTCAACATAGCAGGCCACGCCGTTCTTCATCAGGTTCATGGGGATCATGGCAAACTGGAGCGTCGCGCCGCCCTGAATGAACAGCACCTTATAGTTGTTAGGAATGTTCATCAGGTCCCGCAGGTCCTGCTCAGCCTCGTCGATGATCTGCTGATAGACGGGGGAGCGGTGGCTCATCTCCATCACGCACATACCGGAGCCCCGGTAGTTCATCATTTCATCCCGGATCTCCTCCAGAACGGGCTCAGGCATGGTGGCGGGACCAGCGGAAAAGTTGTAGGTGCGGTTGTAGTTCATTGGAATCATCCTCCTCAAAATTATTGAGAGGTCGTCCTCTCCATCCGATATCCAGTATAATACACCTTTGGAAAATAATCAACAGGGAAAATCGCTGAATTTCGGTAAACCTGACCAATTTTCCGGGGTGCAAAAATCGCTTTCGCCTCTCCATATCGTCCGGGAAACACACCCGCAGGCAGGCAAGTCTCAGTTCATGCCCTGCCCCGGCATATTGGATGAAATCAAAGGTCACATTGTTTTGATCTTACCTTTTCTTCATCAATCAAAGGTTCGTGCGTGTTAGGGAAGAAGTATTGCTTTTCCTCTGGGTTCTTTTTCGCCTTTTTTGATTTGTAAGATACCTTATAGCTCTTGCCCGTAATGGTATGCCCCAAATATTCCCTGCGTCCAAGAATATCATACAGCGTCTTATCCGGCCAGTTATAAATACAGGTCGGGCGCGGGTGTCGGCAACTGCCGGAACGACGGCAGCGGAGTTCTGAAACAGTAAGTACCTCATGTTTCCGTAGCCAGTTCTGGATTTCGAAGATACGGTCGCCACGCACATACATAGCGAAAATCTGTTTTACAATGTACGCCGTTTCCGGGTCGGGCAATAGATGATTGCGGTCGTTTGGGTCGGCTATGTAACCGTAAGGCACTTCGCCGTTGACGCGCTCTCCTTTTTTTCATCCCCATTTCATCACGATGGGGTATTTTTTTTTTGCAGGGAGTTGAGAACACATGGTTGACAGCCGATACCGAAGCCGGAAGCCGCTGATAGTCACAACGAATTTGACGTTGGAGGAATTGCAGAACCCGGAGGACACCGCCCATGCCCGGATTTATGACCGTCTGCTTGAAATGTGCTGCCCGGTATTCTTCACCGGGGAGAATATCAGGAAAGCCACGGCACAGGGGAAAATGGAACGGTTAAAAGGACTGATGAACGGAAAGGAGAGCCTAAGCTGACCCATCATCAGCCGTCCCCCACCAAGAAGAAAGTCTATGACGCGGATGATTACTACATCTGCGGAAATTACCGTCAGTTGACCCATGACTGC
>JAAWQM010000047.1 GCA_022800525.1 Oscillospiraceae bacterium
TATTATACATATCTTTATATCCATTCCAATGGCTCTCCAAAACTGGACAATAAAACCAATGGCATATATTGAACTAATTATAAGGTAGACTTTTCGAGTCCGATTAAGATAAATCATACACAGGAACAAAATCGGATAAATCCATGCAAAAATCGGAATACACCATTCTCCGTTGGACATTATATAAACTAAAAAACTTAATATCATGAAAACTGCAAAGTGTTTATTTTCTAAAGTTTTTTTCATATTTATAACACTCTCCTAAATACTGATTTTGGGCTCTGTTTGCTCCCCGATAAATGGGGGCTATAGGAAATAACCTATAGCAATAAAACGATAGCTATACAAGTATTTCCTGTTTAATCTTAGATACATCATACCGCTAAGAACAGAAAATATCATGGTAGAAATTCCGTTCCATAAAGTATGATAGATGTTTCTGCATTGACCCCTTGGCATTTCTTGCCATCAAATTTATGATATCCTGCTTGACAAGCAGGCCAAAGACTTGTATAATGAAGGGCAGAAGGGCACTGCTGCTGGCGGTCAGCCCACGGTAGTTAAGTCAATCTTTGTTGACCGTTCGGGGCTGTCCGGGCGGTCAACATGCTTTTGTGGTGAGCAAGCATACCGCTGCTGCCGCAAACACAAGGGTTAGCAGCAACCTGCACAGCTTCCATTTCCACATCCACTTCACCTCCTCCCATCAGGTTATTTGCGGGGGAGTCAGTGAACTGACCGCCTATGTAACAAATGTACTGCTGCCCTTCGCTCCGTATCCTGATTGGTACGGAGGTCAGTAACATGAAGTATACAACGCCAGTCAGGCTTTGTCAAATCCTGACTGCGGCCATTCCCGGTCCACCGCGGCCGCATTTCACATAACCAGGGAGGAACCACCACATGCCCATCCGAATCCCCAACGAGCTGCCTGCGGCAAGGACGCTGAAAGAGGAGAACATCTTTGTCATGACGGAGCAGCGGGCCGTCGCCCAGGACATCCGGCCTCTGAGAATTCTGCTGCTGAACCTGATGCCCACAAAAATCGCCACGGAGACCCAACTCAGCCGCCTGCTGTCCAACACGCCCCTGCAGGTGGAGCTGGAGCTGATTGCTCCCAGCGGCCACGTCCCCAGGAACACCCCCCAGGAGCACATGCTGGCCTTTTACCGCCACTTTTCCGACGTAAAGGACAGCAACTACGACGGCATGGTCATCACCGGCGCGCCGGTGGAGCACCTGCCCTTTGAGGAGGTGGAGTACTGGGAGGAACTGTGCGAAATTATGGAGTGGTCCAAGAGCCATGTCCACTCCACCTTCCACATCTGCTGGGGAGCCCAGGCGGGGCTGTACTACCACTACAGCATCCAGAAGTACCCTCTGGAAAAGAAGCTGTTCGGCGTGTTCCCGCACGTCGTGGAGCGCAGGAGCAATATGCTCTTCCGGGGCAGCGACGACGTGTTCATGGTACCCCACTCCCGGCATACCGCCATCCGCCGCGAGGACGTCGAACAGGTCCCCGGGCTGAAGATTCTCGCCACCTCCCTGGATGCAGGCATCTACGCCCTGTCCACCGAGAGCGGGCGGCAAATTTTCATCACCGG
Source organism: Oscillospiraceae bacterium (assembly GCA_022800525.1). Classification (GTDB taxonomy): domain Bacteria; phylum Bacillota; class Clostridia; order Oscillospirales; family Oscillospiraceae; genus Pelethomonas. Next base: position 1,605 of record JAAWQM010000047.1, read on the forward strand.
ACACAGTGAGTACGACGCGGACACCCTGGAGAAGGAGTACCTGCGGGACAAGAGCCAGGGCAAGCCCATTGAGGTGCCGGCAAACTACTACCCCAACGACGACGACACCCAGCCGCCCCGCGTCACATGGCGCTCCTGCGCCAATCTGCTGTACAGCAACTGGCTGAACTATTTTGTCTACCAGACCACTCCCTTCGACATCAGCGAGATCAAGGGAACAAATGCGGAACCATGATGAACCAGCAGGAGCGCCGCCCATGAAAGGGCGGCGCTCCTGTCTTTCAATAACCGGGCGCTTCCGCCGCGGCGAGCCCCTCCACGAACTGCCGGGCCGCCCGGCAGGACCGCCCGCCCCGGCCCAGCGCGAACCGCTCCGCCAGCTCCTCCAGCCGGGACCGCTCCATCGTGACTCCCGCATCGTCCGCCAGATGGCGGACGATGCGGAGGTAGGCCGCCTTGTCCGGTTTCTGGAAAGTAACCTGAAGCCCGAAGCGGTCCGAGAGGGAAATCAGCTCCTGCATGGTGTCGCTGCGGTGGATGTCGTCGCCCTCCCTGCCGGAGAAGGTCTCCTTCACCAGATGCCGCCGGTTGCTGGTGGCATAGATGACCACATTGCGGGATTTTGCGGAGACGGACCCCTCCAGCACCGCCTTGAGCGCGCTGTAGTTGTCATCCCCCTTCTGGAAGGACAGATCGTCAATAAACAAAATGAATTTCAGCGGATTCTCCGACAGCTGGTCCAGCAGGTCCGGCAGAGCCCGAAGCTGGTCCTTGCGCACCTCGATAATCCGCAGCCCCTCCTGGTACAGCTCGTTGACCACCGCCTTGATGGTGGAGCTCTTCCCGGTCCCGGCGTCGCCGGTGAGGAGCGTGTTTGCGGCAGGACGTCCTGCCAGCAGAGCCTTCGTATTGTCCAGAATCAGCTGCCGCTCCCGCTGGTAGTCTGCCAGACCGCTGAGCCGGATGGGGTCCGGGTGGCGCACAGGCACAATCCGCGTCCCGGCGTTGACCACCCCGCCGTGGGCGTTCCACAGCCTGCCGTTGGTCTCCAGATAGAACATATGGTGCTCCGTGTAGATGCCGCAGCCGTACCGCCCGATCTCCGCCAGACGCTGGAAATAGCTCTCCGCCAGACCGATGCCCCCGCCGGTAAAGCCGGGCAGGTACTCCCTGCCGTCCATGCCCTCCAGAAGGTCATCCGGCGTCAGGTCCGCCACGGCCTGCAGGGTCCGAAGCTCCTCCTCCACGCACCGACGCATGAACTCCGGCGGCGTCTCCCCCCGGCCCACAGCGCGGATATAAGGGTTCTCATCCCGGAAGACGGCGTCCCGGACATGGGCGGCCAGATCTCCGGCGGAGGCCTCATAGAGATCGGCCACGAACTCCCCGTAGCTGGACGCAGCCTCCTCCGGATTCCCCGCCGCGCGGCTCTCCAGGAAATCCAGCAGGGATTCCAGCGCATGGTCGCAGAGCTGGGTCCGGAACACAGCCAAGGCCCGCAGGCGCCCCAGGAGGCGGGAAAAATCGTTCCTCTCCATCAGTTCAGGACCGCCCCCGACGCCCCGCTGGACACCAGCGCCGCATAGCGTTTGAGGTAGCCGGACAGCGCCTTCCTCACCGGCGTGAAGTCCTTCATCCGCGCCGCCAGCTCCTCCCCGCTGACCAGCAGCTCCAGCCGGTTGCCCGGGATGTCAATGCGGATACGGTCGCCCTCCCGGACCACGCCGATGGGGCCGCCGCTGGCGGCCTCTGGCGACACGTGGCCGATGCAGGCGCCCCGGGTAGCGCCGCTGAAGCGTCCGTCGGTGATGAGGGCCACGCTGCCGCCCAGTCCCATGCCCATGATGGCGGAGGTGGGGTTGAGCATCTCCCGCATACCGGGGCCTCCCCTGGGACCCTCGTAGCGGATGACCACCACATCGCCGGGATGGATCTTTCCGGCGTTGATGGCCGCCTGTGCGTCCTCCTCGCACTCGAAAACCCGGGCGGGGCCCTCGTGGACCAGCATCTCCGGCGCGACGGCGGACCGCTTCACCACGCTGCCCTCCGGGGCCAGATTGCCCCGCAGGACGGCAATGCCGCCGGTCTCGCCGTAGGGGTTTTCAATGGGCCGGATGACCTCGGGGTCCCGGTTTTCACAGCCCGCGATGTTCTCTCCCACGGTCTTTCCTGTAACGGTCAGGCAGTCCAGGTCCAGCAGGCCCTTTTTGGACAGCTCGTTCATGACGGCGTACACGCCGCCCGCCTCGTCCAGCTCCTCCACATAGGTCCGCCCGGCGGGGGCCAGGTGGCAGAGGTTGGGGGTTCTCTCACTGATGGCGTTGGCGATGTCCAGGTTGATTTCAATGCCGCACTCATGGGCAATCGCCGGGAGGTGCAGCATACTGTTGGTGGAGCAGCCCAGAGCCATGTCCACCGCCAGGGCATTGCGGAACGCGGCCTCTGTCATGACATCCCGGGGGCGGATGTCCTTTTCAATGAGCTTCATCACCGCCATGCCTGCGCGCTTGGCCAACTCGATGCGGCTGGAGTACACGGCGGGGATAGTGCCGTTGCCCTTGAGGCCCATGCCCAGGGCCTCGGTGAGGCAGTTCATGGAGTTGGCGGTATACATGCCGGAGCAGGACCCGCAGGTGGGGCAGGTTCTGCGCTCGTATTCCCGCAGCTTTTCCCCGGTCATCTTTCCGGCGTTGTACTGTCCTACTGCCTCGGAGATGGTGGAGAAGCTGGCCTTGCCGCCGTCGATGCGTCCGGCCAGCATGGGGCCGCCGCTGACAAAAATGGAGGGAATATTCAGCCTTGCCGCCGCCATGAGGAGGCCGGGGACATTCTTGTCGCAGTTCGGGACCATGACCAGAGCGTCGAAGCCGTGGGCCAAGGCCATGGCTTCGGTGGAGTCTGCGATGAGGTCCCGGGTGACCAGGGAGTATTTCATGCCCTGGTGGCCCATGGCAATGCCGTCGCAGACGGCGATGGCTGGGAACACGATGGGGGTCCCCCCCGCCATGGCTACGCCCAGCTTCACCGCGTCCACGATCTTGTCCAGATTCATATGGCCGGGGACGATCTCGTTGTAGGAGCTGACAATGCCCACCAGGGGCTTCGCTATCTCTTCCTCGGTCAGTCCCAGGGCGTGGTAGAGCGCCCGGTGGGGGGCGTTCTGGGCCCCCAGCTTCAGGGAATCACTTTTCATTTGGATACCTTCCTTCCTGCTGCTCCTGATCCGGCAGCAAGGTGATCGTCCGCCCTCGGGGCGGGGACGGGGGCGTACTTTTCCCGCAAGGGAAAAGTACCAAAAGCTTGCTCAAGGGCGGCGCAGCCCCCTTGAGAATCCCCCAACGCGTGGATTTTTCCCCTCCGGCGATACCCGGTCTGGTTCTGTCCGGATACCTTCGTTGGCGCGCCGGTCTTCTGCGTCTACCCACAGGTTCTCAGGGCGGCTGGCCTGGAGGACGGCAGCCGATTTGAAACACAAATTTTTCCGGCGGTTGCATCTTTTCCAGCAACTCCCCCCATCTTACAGGCCCCAATCTGAGGGAAGACAAACCTCCGAGTTAACCAGGCACTGAAGCAAGTCGAACCCCGCCCTGGTACCGGGCCGCACACCGGGCTGACACAAAGGTGATGCAAAGCGAACCTTGACAACACAACAGCTCACTTAGGCGGAGCGGCCAACAGGGCAGGCTCAGCCGGAACAGGGTCCGGCTCCGCTTCAATTTTCGCAATCCATTTCCGGGCAGACTCTTCACAGCCTGGAAACTTGCGGATGCGGTACTCGGCGTTGGCAATCATATTCCGCTTGAGGTCGTATCCAACCGGAATAAATTTCAAATCCAGCTTTCCGCCGCCAAAGCCGTTATAGCCGTCAACCAGCAGGCGGAACAGGTTTTTGCAGTAGTAGGCGTTGTCCTCCATGTGCCTGTCTCTCAGCTTCCGCAAATCCGAGAGGTCCTCTGTGCAGACGGCAAAGGTGGCGAAGTCCTGGCGGGCAAATTTTTCACGCAGCTCCAGAACGGACAGAATCCCGCCCTCTTCGTCCACAAAAAACCCGTCCGTAGTCGGGTCAAGCATGACCCATTTCCCCATGTCTTCATCAAAAATTTCCGTGACCACATGGTTGTCGCCGTCGTACGGAGAATAGGGCAGGATAGAAACCCGCCTCGCGTAAATACCCACCGCAAGGCAGCACTCCGCAAGAATCTTTGATTTGTTCAGACAGTTGATGCCGCGCTCAGGCCGTCCCAGGCTGTAGTCCAGCAAATCCAAGGCATTGACAGGAATGTGGCTGTCATAATTTGACTTGTGGGTCAGCTTGGGGGCCATCCAGTGCATCAGCCGGACGCCGCGCTGGAAGGCCGTCCCCTCCCCGGCGATCTTGTCGATGCCGTATTTCTCAATGAGGGTTTTGTACTCCGGACAGTCGAAATCATAGGTAATCTCCGCCGTTTCGCCGCTTCCGGCGAACTCCTGGTTGTTGATAAGGATGCCGCTGTAGATATCAAATACCCTCTGTTCGGTTTCAAACGCTTCTTTCTCTGTCATAAAAACTCCTTTCTGACGCTGTTATGGATTGACCTCCGGGTTGTCAGTGCGGCCCAGGAGGTAATCGGCGGAGACATCAAAATAATCCGCAAAAAATTTGAGGGTGAGAGACGGGACGTTGACGCTTCCGGCCTCAATGGCCTGATAGTGGCGTTCGGTCATATCAAGGAGCCCAGCCATTGCCTTTTGCGTCATTTTTTTCTCTTTCCGCAATTCTTTTAACCGGGCGCCCATAGCCGCCATCTTTACTTCCATAAATCATCCATTCCCTGTTGACAGAATTTAAACTTCGTGTTATGATGGATTTACGAGATTAAAAATCGTATTTTGGTGGAGGAATATTATGACTGAATTGCAAGAATGCCTATATCAATACATATCCGACAGGCAGTACCCGGCTTTGCAAAAAGACGAAGAATATATGTCTGCCCAGCTGATACGAAATGAAGCGGAGAATGTTCTGTCGGCAGGATTGACTGAAGAACAGAAAAGGTTGTTCAGTCAATACATGGACGAGGAGAACCATCTTGTCAGCCTTGAGCTCCGTCACATTTTTCAGGAGACATTGCGCATAATGCAGAGCCTTTTCCATTTCCCCTAATAGCGCATCCGCAGCGGTCCCAGCTCAGTTATTAATCAGCTTGTCCTCATCGCTCCAGCTGTAGAGCTTGCGGATATCCTCGCCCACAATCTCAGCGGGATGCTCGCTGGCCTTCTTCCTCATAGCGTTGAAGTGGACCTGAGAACCGGCATCGGACATATCCAGAAGGAAGTCCTTGGCGAAGGTGCCGTCCTGGATGTCGGACAAAATCTTCTTCATGGCCTTCTTGGTGTCCTGGGTGATGATCTTGGGGCCGGTGATATAGTCGCCGTACTCAGCGGTGTTGGAGATGGAGTACCGCATCCCGGCGAAGCCGCTCTGATAGATCAGGTCCACGATCAGCTTCATCTCATGGATGCACTCAAAATAAGCGTTCCGGGGGTCATATCCGGCCTCCACCAGAGTCTCGAAGCCCGCCTGCATCAGCGCGCACACGCCGCCGCACAGCACCGCCTGCTCGCCAAAGAGGTCCGTCTCCGTCTCCGTGCGGAAGGTGGTCTCCAGCACCCCGGCCCTCGCGCCGCCGATGCCCAGGGCGTAGGCCAGGCCGATGTCCAGCGCGTCGCCGGTGGCGTCCTGCTCCACGGCAATGAGGCAGGGCACGCCTTTTCCGGCCTGATACTCGCTGCGGACAGTGTGGCCGGGGCCCTTGGGGGCGACCATGATGACGTTGACATTTTTGGGGGGCTTGATGCAGCCGAAGTGGATGTTGAAGCCATGGGCGAAGGCCAGGGTCTTGCCCTCGGTCAGATAGGGCTCGATGGACTCCTTGTAGAGCGCCGCCTGCTTCTCATCGTTGATAAGGATCATGATGATATCGGCGGCCTGGGCGGCCTGGGCGGAGGTCATGACCAGGAGCCCCTGGCTCTCGGCCCTGGCCCAGCTCTTGCTGCCCTCATAGAGGCCGATGACGACCTTCACGCCACTGTCCTTCAGGTTCAGCGCGTGGGCGTGGCCCTGGGAGCCGTAGCCGATGATGGCGACGGTTTTGCCCGCCAGCTTCTGGAGATCGCAGTCCTGCTGATAGAAGATTCTTGCCATGATTTGTTACCTCACTTTATCATTTTGGATTTGTGATTTTATGATGATTGTTTGGATATACCGCAGGAGCCGCCGTCCAAGGGGGCGGTATTTAGGCGGCGGCAACCCCGTTACAGATTGGTCACCTTCCGGATAGTGCTCGCGCCCCGCTCCAGGGATACCACCCCGGTGCGGCAAATCTCCAGTATCTCATAGTCCCGCATGAGGTCGATGAAATCATCAATCCGCCGGCTGCCGGCGGTGACCTGGAAGACGATGGACTCCCTGGTATAATCGATGGTCTTCGCCTCAAAGGCGTCTGCCGCCGCCATAATGTCCCCCCGGCTGGCAGGTTCGTTCTTCAGCTTGATGAGCAGCAGCTCGCAGCTGACTGAATTCTCGCTGTCCAGCTCCCGGATGGAGCACACGTCCGGCAGCTTGTAGAGCTGGTCCACCAGCTGCTGCTTGGTTACCCGCTCGCCCGCGAACTGGACGGTGATGCGGGAGTAGTCCGGGGACTCCGTCTCGCTGACGGTCAGGTTGTCGATATTGAACTGCCGCCGCCGGAACATGCTGGTGACCCGGTTCAACACGCCGAACTGGTTGCGTACCAGCACGGCTACTGTATATCTCGGCATCCTCAGCCACCTACTTTCACAATGATGTCGTCCATGCTCCCGCCGGGGGGCAGCATGGGAAGGACAAACTCGTCCTCGCTGATGGTACAGTCAATAAGATAGGGCCCTTGATATTGGAAGGCCCGTCCCAGGGCGGCGTCCAGCTCCTCCAGGGCGGCCACCCGCTCGCCAGCTGCGCCGAAGGCTTCCGCCAGCCGCACGAAATCGGTCTTGCGCTCCAGAATGGTGTTGGAGTAGTGCCTGTCGAAGAAAAGCGTCTGCCACTGGCGCACCATGCCCAGCACGCCGTTGTTCAGCAGCAGGATCGCCAGAGGGACCTTGTAGGTCACGGCGGTGGCCAGCTCATTGAGGTTCATGCCGAAGCTGCCGTCGCCGGTGACCAGCACCGCGTGTTCTCCCGTAGCCATCTGAGCGCCGATGGCGGCCCCCATGCCGAAGCCCATGGTGCCCAGCCCTCCGCTGGAGAGGAACCGGCGAGGGCGGCTGAACGCCAGCGTCTGCGCCGCCCACATCTGATGCTGGCCTACATCCGTTGCAACCGGGGTGACCGGCGTCAGGCGCCTGTTCAGCGCCAGCAGGGCGCTGCGGGGCGTGAGGCCGGGCCGGGTGTCGCGGCATCGGGCCTCCTCCCCTCGAAAGCCCTCGACGGTTTTCATCCACTCCGGATGCTCCGCCGGCGCGGTCAGCTCCAGCAGCCGGCCCAGCGTCAGCTTCACATCCCCCCGCAGTCCGTGGGCAGCGGCTACGTTCTTACTCAGCTCCGAGCCGTCCACGTCGATATGGACGATCTTCGCTCCCCTGGCGAACCGGGTCCGGTCGCCGGTGACCCGGTCGCTGAACCGGGCCCCCAGGGCGATGATGCAGTCCGAGCGGTGCATGGCGGTGGAGCAGGCGTAGTGCCCGTGCATCCCCTGCATCCCCAGAAAGCGGGGATGGTCCGTTGGGATGGCGGATATGCCCATGAGGGAACATCCGATGGGCGCGTCGATCTTCTCCGCCAGGGTCAGCAGTTCCTCCTGGGCGCCGCTGGCGGCGAGACCGCCGCCGAAATAGATGAAAGGCCGGTGGGCGGCGTTGATGCACTCCGCCGCCGCCTGGATGCGCACATCCTTGGCAGGGAATGCCTCGTCCGGCTTCACAGGTGGCTGGGGCTCATAGTCGCATTGGGCAATCTGGACGTCCTTGGGGATGTCCACCAGCACGGGGCCGGGACGTCCGGACACCGCCAGCCGGAAAGCCTCCCGGATGGTGTCCGCCAAGTCCTCCACCGCGCCTACGAAGTAGTTGTGCTTGGTGATGGGGAGGGTGATGCCTGTAATGTCGATCTCCTGAAAGGAGTCTGTGCCGATCTGGGCGTTGGGCACGTTGCCGGTGATTGCCACCATGGGTACGGAGTCCAGAAACGCCGTGGCGATGCCGGTGACCAGATTGGTGGCCCCGGGGCCGGAGGTGGCGATGACTACACCGGGCCGTCCGGAGGCCCGGGCGTAGCCGTCGGCGGCGTGGACCGCGCCCTGCTCATGGGCGGTGAGCACGTGGCGCAGTTCATCCTGGTATTTGTAAAGGGAATCGTAGACGTTGATGATCTGCCCGCCGGGGTAGCCGAACGCCACCTCACAGCCCTGTTCGATCAATGTCCTGACAACAATGTCAGCGCCGGTCAATCTCAAATTTCATCATCCTTTCGTGCGGCGCGTCCATATGGACGCGCTATTTTTTATTGTGCGCTGAGCGGCAGAAAATAAAAAGCTCTTTCGTCTTTTTGCCCAAAATCAGCAAAGAGACGAAAGAGTTGAAAAACATTTCGACCTTCCGCGGTACCACTCTTTTTCACCCCGCGCAACGGGATGCACCTTCAGCGCCAATACGCCTAGCTCCATAACGGGAGCACCCGTCCGCATCTACTATCTAGCGAGTTGAATGCGGCCGCTCCGTGGCGACGTTCGGCGGTCCTGCCCGATGCCTTGCACCGTCCGGCATCTCTCTGGAGGGCGGGGACCCGTCTACTCTTCCACTTCATCGCGTTTGATATTTTACATTAACAATAGCACTTTAAAGCGAAACTGTCAATATCCCAGCTGTAAAACCGGCGAATTTGCTAAAATCAAACAATCTGAACAAGGGGAAATTGTTCAAAATACAGTTGCTTGCTTCTGCGTTCCAGAATGCGCAGGCCGCATACTCAGATATCCATATAATTCTTCAAAAAGCTCCGGTTGCTTGAGGCGCCGGGGCTTTTTTTATCGTCCAGGCCGAATGGCGCCGGGGAAATCATTTTTATGGCACGGGGCTTGCAGGGGCGCGTATTGTGCGCTTTACGGCCTCCGTATCCCGTGTACCCGCGCCATCCGGAACTGCAACCAGCTTGTCTACAACAGAATTACACTTTGATTGTGTGCTCTTTTTCTCACCCATTTCTTTCACCTCATCCCTCTTTTTACCACACTTCTATACTCAACATTGATGGCAAATGGGAGACGGGCTGTCAAGGGCGGCGGCCCTTATAACAGGCCTGGCGTATACGCCGCACTCCTTAGCTCGTGCAAATACCGCTCCAGCGCGTCCTCCCAGGCGGGCAGGCGCGCAAATCCAGCGGCAGTCAGGCTTGCCTTGCTCATTCTGGAATTCAGCGGTCTGATCGCCCTGGACGCTGTGTACTCCGCTGTTGTGACCGGTTCTACCAGTACATGCTTTCCGGCTGCGCGAAAGATTGCCGCCGCAAACTCCGCCCAGGAGCATACTCCCTCATTCGTCGCATGATAGGTGCCATATTTCTCCGTTTCGACCATGCCGCACAGCAGCCGGGCAAGGTCCTTTGTATAGGTGGGCGACCCAACCTGATCGTTGACGACCTGAACCCGATCCCTGGTTTCCGCAAGGCGGAGCATCGTCTTTACAAAGTTGTTTCCATGCACGCCGAACACCCAGGACGTGCGGACAATAAAGTGCTTCTCCAGCGCCGTTCTTACCGCCAGCTCTCCTGCCAGCTTGCTTTTCCCGTATGCATTGAGCGGAGCGGCAGCAGAGCTTGTTTCATATGGTGCAGTCCCATTCCCTGGAAACACATAATCGGTTGAAACATACACCATCTTTGCGTCAAGCAAGCGGCATACTTCTGCAAGATTATGAGTTCCCTGTTCGTTTACCAAAAACGCACGTTCCACATCCTCCTCTGCCCGATCAACGGCTGTATATGCGGCGCAGTGAATAAGCGCGTCAGGCCGGTAAGCGAACATCCTCTCTCTGACAATGTTCTGATTGATAATATCCATTTCAGCGGAGTTTGTTCCGAGAAATCCAATATTCCGCCTCTCCAGCTCCTGACAGACGTCATGACCCAGCTGTCCGCTGACTCCCGTCACTAAAACACGCACAGGCATCCCCCTTCCACATATCATAGAAACGCACTGTGCGTTACATCCAGAGAAAGCACATCCAGCGTACGGTTAAATACATCGTTGCGGCACATAACCGGACATTGCGCGCAATCAATGGCTTCGTAAACCTCTCTCATCCGTGCGCTCCTGAAGATGTCCGCAAGGGATACCTGATCGTTGATCTGCCCCAAGTAATACGCGTCATTTTGCCGGTGATGCAGGCACGCAAATACCTTTGCGTCTGCGGTAATAACCGTGGAGAAGAACATGCCGCGGCAGCGGTTATAGCCTCTCTCTCCTTTTGTCCGCATTTCTCTATACTTCTGGACAGAAGCCCGTACGCCAAAATCAGGCGTCTCATAGCGCTCCTTCAGCCGCAGGTAGGTTTCTGTCACGTCGTGCATGTCGCCGGTAAAAGGCCGGAATTGCGCAAAATCAGCGCCGCACTCCTGAACTAGTTGGACAAATTTCTCCATTTCTGCCGCTGTCTCCTGATTGGTCAGGAATCCGACGCCAAAACTGATCTCACTTCCCAGTTTTCTTTTTATATCGGAAAACATCCGTATGTTGCTGACGGTTTTCTGAAATACAGCGGCTGACATCCCATGCGTCTTCAAGTACAGCTCCGGACTGGCCGCATCCAGACTGATCCGGAAATATTCGCAGTTATCCGCAATCAACTCCGCCAATTCCTCTGTCAGTGCAAGCCCATTTGAATTGAGTCCGAGTTTTATCCCCTTATTTCTCAAAGACTTGACCGCATAGGTAAAATGCGGGCTGATGAGAGGCTCTCCTCCCCCCGACAGAATAACGCCCTGATTATCCATGTCACTTAAGCTGTCCACTATGAGATCGATTTGATGCTTTGTCAGTTCCGCCTGATTGCCATTAACGCCGCAACAGCCAGGGCATTTGTTATTGCAGCGATTGGTCAAATCGAATTCTGTCACAATCAGCGTCTTATGTCCATTGAAAAAGTAATCAAGCTTGTCCAGGTAGTTCAAAATTTTTTCATTTGCGTTAAAGTTATTGATGGCTGCTGCCATAATTCAATCCCCCCATTCTCAAAAATTCAGGTCGCTGTCCTTTAAAAATGGAGCCTTCGCATCCTTATCAGACAAAATCGGGGCGTCTATCCCCCAATCAATCCCTAACTCCGGATCATTCCAGCGGATGCTCCGCTCATTCGCCGGAGAATAGTAGTGATCGACCTTGTACAAAAATTCCACGTCGTCTGTAAGCGTGACAAATCCTGCCCCAAAGCCAAAGGGCAAATAGAGCATTTTTTTGTTCTCCGCGCTCAATTCCACCAGGATCCAACGTTTGAACGCGGGGGAATCTGACCGCAGGTCAACCGCAAGCGCTTTTACCGCGCCCCGTATGCAGCGCACAAGCTTTGCCTGGGTTTCCGGTGGTTTCTGGAAGTGAATGCCGCGAATCGTCCCCTTGTTCCTGGAATATGAGTGATTGTCCTGCACAAACGTAACGTTCAGATCCGGCAGCTTCTGCTCAGAATAAGACTCATAGAACCAGCCTCTGTGATCGCCAAATACTTTTGGTTCGATAATCAGGCAGCCAGGAAGTTCTGTCATAGTGGTTTGCATAAAAATCCTCCTTCATGGAAATCAGTGCATGATCCTGTTCCTGAGCACCTGTTTCAGGTGCTGTCCATAGCCAGATTTTTTGTACCTTTCAATAGAACGCTCCAGCTCCTTCATCGATATCCAGCCATTTTGATAGGCAATCTCCTCCAGAGCCGCAATCTGAATCCCCGCTCCGGATTCCACCACCCGCACAAACTCGCTTGCCGCCGCCAGGGAGTCCACCGTCCCAGTATCCATCCACGCATATCCGCGGCCCAGCATAACGACATTCAAACGCCCTTCTTGCAGATAAATCCGGTTCAAATCGGTAATCTCCAATTCTCCCCTGGCGGAGGGGCGCAGAGCCTTCGCCCGCCCGCATACCTTTTCGTCATAAAAATACAATCCCGTGACCGCATAGTTGGATTTGGGACATGACGGCTTTTCCTCGATGGATACAGCCTTGCCCACACGATCTATCTCCACCACGCCAAACCGCTCCGGGTCCTCTACATAGTAACCAAATACAGTCGCGCCCTCTTTGCGTTCCGCCGCCTCCCGCAGGCGAGCCGTCAAGCCCGCCCCGTAAAAGATGTTATCGCCCAGGATCATGGCGCAGCGGTCCCCGGCGACAAATTCCTCTCCCAGAACAAACGCCTGCGCCAGCCCGCCCGGCGACGGCTGCGCTTTGTAGGACAAGCGGATGCCGAACTGACTTCCATCGCCCAGCAGGCGTTCAAAATTGGGCAGGTCATGCGGAGTAGAAATAATCAGAATATCCCGTATATTCGCCAGCATCAAGGTGGACAGGGGATAAAAGATCATTGGCTTGTCGTATACTGGCAGCAGCTGCTTTGATGTGACCATCGTCAGCGGGTACAGGCGCGTTCCGCTGCCGCCAGCCAAAATAATTCCTTTCACAAACGCTCCTTTCTGGCGCTGTATGTATGCACCCCGAGGATTCTCACAGCAGGTCGCTCACGTCCGCAATCCGGTTGAAGAAAGGATCTTCCACCTTCAAGGACAGGAACTCATGGTCGAAGACAGGTATTTTGTGTATCAATGACAGCAGCTTTCCATCCAGCTCCAGGTTGACGGCATCCCTCCATTCAGGAGATATCGCCAGATACGCCTTGAAATAATCGGTAATTCCCTCCTGGACAGATTGGATGCAGCGCAAATCCTGCTCCGTGCGGGATTCCTCCGCGCAGCAGGGCTCTCCCGCTTCGCTGAACGCCACAACCATTGGCTCAGGCGAGGTCAGGACCGCTTCCAGAATGGAATAGTCTTTCCAAACGGCGTCCCCCGCCCCATCCTCCAGCGTACAAAAGGATACGGCCTCAAGCGAGTCGCTCTTATTTTGCTGATCCGCCAGAAAAAGAAAATAGAATCCGCGCAGACGATGGTCCACAAGCCGGCTGATATGCCTCTGTACGGTTCCTCTGGCGACGAAATCAAAGAACGCGATGTCGCCATCCCTCACATCCAGAGTCCTTATGTACCGCTGATATCTCTTTTTATTTTCCGCCGCTTTGGAAAGAATCAGCTCCGTATAGTCTGACAACCCGCCGTCACCGACATACTCCGTGAGTCCGAAACGCTCTTTCACCTGCTCATGCAATGTACCGTCAAACCGGAGCTCCGCGATTTTCTGAATATCCTCCGGATTTTCCACCCCGGCACGGACGGCTGCGGCGCGTGACGTCAGGAAGTATACGGAAGCCGCGCCGCTGTCCAGCATGTCGTAAAGCTTTTTGGGGAGATAGCCGTCTCTTGCGCAAAACCATATATTTTGCAGTCCATACGCTGTAACCTGCCGCTGGAACCAGATGACAAAATCGCAGATCAAGGGTGCGAAACAGAGAAATCCAATATCATATGCCGTGCCAATTCCGACGGCGCGCTCAGGCGTCTCAAACCGGAAGGGACTGTTGAACAACCTGGACACCAACAGCCCCAGACGGATGCGGCCTGGCAAATCGCCGGTGTTATCCCACATCCCCAAATATCCCGCATGCTCAAACAAATCGATTCCGCTGTATATTCTTTGCGAATGGAAGCCATACCTGCGCGCACCGTGCAGATCCGAGACAGGATCATCGCCCAGGTGCATACAGCTCTTTCCGCAGAGCTTATCCCGCAGGACCTGGAAGAGCTGCTGCGCTTTGCCCGTCCGGAACTCGCAGGATGCCAGAATACCGGTATATCTGACGCCGGACCGCTCCAGCAATTCCGCGAGCTGAGCTCCTGAATAGTAAGTATCAGAAACAATATAGATTTCCTTGCCCAGCGCGTACAGTTCATTGAGCAAATCGCACAGTTCTCTGCGCGGGACCATCAGCTCACAGTCTGTTTTCCATTCCAATTCCGCCAACTCTTCCGGAGTTATGCTGCGGATAGAGTAATTGGCCGCCATATGCGTGTATATTTCTCCCAGCGTCGACGGTCTGGTCCTTGCCAGCGTCTGCTCGCTCTCCAGGCGTTTGCCGGAAAAATCTTCAATTGCGTATCCCTGCTGCCGCAGCCTCTGCGCAGCCACGTCAAACACATCCGCAGGAAAAAGCACTCTGCGCATCACAAGCGTATCAAACAAATCCACACTCACCGCGTCATACTTCATGAGCATATCCCTGAGCTGCGATTTTGACGGGCCGTCCAAGCCCTTCAGGTCATATGTCTCCCGTTTCAATACACGCAGGTCATGGCCGGAGGTATCAAAAAGCGCAATCTTGTTCTCTGCACATACACGGAGGATTCTGTTCACAATGATTCTGGTGGAACTTGGCCTCGCAGCAACCAGAATCAATTTGACGCCGCATTGGACGGCCTCTTCCAAAGAGAGAATTGGCTTGCCGTAGAGAGAACCGCTTTTCTTGTATCCATCCAGCAGGCAAACGACCTGATACGCATCGCCCAGCTCACTTAAAATCTTCTTTGTCTGTGCGCTCAGACCATATATGGCAATCCTGGCATTTTTGTAGGCTTCCAGGACAGCTGTCAGCTCCCACATTGCATCACTCCCCAGTCTTGTTGTCAATCCTGGCTGCCACTGCCGGAATCCGGCAATTCTTGTTGCCCGTCGCAATTTGCGCTCAGAAAGATGTCGAATCCCCTGCTTTGCAGGGCCGGAAGTACCTGCTGCGTATTCTCGGCTGTCATCGCGACGACGATTCCCAATCCGTCACGCTTGTCTACTTCAGACAGTTCATAAACACGAACTCCCTCATACTGCTCCTCCATCCGGTAACCGTCGGAGACAATGTACCCTTCGATGGGTTTTCCGGCAAGCTCAAAGTAAGGCCGCACGCTCTCCGCTCCACCGCCTGTCCCGTAAATCATGACAGATGGGTGCTTCACAAAAAAGGCCCATAGGTCCATCAGCCACATACTGTTATCTGCTTTGAGACAATCAGGAAATGTTTCATGAATTGGCGTCCACCTGCTTTTTATAAGCTGACGCAGGATCTCGTCCAGATTCATTGCATGAATGCCGCCGTACCTGTCGTTCATAACGGTTCCCGTGATGTATCCCAGTCTTCTGGCAATATCAGGATATGCTTCCGCAGCGGAAAGAAACGCCGCAAATATTTCCGTTTTGCACCAGCAGCAGGTATTCCGGCTTTCTATAAACCAGCGGAAGCTGCTGACGCCTTCCAGCCGCGGAGGAGGCGCCCGGAAGGGATCGCCATCCTTTCCGGAAAAACGATAGCCGGTCATTCGCGGCGGGACCAGCACGCCGAGATATGGGTCGTCTGTAAATGCAGCAATAATATTGCGCAGATATGCCGGACTCTTCAGCAGATTATCCCAAATCACATAGGATTCCGACTGCGCAATCCGGCCCTGCACCCCACGCAGCGGATGCGGCGTATCATGGACCACGCATACATATTCATAGGAGCGCACCATGTCAGACAGCGTTTCAGATTCCTCTTTCCAGAGATGCATTCGAAGCCCGCCCTGTATGCCGCCATATTTCCCCGTGATCGTGTCATAGATATCCGCTGAATCGGTTATCAAGTGCATATCGATTTCCTGAAAAAGCGGTTCCAAATACGTCAGGCTTTCAGGCAAGGCTTCCATATTCCCCAAAAATACGAGCAGGACCGCTTGGTCCATCCGGACTTGCTTTGCAGTGTCCGCCAGCACAGACGAAAGGATGTACTGGCTTTTCAATTTATACATCAGATGCTCCGGCGTATGATCCTGAATCAACTGACGCATAACATCCGGCCTCTCCGCGCGAATATATTTGATCTGCTCCAGAACAGACTCCCCCATACTTGTGGAGATATAATCCATCATATCAGGAATGGCATACCGCTTCACGACCGCTTACCCTCCCAAATAAATATTTGTAAACTGTCTGGCAAGCAGGCTGGGCAGCACCTGCCTTTGATTCTCCTTATTCAATGCAAGAATAATCCCTGTGTGCTCCTGGTCAAGCTCCAATTCGGAGAGCTCCCAGACAGGGCAGCCGCAGAAATCGTCTGTACGCTTGCGCCCATCTGATACGATGCAGCCTTTTGGCTCCAGGCCCATTTGCAATAAGCACCTGATTACATCGCTGGCAATCTCTCCCGCTCCATAAATATACACATCACGGAACCTGTGGTACATCATGCGAATTGGTTCAGAACGCAGTGTAAGCGGATCACATGAAAAAATTTCCTCACCTGTTAAATTGTCTCTACTCAAAGTCATCACACATTCCTGATAATTTGACAGATGAAGCGCCGCGTATTCATCGTTCATGACGATACCAGACGCGTATCCGGCATGTTGGGCCACAAAGGAGAATATGCGCTCGATTGCGTGGCAGATCGTACCATTTGTCTGCATCGGCTCCGGGGGAAAGTCCTCAGGCTGAAAGTGGCAGTCGATCAGCGGATGTAACGCAGAAGTCCGACACCAATAGGCTGTTCCAATTGTAATGGGTGAATATTCTCGCGACATTACACAATTCAATTGCAGTGATTCCTCAAGCTTTTTTGATACATGGAAATCTCCGCACCAAGTGGTCCGTATATCGCTGAAATAGCGCCAGTGGTATGGCGGAGGAGGCGCCAAAATGCCCAAACAGGGATTTTTCTCAAATGTATCCAGGATATTATAGATATATTGCTCACTTTTCAGCATGTTGTCCCACAGAAGATACATAAACGAATCGCCAACTTCAGGTACTGGAAAACCGCCTGTTGTCTTCTTGTCGTGGACAAAACATACATACTCATATCGACGAAAAATGTCTGCGCACTCCACCAGCATCCCGCGAATCTCACGTCCCCTGTTGCCAATCATTACGATTTGGTAATTTGTGATATTGTGTCGCTTGGCGGCATCCTGTATCAGTTCTTTTGTATCTGGCAACGAGGTTGTAATGTAGATGTCAATTGATGTTGGAACATTCTGCAAATAGGAGAAGCATGTTTCGACCTTCGCTGCATCGTTATAATAGATGTGTGCCAGGATGGCTATTTTTTTGCGGGTAATATCCATTGCAGGGCTGCGTCTATAAGGCAGAATATAGGTTAAGCCCAGAGAATCCGCTAATTGTTTAGGGTTGAGCTGACGGATCAGATGCTTCCAGATCATCCTGACATCATAAGTTGTATGATGCTGAATAAAGATCAAACTTTTTTGCGTATTTTCCCTTATGGAATCTCCTAGCCCATTCCGGGAAACTGTAAAGCATTTTCGCTTTAGGATTGGCATACCAAATTCCTTCAACAGCTTATATGGATTAAGTATGGCGTAATTGCAATCTGTCAAATTTTCTTTTTTCTTTACTTTTATTGTATTACAGAATGATCCGCTTTTAAAGCCTTTATCCTCAAAGTATTTGGTAAATTGCAATTCAAAGAAAACAATCGCATCCCGATGTATCCTGATACGGAGTTCACTCAGCGTTTGCCAAAATTCACAAAAAGTCGAACTATGAAGCATCTGTGTTCGAATATTTATTAAATATGACTGGATATGATACGGTTCGTTTATGTCTCCCCGCTGTTCCTGCGCCGTTAATCCCCAGAAATCGCAATTTCGGTGTTCCATCTGGCTAAAAATATTGACAAATGAGATAAACGGACCATAATAGGTGTCGTTTAAAAGCAAGAGTTCGTCATACTGACGGACTTGATTCCAGCCTATGTACTTCTCTAAGGTGTCTTTGTATGCCAGAGCATCAAAACCAATATTTTTGCGGATAAAGATATCGCTAGTATATTGCTCAATCAAGGAAAAATAATCTGAACAAAGCGCTCCATTGCATGTAAAAACAAATCGCTCAGTAACAGTCGTTAACTCTCGTAAAATATGCAAAACATAATCATCAACGATTCCATCGCGATCATAGAAAACAAAAATGCCAAGCCGCCTGGTTGTTTTCATAAAACTCACACACCTCTTTTTTTGCCGAGTACAGTGAAATTAGAGCCCATTTTCCCAAATTCAATAACCTCAAAACCAGAATAATTTAGGGCTTGTCTCAGACAGCTTTCATTGAAAACATGATGATGTAAGCATCTGTTCTCAATGTTTCTTTGAGCACGCTTTATGAAGTTTTCGCGCCCCTCACATAAAGGGTCCATAGCATAATCGTGCTTTTCAATGATTTCATGTAAATGTGACATATCGTCCTCACCAACATCAGCAGCGTAATCTGCAAGAAGATGCTCAAATGTTGTATACGGTCTATCGTGGTCAAATGTCTCCTCTTTCACTGGAACAAGAATCAAGACATACCCTCCATTTTTTAAAATCCTCGAAAACTCTAGCAATGCCTTCAAAGGATTTGCGATGTGTTCAAGATTATTTGATGAGAGCAGAAAATCATAGGTCTGATTTTTGATTTGATACATTTCTGTGGCATCAGAAATAATGACATTCCCAAGCGTTATACTTTTGTATTGATAAAGATCCCCTGTTTTCTTCCACCAAACAGTGGTGGGAGAAAAGTTTACAACATCGCAAGAGGTACATCTTGGGTATATACATGCAAACAAATCTGACGGTCCTCCGATCTCTATTCCAGCTTTTCCATCAAATATTTGTATATTAAAAAAGGCCTCCCAGTACAACGCTTGGATATAATCTATGTTGTTTTCTTCATAACCCCTTTCAATGAGTTCACTCTTTATTTCATTAAAGTAGCGTTGGGTTGTAATAATGATTCGATCAAAGGAATCCCGTGTAAACTCTCTTATATCACAAACCTTGAACGCTTGATTTGCTATACAAAGTTCATTTCCCTGAACTGAAACATTTCCATCCGCAATTCCAATAATCTCCAAATCTTTTTTTGAAGTTAAGCATTGAACAAAATCTGAATCCGAGAAGAATCGATTAAATTCCTCTCCAACACCATAAATTATAATTTTCATAAGTAGCCTCCTTACTCCACATGTTTCTTGCGCATATGGAAGCAGAACATAGACTAAACACGCTAAATAGAGTAAATTTACACGCTAATCAGTCTTGCATGGTCACTCTGATCCTTAACAATCACCAGAATCAATCTGTTTCATAACCTCCCGATACATCTGCGCCAGTCCCTTTTCCGGACGCCACCCCAGCCCCCGCAGCTTCTCTGCGGACAGCCGCAAGCCGGTATCCGGCGCGTAGCCTGTCAGAAAAGCGTTTTCCGGCTCAACTCGGACATGAATCGTACCGCCAGCGATCTCTCCCGCCACCAGTTCCGCCATTTCCCTGATCCGCATCGTATTGGCTTCATTGACAACATTGTAGACTTCGCCGTCCGCGCCAGCATCTAAAATGGTCAGAATGGCGTTGATTGTATCGTCCGCGGCACAGTAATTTCCCATGGACTGACCAGCAGTTTTCAGCACGATGTCCCTGCCCTCCAGCGCCGCGCGGGCAAACTGCATATATACCCTGCCGTCATCTGGCCGTACGCCCCGGCCAAAAGTCTGGGCCAGACGCGCAATCTTGACCGGGACGCCATACTCCTGCTGATAGATATAGCAATAGTGCTCCGCCATCCGCTTCCCCTGCGGATAGCAGCTGCGGGCAGACATAAGATCGATCATCCCCAGTTCGTCCTCCCGCAGAGGCCGCCCGCAGTCCGGAACCGCCCCATAGACCTCCATGGAGGACAGGCATACCATCGACTTGACCCGCTTTCTCCGGGCCAGCTCCAGCAGGTTTCTTGTGCCAAGTACAATCCCGTCTGCGGTCTCCACTGGATGCACAATCATTTCTGCGGACTGTGTGACAGACGCGCAGTGAATGATATAGTCTATTGGCTGGGACAGCTTCTGGAGCTCCGGGTCCTCCGCAGCCGCCTCGACAAAATGCAGCTCCAGTCCTTCCACGGCAGCCAGTCCGGCATACATTTTTCCCGCCTTCCCACGGTCCCGGACCGGCAGAATCAGTCCGGAAGCGGCATTCCGTTCTGCCAGAGCCCGGACCAGCCGGCTGCCGATGTACCCGGTCGCACCTGTCACTAAAAAAACGTTTCCTGCCTGCATAGTACCTCACAATCCAAAGATCTGCTGACCTTCCAACGCCTCATATAGTGCGCGATATATGTAAAAATCAGCGGGCTCTGTGATTTTCAGGTTGTTTTTTGTGCTCATGACAATATGCATTGGTATCTGATATATGCTGCATAAGTGTGCGGGATCAATGCTTTTTATTCCATCGCGCCTGGCTCTCTCATGCAGCCGCATGATCTCACCATAGCGAAAGGATTGCGGAGCCTTTGCTACATACATCTGCTCCCGAGGCGGAACGTCGTCTATTGACTCGCCATTTTGGCTGCGCACCACACTTTCCCGAACCATCTCCACCGTAATTGCATTGCCATATTTCTGTACCGCTTCAATATTCCGGGTAATCAACTCGTCATTGATTAACGGGCGGACGCCGTCATGAATGAGGACGATCTCCTCATCGCCCGAAAGAGTCCGCATCGCCTCCAGGCCATTGCAGATGGAATCATGACCTGTTCCGCCGCCTGGCACGATCCTTTTCACCTTGCGGATGCCATACCGCCTCAGCTGCCCCTTCAGCTCCTCTATCCACTCCGGCAGGCAGACAACGATTATGCGGTCAATTGCCGCATGATATTCAAAATGTTCCAGTGTATAAATAATGATCGGCTTGCCGTGCATTTCCAGAAACTGCTTTGGTTTGGACCGGGAATTCATCCGCTGTCCAGTGCCGCCTGCAAAAATCAACGCTGTCACCATTTTTTATCCTTCCCGGGACGAATCATTTATCATCGGGGATCGAAATTGTCTCCAGTCAAACAGAATATTTCTCAAATCAGCCAGCCCAGCTCCAACTCCCAGGCGGCCAATGGATTGTCCGGCTTGTTTTTCTCCCCGTGGAAATCGCTGCCGCCTGTGATGTGGAGGCTGTACTTCTCCGCCAAAGCACGATA
>JAAWQM010000048.1 GCA_022800525.1 Oscillospiraceae bacterium
GAGGTCATGCCGGAGGCATCACCGAGAAGGGAGTCCAGAACCGTAGGTTCTGGTGTGTTTTTGGTTACTTTTGTCACAAGACAAAAGTAACCGCAGGTCCGGGCCGCGCAGGCCCGGGCCATCGCGCAGAAACCGCTCCCCCTGCCGCCGGAGGCGGCAAGCTCAAACCACCTTGACTTCGGTGTACTCCCGGTACCGGGCGTCGGTCAGATATTCGGTAATAATCACAGCATCCTCCAGGGGAAAAATGGTCGCCGCAGTTACCCGGCCAAACTTGGTACTGTCCGCCAGCATGTAGACGGTCTGCGCCCTGGACGCCGCGATCCGCTTCAGGGCCGCCGCCTCCGGGTCCGGCGTGGTGAACCCCTGGCTGACGCTTACGCCGCTCGCGCCCAGAAACACCTTGGTAAAGTTGAACTGCCCCAGCTCCGTCAGCGCCTCCGCGCCGACAACGTCCACCGTCCCAGGCTTCAGCATCCCGCCCAGTATGTAGATGCTCAGATTGTGCTCCGTCAGCCGGCAGGCAAATTCCACGCTGCTGGTGACAAAAAGCGCCTTGGACCCCTTCAGATGCTCCGCCATATGCAAGGTCGTGGTGCCGGTATCCAGATACACTACATCGTCCTCGCCCACCAGCCCGGCGGCGTAGCGGGCAATGCGCTCCTTCTCACGGGCGTACAGCCGCTTGGTGTCCGCGTCAGGCTCCCGGGCCAGAAACTCCTCCGCCTCCAGGCTGGTTGCCCCGCCGTGGACCTTGTTCAGCTTCCCCTGCCGGGCCAGCGCGTTCAGATCCCGCCGGATGGTGGCCTCCGACGCGCCGGTCAGACTGCACAGGTCCGCCACGCTCACGGTCTGCCGCTGGGAGACGAATTGCAGGATCGTCCGGGCCCGCTGTTCGGCCAGCATACTATCCCTCCTTTCTGATTGAAAATGATGTTTGATTGATTTTGACTAGAGCTATCCTACCATACATTTTATAGAAAGTCAACCAGAGAATGTATATTATTTCTGTACAAATTTCAAAACAAAGTTTTGTGAAAAACACCGGTAATATGGATGGTTTCCACGAAATATAGCCGCCGTATGGAATGTAAAGAGTCGACGCCCTGTTCCGGAGCAGTATGCGTCCCCCTTGCCTGCCTGCGCTTTCTTCGATGGCTTCTGGCAAAACAATCAAAAACGTGCAAAATCACAGAATTTGCCGCGCGGCGCAGAAAATCTTCGGTCACTTTTTTGCCCACACCCTGCTTGTTATTGCAATTTGGGAATGCTATACTATCGTTAACGAGCCGGAAACGGCAAAAAGCGCTCAAAAAATTTGAAGGAGAAGAAAAACAATGAAAACAGCCATAATGATCGGCGCAGGCAACATCGGAAGAGGCTTCATCGGAGCCCTGCTGGAAAAAAGCGGCTGGCACGTGGTGTTCGCCGACGTAGTGGAGTCCCTGATCTCCGAGATCAACGCCCGGAAGAGCTACGTGGTCCATGTCCAGGACCGGGAGTGCTCCCAGCAGACCGTCACCAACATCAGCGGCATCTCTTCCGCAAACCAGGAGCTGGTGGACGCCATCGGCGGGGACTGCCAGCTTATCACCACCGCTGTGGGCCTGCGCATTCTGCCCATCGTCGCCAAGCCCATCGCCGCCGGAATCCGCGCGCGGAAGGCTGCGGGAAGTACCCAGCTCCTCAACGTAATGGCCTGCGAAAACGCGGTGCGGGGCACCAGCCAGCTGCGAGACGCGGTGTACGCCAACCTCAGCGAAGAGGAGCAGGCTTACGCCAGGGAGTATGTGGGCTTCGCCGACTGCGCGGTGGACCGTATCGTTCCCAAGGCTGCCTTTGAAAACCCGCTGGACGTGGTGGTGGAGCAGTACACCGAGTGGGATGTGGAAAAAGGCGGCTGGAAAGGCCCCCTGCCGGAGATTGACGGCCTGAGCTTTGTGGACGACCTGTCCGCTTATATTGAGCGGAAGCTGTTTACCCTCAACAGCGGCCACGCCATCTGCGCCTACCTGGGGACCCTGAAGGGCTATCAGACCATTGTGGAGAGCATCGCTGATCCCGCCATCGGAAATATTGTCTATAAGGCCATGCAGGAGAGCGGCGAGGGGCTGATCCGCAAGCACGGTTTTGATCCCGCCGCCCATCACGCTTATATTGACCGCATTTTCGCCCGCTTCCAGAATCCCTACCTGGAGGACGAGACCGCCCGCGTGGCCCGCGAGCCCCTGCGGAAGCTGGCTCCCACCGACCGGCTCATCAAGCCCCTGGTCACTGCCCACAGCTACGGCCTGAACGTGGACCATCTGGTCTACGGCGCGGCGGCGGCGCTGTTGTTCGACTGCCCGGAGGACCCCCAGAGCGTTGAGCTTCAGGAGAAAATCAGAAACGAGAGTGTGGAGAAGGCCCTGGAGACCTATACCGGCTTGAAGCCGTCGGATGAACTGTTCGGAAAGATTCTGGAGGTCTGCCGCAGCCTGGCAAAATAAGGGTGACGGTATTCGGTTTTTGCACCGCCACTAAACTTTTGGAGGAATTTGCCGGCAGAAGCAACAACAAGCTTTCCAATGGTGAAGCATGGAACATTAAAATCGGGAAGAGGATAGTTCGGTATGCAGCTCAGCGGAGTAAATATTTCTTCCGAACCGAAAGGCCGGAAGTAATATTTGCCATGTTTTGCAGTTGCCCCGCCTGGGGCGAGCAAAATGGCTCAAGCGGAAATGAATGTTGCCAAAACCCCCGCGCAGTCCGCCTCCTGCAGGGAATCAACTGTGGATTTTCGTGTTTCATAAAACGGCCTGGACACATGATTGCTGTGTCCAGGTTGTTTTTTGCAGAAAAGTATGTTATCCTAAAGCCATACAGCACCTGCTTTTTGATGGACACGGCTGTGGGGAGGAGGGAGCTTTCTTGCTTCGTATATTTCTTGTGGAGGATGAGAGCATCATCCGGGAGACTCTGCGGGACACGGTCCCTTGGGAACAATACGGCTACATCTTCTCTGGAGAGGCCGGAGACGGCGAGATGGCTCTGCCGCTGATCCGTCAGACAAAGCCCGATGTACTTATCACGGACATACGGATGCCCTTTATGGACGGATTGGCGCTTAGCGAGTTGGTGAACCAGGAATTTCCGGACATGAAAATCGTCATTATCTCCGGACATGACGACTTCGAATATGCCCGGCAGGCTATCCACATTGGCGTGGACCGGTATCTCCTGAAGCCGATCACCAAGAAGGCCCTGCTGGAAGTGCTGGAGGACCTCAAGGAAAAAATCGAAGGAGAACGTGCCGCCCGGGGCTATCTGGCGCAGTTCCACCACGAGTCCCAGGAGTACGAGCAATACACCCGCCGCCTGTTTTTTGAACGGATTGTTTCCGGGCAGCTCTCTGTCCAGCAGATTTACGAGACGGCAGGGAAGCTGGACATCGACCTGCGGGCGCAGTGCTACACGATGGCCTTTTTCTCTGTTCTGCCCGAACGTCCCGGCGCGGCGGAAGCTTATTCGGAGCCCGCCGCCCAGCTGCGGGACGCCCTGCTGGGCCATTTCCTGAAATATCCGGAGTATATTCTGCTTCGCTGGAACCTGACCACCTACGCGGTACTGCTCAAGGGCGATGCCTCCCGCATGGAAGAGCTGTCCCGCCGCTGTATTGATACGGTCCGCAGGCAGTATGAGACCTATGCGCCTGACCAGAAGTGGTATGTGGCCGTAGGACGCCCCACGCCGCGTCTGAGCACGCTGCCTGCCTGCTTTGAGGAGGTCTCCCGCCTGTGGGCCTACCGGTACATCCTGCCTGAACAGCATGTCCTGCTGCCGGATACGGTCAGCTTCCTCACCGGGACCGGCAGCGATGCCAGTCTGGACCACCTGGACCCGAGAAAGGTGGACCCGGCCATCCTGACCGGTGTGATGCAGAGCGCCAGCGTCCAGGAGCTTCCCGGCTTTGTGGACGAATATATCCACAGCGTGGAGGAAGCCTTGGCCTCCAAGCCCTTCTGCCAGTATTTGATGCTGGATCTCCGGTTTGCGGCGGCCCGGTTCGCCGCATCCCAGGGCGTGTCCCAGCAGGAGTTTTTCACCGGGCTTGTGAACCTGGACATGGTGGGCCGCAGCGTGACAGCGGCGGATCTGAGAGCCTATTTGCTGGAGATCCTGACACGGGTCCTGGAGCTCCGGGACCGGGACGCCAGCAGCCAGTGCAGCGCCTTTCTAAAGCAGGCGGCAGCTTATATTGATGGTCATTTCACAGAAGAAGCCCTCTCCTTGAATCAGGTCGCCTGCGAGGTGAATATCTCCGCCAACTATCTCTCCGCCGTGTTCAGCCAGGAGCTGGGCGTAACCTTTACGGAGTACGTTACCGGAAAACGGATGGAACTGGCAAAGGAGCTGCTGCGGACGACCAGCAAGCGGTCCGGGGAGGTTGCTGTGGCGGTAGGATACCGGGACCCCCACTATTTCAGCTTCCTCTTCAAGAAAACCCAGGGCTGCACACCCCGGGACTATCGCGGAGGGAAGTGTCTATGAGACCCCCCAAATCCATTCAGAGCCGTATGCGGCGGCTGGCCGTGGTTTTCTGCGGCTTTTTGGCGGCAGTCCTGACGGTCACAATGGCGCTGGTGTTTCTCTATAACAGTCAGTATGAAAAACTCCTTTACAACGTGACCACCGCTTCAGAGTTCAACCAGGATTTCAAGGCGAACATCGACCTGAAGATGTACTACTATGTTATTGAGAGCCAATACTCCGAGGGCCTGCCCATTCAGGAACTGGAGGCGGCTCAGAAGCTGGCGGGAGACCTGCTGGCCACCACCAATCAAAAGGACAGCCTCCGCGCGATCACCAGCGTGTTGGATCTGTGCGAAAATCTGGAGGAAAAGATTTACCAGATTGAGCGGACCCAGAGCTATGACGACCGGCAGATGCAGCTGGAGAACAACATATATGTCCTTACCGCTCTGATTCAGGAGTATATGTACAATTATCTCTATTGTGAGTCGGTTCACCTGAACCAGATACAGCAGCAGATTGCCTGGCAGATCTGGACTGAGCTTCTGGTGGTGCTGGGCCTGAGCATCACCCTGGCGCTGCTGATGGTCCGGTACAGCGTCCGGCTGAGCCGGTCCGTGGCCCAGCCCATCGTGGAGCTGAGCCGCCGGGCGGAGGACGTCATCGGCGGGGACCTGACGGTCCGGGAGCCGGTGCAGTCTGAAACGGTGGAGATCCGAACGCTCAGCGAGGGCATGGAGCAGATGATCGCCCGCATCAATGCCCAAATCCAGGAGATCACCCAAAAGCAGACAAGCCTCCGCCGGACGGAACTGGCGCTGCTCCAAGCCCAGATCAACCCGCATTTCCTATACAACACCATGGATACCATCATCTGGCTCATTGAAGCGGACCGGCCCCAGGCCGCGGTGGAGATGGTGTCCAATCTGTCTGATTTCTTCCGCCACTGCCTGAGCAAAGGGGAGGACGTCATCAATCTGGCTGAGGAGGAGCGTCATGTACGGAGTTATCTGCAAATCCAACACGCCCGCTACAAGGACATTCTGGATTATGAGATCTGCATTGATCCGGCGCTGCGGCATGTCATGCTGCCCAAGCTGACCTTGCAGCCGCTGGTGGAAAACGCCCTGTACCATGGCATCAAATGCAAGCGGGGCAAGGGACGCATCCGCGTCACCAGTCATACGGAGGAGGGAGATATCCTGCTGCAAATTACCGATGACGGCGCGGGCATGTCTCCGGGACGCCTGGAAGAGCTGCGGCAGGCGATGGATACCGGAGAACGGGTGGGCTTCGGGCTGGTGACGGTCCATGAGCGCCTGCGGCTGTTCTTTGGAGGGAGCTACGGCCTGGACATTGTAAGCCGGGAGGGTGAGGGGACGACCGTGACCGTCAGGATACCGTACCCCTCCGGAGAGGAGGCGGTATGAACAGGAAACGATCCGTATTGTCCGCGCTGCTGGCCTTGAGTCTGGTCTGCGCTGCCTGCGGGATAAGGACGAACCTCGCGCCGGAGGCGGAGGAGGACCTGATCGTCGTCGGCATGTGCCAGGTGGGAGCGGAATCCGACTGGCGGGTTGCCAATTCCGAGTCCATGAAAACGGTATTTACCGAGGAAAACGGCTACCGGCTTCTCTTTGATGACGCCCGGCAGAAGCAGGAGAACCAGATCTCCGCCGTTCGCAAATTCATCCAGCAGCAGGTGGATTATATTGTCCTCATGCCCATCAGCGAGTCCGGCTGGGATTCTGTCCTCCAGGAGGCGAAGGAGGCGGAGATACCGGTGATTCTGGTGGACAGGATGGTGGATGTGGCGGACGAAGAGCTTTACGCCGCCCACGTCGGCTCAGACTTCCGGAGGGAGGGCGCCCAGGCTGTGCAATGGATCGAGACGGCCTGTCCGGAGACGGAAGACCCGGTGCGGATCATCCATATCCAGGGGACGCTGGGGTCCACCGCGCAGCTGGGACGCACGGCGGCGCTGGAGGAGGCGGTCGCCAGACACGACAGCTGGGAGCTGCTGTCCCAGCTGGACGGCGACTTTACCCAGGCAAAAACCTACGAGGTCCTGACGGAATATCTGTCCGGCCTGCCGGCAGGACAGGAAATCGATGTGGTATACTGTGAAAACGACAACGAGGCATTTGGAGCCATCCAGGCGCTGGAGGAAAACGGCTACGCCTGCGGGAAGGACTCGGTCAAAGTCATCACCTTCGATGCCACCCGGAACGCTTTGCTGGAATGTATGAAGGGGAAAATCGCCCTGGCGGTGGAGTGCAATCCTCTCCTGGGACCTATGGTGGAGCGTGTGATCCAGACCATAGAAGCGGGGCAGGTCCCCGTGAAGCACCACTATGTGGAGGAGCGGACCTTTACTGCGGGGGAATTGACGGAGGAGATCATTCAGCAAAGGGAGTACTGACGGCATGAAGCGGGGAGGCCGGGACAGCCCCGCCTCCTTGCTTCATACCGCCTGCTATCCGCTGCTCCGCATTACCAGCTCCCACTTCAGGAACTCCAGCCGGGGCGTCTCGCCATTTAGCAGGGCGATCATATGCTCCGCGGCTGCCCGGCCTATCCGGCCGCGATGGCCGAGGGTGGTGATGGGAATAGGGCCGAGCTGACTGAGATAGCTGTTGTCAAAGCTGACGACCGCCACATCCTTTGGCACGCTGCGACCCGCTGAGAGCAGCGCCCGGATCATGTGGTAAGCAATTTCATCATTGCAGCAGACAAGCGCCGTAGCATCCTCCAACCGGTTTTGAAGGAAGCTGTCCAGCAGACTGGTATCCTTCTCCTCCAGCAGACGGCGGCGGTCTTCCGTATCATACCAGGCGAAGCGAACGTCCCGGATGGGGAGCCCCGCGTCCCGGATGGCGGAGAGTACGCCGTGATAACGCTGGAGTCCCTGCATATCATCGCTTTTGAAGATGCCGGCAATCTCCCTGTGGCCCTGGCCAGCCAGATACTGCCCCAGCTGATACCCGCCGCCATAGTTGTCGCTGGCCACGCATGGGGCGCCTGCAAACCCGCTGTGGACGCCGTGGAGAAAGACCATGGGCACGCCGGTCTGGCCCAGGCGCTTATAAAGATCCATATTCGGCGTGGGCAGAGCGGTTTTGGCCCCCTCTATCAGAATACCGCATATCGGCTCCTCCAGCAGACGGAGCAGGATCTCTCGTTCTTTGGATACCTGATTCTCTGATGAGTAAACAGCGGCGGAATACCCGTGCCGGGTAAAAACCTCGGAAACGTCGTGGAGGATCGTGGGAAAAATATAATCATCAGCGGAGGAAGCGACCACGGCAATCTGGCGGGAGGGTGCGTCGGGAATCAGTCCGGTGGCGTAGGAGCCGCTGCCCTGCCGCCGCCGGATCAGGCCCTCATCCTCCAGAAGGCGGAGGGCGTGCCGGACCGTCTGGCGGCTCACATGATACCGCTGCGTCAGCTCCAGCTCCGTGGGCAGCCTGCGGCCCTTCTGAGCGCTGTTTCGCTGAAGCTCCTCCCGCAGCTGGTCTGCCAGAAGCTGATATTTTGCCCCCATCCTGATCCCTCCCTCCGGTGAAACGCGCAGAATTTCTGCCTGTGCAGTCAACTTTATTATATCAGCAGGATGCCGAAATCTGCTGAAAATAATGGTTGATATATTTGGGGATTTTGGCGCTATCGCCAGAAAAAAATATAATTTTGTCTGCCAGCTTCTGGCAGGGTCCAGACTGGCAGGCGAAAATTTTTAACTTCCTTGCGAAGGAAATCAACTGATTTCCCTTGGTTGGGCAATTTGCCAATGTGGAAAAACTTGTCCGCTTTTTGATTTGTCCTGAAAAGATCAAACAAAATCAGGGGATAAATCGTAAATAATTCAACCAAATAGGGCTGTGCGCCATAGGTTGTGTTTGAATTTGTATCATTTTGTGCTGCTGTGCTTAAAATTTGTCTTATTTATCCATACGAAAACTGTGAACTCTACCAAAAACACTTGACTTTGTGAACGGATTCGTATTAAATTGCAGCTATGGACACCCGCAGCGCGGCGTTCCTGCCGTGCGGGACCAAAATCTGAAAGTGAGGATGAACACATGAAAAAGATCTCTTGTCTCCTTGTTGCGCTCTGCATGGTATTGGCCCTGGCAGCCTGCAGCGGCAACGACACCCAGCAGCCCGCTGATAACAACACGCCTTCCAATACTCAGCAGCCTGCTGATGACAACCAGCCCGCCGCGCCCGCTTCCGGCGATCTGATCACCGTGGGCGTCATCAACAACGATCCCAACGAGTCCGGCTACCGCACCGCCAACGACAAGGCCATGCGCGACATGTTTACCGAGGCCAACGGCTACAAGGCCACCTTCTTCAACAACAACGACGCGGCTCAGCAGATTGCCACCGCCCAGCAGATGATTCAGGACGAGGTGGACTTCCTCCTCCTCTCCCCCGCCTCCACCACCGGCTGGGACACCGTGCTCCAGGACGCCCAGGCCGCCGGCACCCAGGTCATCCTGTTTGACCGTATGCTGGAAGCCGACGAGAGCATGTATGTGGCCGCCGTCGTCTCCGATATGCCCGCCGAGGGCAAGACCGCCGTGGATTGGCTGGCCGCTCAGGGCCTGGAAGAGTACAACATCGTCCACATCCAGGGCCTGATGGGTACCGACGCCCAGGTGGGCCGCACTGGCGCCCTGGACGAAAAGGTGGCCGCTGAGGCCAACTGGAACTACGTCACCCAGCAGACCGCCTCCTGGGACGAGGAGACTGCCCGCACCATCACCCAGTCCGTCATTGACGGCGGCAAGCCCTTCAACGTGATTTATGCCGAGAACAACGGCATGGCCCGGGGCGCGGTGGCCGCTCTGGACGCCAACGGCATCACCCACGGCAAGGACGGCGATGTGATCGTCATGGGCTTTGACAGCGACACCTGGGCCATGGAGGCAGTCCTGTCCGGAAGCTGGAATTACATGGGCCTGTGCAACCCCCTGCAGGCTGAGACTGTTGACAGCATCATCAAGGATCTGGCGGCCGGCAAGGCTCCTGCCCAGAAGATCATCTACACCCCTGAGCAGGGCTTCGACGCCGCTACCATCACGCAGGCCGACGTGGACACCTACGGTACCTGATTGATACAACATCCATAGCAGCCGAACCAAATACATCACGTGACCGACACGCGGCGCGGCATGTCAGCCGCGCCGCGTGTTAAATTTTGAAGGAATGGAGGCGTATCCCTATGCAGGAAGGCGCGGTATTGGAAATGCGCGGCATCTGCAAATACTTTCCCGGCGTGCGTGCCCTCCAGGACGTGGATTTTACCTTGCGGGGGGGGGAGATCCACGCCCTGATGGGGGAGAACGGCGCGGGCAAGTCCACGCTCATCAAGGTGCTCACCGGCGTACACCCCAAGGACGGAGGCGAGGTCCACATCAAGGGCGTGGAGGGCGCGGCGGTCATCCGCTCCCCCCAGGACGCCCAGAACGCGGGAATCAGCACCGTCTATCAGGAGATCACCCTGTGTCCCAACCTGACCGTCGCTGAGAATATGTACATTGGCCGCACCAAAGGGGCTGTGGCCAACTGGAAGCAGATGAACAGCGGCGCGGACAAGATCCTCAAGAGCCTGGGCATTCCCGCCAGTCCCAGGCAGCAGCTCGGCTCCTGCTCGATCGCGGTGCAGCAGATGGTCGCGATTGCCCGCGCGGTGGACATGGAATGCAAGGTGCTCATTCTGGATGAGCCCACCTCCTCCCTGGACGAGCAGGAGGTCGTCAAGCTCTTTGGCCTGATGCGGGATCTGAGGGCCAAGGGTGTGGGCATCATCTTCGTCACCCACTTCCTGGAGCAGGTCTATGAGGTCTGCGACAGGATCACCGTCCTGCGGGACGGTCAGCTGGTGGGCGAGTATGTCATCGAGGACCTGCCCCGGGTTCAGCTGGTCAGCAAGATGCTGGGCAAGGAGCTGGACGACATGGCCGACATCAAGGGCGAGTCGGGGGGCGTGGCCGTCAGCCAGGAGGGCGCGCCGGTGCTGGAGGCGCATGGCCTGTGCAGCGACGCGGGCATCAAGCCCTTTGATTTCTCCATCCGCAAGGGAGAGGTCACCGGCTTCACAGGCCTGCTGGGTTCCGGACGCAGCGAGTGCGTCCGCGCGATCTTCGGCGCGGATCATGTGACAAGCGGCAGCGTCAGGATGGACGGCAGGGAAATCAAGATCAAGAAACCCCTGGACGCCATGAAGCAGGGCATCGGCTACCTGCCGGAGGACCGCAAGGGCGACGGCATTGTGGGCGACCTCAGCGTCCGGGAGAACATCATCCTGGCGCTTCAGGTGATGAAGGGCTTCTTCCGTCCCTTCTCCAGGGCGCAGGCGGAGGCTTATGCCGACGAGTACATCAAGCTGCTGGAGATCAAGACCGCCTCGGCGGACACGCCCATCAAGTCCCTGTCCGGCGGCAACCAGCAGAAATGTATCCTGGCCCGCTGGCTCCTCACCAACCCCAAGTACCTGATTCTGGACGAACCCACACGGGGCATTGACATCGGCACCAAGATCGAGATTCAGAAACTGGTCCTCAAACTGGCGGCGGAGGGGAAAAGTGTGACCTTTATCTCGTCAGAGATCGATGAGATGCTGCGCACCTGCTCCCGGCTTGTTGTCATGCGGGACAGGAAGGCGGTCGGCGAACTGACGGGCGGCGATCTGAGCCAATCCAAGATCATGGCTACCATTGCAGGAGGTGACGCATAATGATGACTCCCGTGAAAGACCCGAAGGTCAAGACGAAGCAGGCCGGCGAAAGCGGCCTGAAGCGGCTCACCCGGCATCAAATGTTTATTCCCCTGGCGGCGCTGGCGCTGCTGGTCCTGTTCAATCTGATCGCCGATCCCTCCTTTTTCGCTGTCAGCATAAAGGAGAACAGTCTGGGCAACCCGGTGCTCAGCGGCAATATCATTTCGGTCCTGGACAACGCCTCGGAACTGGTCATCTTGGCTATTGGCATGACCCTGGTGACCGCCTCCTCCGGCGGGCAGGACATCAGCGTGGGCGCCACCATGGCCATCGCCGGCAGCGTCATCCTCCGGATGGTCTGCGGCGGCCAGATCACCGCGGACACCATGCAGATGCCCCTGCTCCTTGCCGTCCTCATCGGTATCCTGGTGAGCATGGTCTTCGGCGCCTTCAACGGCGCCCTGGTGGCCTACTTCAAGATCCAGCCCATGGTCGCCACCCTCATCATGTATACCGCCGGCCGCTCCATCGCGGCCTGGATCAACAACAACCAGCTGCCCATTATCAACGACCAGGTCTTTAAGTACGCGGGAACCTTCCTCCCCGGCGTCCCGGTTCCCACCCCCATTTTTATCACGGCGCTGGTTATCCTGGCCTTTTGGCTGATTCTGAAGTTCACTACCCTGGGCCTGTATACGCAGTCGGTGGGCATCAACGCCAACTCTTCCCGTCTGAACGGCCTGGACCCCAAGCTCATCAAGCTGCTCACCTATGTGATCCTGGGCGTATGCGTGGCGGTGGCCGGTTTCATCCGGGTCAGCCGCAGCGGCTCAATCAACTACTCCCGCATGGCGGAGAACATCGAAATGGACGCCATCCTGGCGGTGGCCCTGGGGGGCAACGTCCTGTCCGGCGGCCGGTTCAACATTTACGGCTCCATCCTGGGGGCCTACGTCATTCAGTTCCTCACCACTACCCTCTACAAGTATGACGTGCCCTCGACTGCCCTGCCCGCCTATAAAGCGGTGGTGGTCATCCTGCTGGTGGTGCTCAGCGCCCCGGTGGTACGGGAGAAGCTGGCCAGCCTGAAGAAAGCGCCGGCCAAGACCGCGAAGGAGGTGTCCTGACATGCCGAAGGGAATTGCGGTTGACAAACAGAGGCGGCTGAGGGAACGGGCCGCCATGAGCGACACGACTCTGCTGCTCACCATCACAGTGGTGGTCTTCTTCATCCTTTATCTGGCCGCCATCCTTTTCCTGGGCGGAAGCTTTGCCAAGCCTCAGAACTTTCTCAACATCCTGAACAACAACGCCTCCCTCATCGTTCTCGCCTGCGGCATGAGCATCGTCATGATTACCGGCGGCATCGACATCAGCGTGGGCGGCGTCACTTGTCTGGTGTGCATGACCTGCGCGGTGAACCTGGAGCAGCAGGGCGGCAATATGATGACCGTTATCCTGATTGGCCTGGGTATTGGTCTGGCCTTCGGTCTGGTGCAGGGCTTTTTGGTGGCCCACCTGGGCATTCAGCCCTTCATCGTATCCCTGGCGGGCATGTTCTTCGCCAAGGGCATGACCACCATCGTCAGTAAAGAACCTGTGCGCGTGACCGACGAGGGCTTCCTGGCGGTGAAGGACATGCGCATCAATGTCCCGGGTCTGGGCGCGCCCAACAAGCTGGGCGTCTACATCCCGGCTTATGTGGAGGCGGGCGTGGTCATCGCCCTGCTGGTCGTGGCGCTCCTCTTCTGCCTGCTGCGCTGGACCAGGCTGGGCCGCGCTTTCTATGCCGTGGGCGGCAACAGTCAGAGCGCCAACATGCTGGGCATCAATGTGCGCCGCACCAAATTCCTGGCCCATGTGCTGTGCAGCCTGCTGGCAGGTCTTGGCGGCATCCTCTACTTCCTCCACGTAGGCAGCGGCGACGTGGCCAACGGCGCGGGGGATGAGATGAACGCTATTGCGTCCTCCATTATCGGAGGCACCCTGCTCACCGGCGGCGTGGGCAATGTTGCCGGGACCTTTTTCGGTGTGCTGAGCCTGAACACCATCAAGCGCATCGTCGCTTCCCTCGGTTTTGACGAGGCGTGGTGGTCCAATATCACCGTGGCCGCTATGCTGTGCCTGTTCCTGGTGATTCAGAGCGTTGTCCTGCTTCGCAGGAACAAGAAGTGAGGGGGAGGACTATGAAAACATGTTTAGGCATTGAACTGGGCTCTACGCGGATCAAGGCTGTGGCGATTGATGAAAATTACCGGCCTGTGTCCTCGGGGGACTACACCTGGGCGTCCAGCTATGAGAACGGCGTCTGGACCTACTCCCTGGAGGAGGTCTGGAAGGGTCTGAAAACGGCGCTGGCCGCTGTTGAGGACCGGGAGCGGATCGCCGCCGCCGGCGTCTCCGCCATGATGCATGGCTATCTGGCCTTCGACAAGGACTGGAACCTGCTGGTTCCCTTCCGGACCTGGCAGAACACCATCACCGGCCAGGCCGCGTCGGAACTCACCAGCCTCTTCGGCTTCAACATCCCCCAGCGGTGGTCCATCGCCCACCTGTATCAGGCGGTTCTCAACGGCGAGGAGCATGTTTCCCGTCTGGCGCACATCACCACCCTGGCAGGGTATGTCCACTATATGCTCACCGGCGTCAACGCCGTGGGCGTGGGCGAGGCGTCAGGGATGTTCCCCATCGACAGCGGCACCCTGACCTATGACGCGGCTATGCTGGAAAAGTTCAATGGGCTGACGGCTTCCAGGAAACTGCCCTGGAAACTGGCGGATCTCCTGCCCCGGGTTTTGACCGCCGGCCAGGAGGCCGGGCGGCTTACCGGGGCCGGCTCCGCCCTGCTGGACGGCCTGCTGCCCGCCGGGATTCCCTTCGCGCCGGCGGAGGGCGACGCGGGCACCGGCATGACCGCCACCAACGCCGTGGCCCCCCGGACGGGCAATGTGTCCGCCGGGACCTCCATCTTCTCCATGGTGGTGCTGGAAAAGCCACTGGAGAAGGTCTACGAGGAGATTGATCTGGTGACCACCCCCGCCGGGGCTCCGGTGGCCATGGTCCACTGCAACAACTGCACCAACGACACCAACGCCTGGGTCGGCGTCCTGGGGGAGGCGGCGCGGCTGTTCGGGGCGAACCCCTCCACAGGCGAGCTCTACCAGAAGCTCTATGAGAAGAGTCTGGAGGGCGGCGCGGACTGCGGCGGCGTGCTGGTGTGCAACTATCTGGCCGGGGAGGGCGTGACCCACATGGACGCGGGCCGTCCCATGGTGGTCCGCAGGCCGGACAGTGTGTTCAATCTGGCCAATTTCTTCCGCGCCCAGCTCTACGCCACCATGGCCACGCTGAAAATCGGCATGGACATCCTGGCGGCTGAGGGCGTGGCCATCGACTCCCTGACGGGCCACGGCGGTCTCTTCAAGACGCCGGTGGTGGGGCAGAGCTACATGGCCGCCGCCTGCGGCGCCCCCGTCACCTGCATGGACACCGCCGGGGAGGGCGGGCCTTACGGCATGGCCCTTCTGGCGGCATATACGCTCCAGAAGAGCGCGGGCGAAAGCCTGGAGGACTTTTTGTCCAGCCGCGTTTTTGCCGGCGCCTCCGGCTCCACGGTGGAGCCGGACAGCGCGGCGGCGGCAGCATTTGGCGCATATATCCAGCGATACAAGGCTCTGCTCCAGGTAGAGCGGGCCGCTGTGGAGCTGCTTTAAGGAGAACGTGGATATGAAACAGTATGAATTTTGGTTCATCGTGGGCAGCCAGTCCCTTTACGGCCCAGAGGTGCTGGACACGGTGGCGAAGCGGGCTGCGGAGATGGCGGAGAAGCTCAGCGAGGTTCTGCCCTGTCCCCTGGTCTACAAGGTGACAGCCAAGACCAGCAGGGAGGTCGCCGGCGTGGTCAAAGAGGCCAATTTCGATGATAACTGCGCCGGTATCATCACCTGGTGCCACACCTTCTCTCCCAGCAAAATGTGGATCAACGGCCTTGTCAATCTCCAGAAGCCCTGGTGTCACTTCGCCACCCAGTATAACCGCGAGATTCCCAACGAGGAGATCGACATGGACT
This sequence comes from Oscillospiraceae bacterium, assembly GCA_022800525.1. Taxonomy (GTDB): domain Bacteria; phylum Bacillota; class Clostridia; order Oscillospirales; family Oscillospiraceae; genus Pelethomonas. Next base: position 15,306 of record JAAWQM010000048.1, read on the forward strand.
TCATGAACCTGAACCAGGCCGCCCACGGCGACCGGGAGCACGGGTTCATCGGGGCCCGTCTGCGGATGCCCCGGAAGATCATCGCCGGATACTGGCAGGACGGGAAGGTGCAGAAGCGCATCGGCGACTGGATGAAGGCCGCCGTCGGCGTGGCGGTGTCCAAATCCATGAAGGTCATGCGTTTCGGCGACAATATGCGGGAGGTGGCCGTCACCGAGGGCGACAAAGTGGAGGTCCAGGCCAAGCTGGGCTGGCAGGTGAACACCTGGGCTGTGGGTGATCTGGTGAAGGAAATGAACGCCGTCACTGAGGCGGAGATCGACGGGCTGATGGCCCAGTATCAGGCTCAGTACGACATGGCGACCGACAAGTTGGACCACGTCCGTTATCAGGCCCGGGAGGAAATCGCCATGAAGAAGATGCTGGACGCTGAGGGCTGCATGGCCTTCTCCAACACCTTCCAGGACCTCTATGGCATGGAGCAGCTTCCCGGTCTCGCCAGCCAGCATCTGATGGCCCAGGGCTACGGCTACGGCGGCGAGGGAGACTGGAAGGTCTCCGCCATGACCGCCATCATGAAAGCCATGGGCGAGAACGGAAACGGCGCTTCCCTCTTCATGGAGGACTACACCTACCATCTGGCGGAGGGCCAGGAGTACAGCCTGGGCGCTCACATGCTGGAGGTCTGCCCCTGCTGCGCCGCCGGAAGGCCCCGGATCGAAACCCACCACCTGGGCATCGGCATGAACGAGAAGGACCCCGCCCGTCTGGTATTCGAGGGCAAAGAGGGCGATGCCATCGTGGTGAGCCTGGTGGACATGGGCGGACGCCTGCGGCTGATCTGCCAGGATATCCACTGCGTCAAGCCCATCATGCCCATGCCCAACCTGCCGGTGGCCCGGGTCATGTGGCAGGCGGAGCCCAGTCTCACCACCGGCGTGGAGTGCTGGATCGCCGCCGGAGGAGCGCATCATACCGTGCTTTCCTACGACGTGACAGCGGAGCAGATGAAGGACTGGTGTACCATGATGGACGTTGAGTTCGTCCACATCGGCAGGGACACCACCGTGGAGAGCTTCGAGAAGGAGCTGTTCTACAATGACATTGCCTGGAAGCTGAAAGAGCTGTAAGAAATGAGGATGCTCTGCACAGATCCCATAAGGACGGATCTGTGCAGAGTCTTTCGTGACAGCGGAGCGCTGATGCAGAAAAATGGAGGTATTTTCATGCTGGAAGAACTGAAGCAAAAAGTCTATGAGGCCAATATGGAGCTGCCGAAGCGGGGGCTGGTGACTTACACCTGGGGCAATGTCAGCGGCATTGACCGGGAGAAGGGACTGTTTGTCATCAAGCCCTCCGGGGTGGACTACGAGGACCTGAAACCGGAGGATCTGGTGGTGCTGGACCTGGATGGAAAGCAGGTGGAAGGCACGCTGAACCCGTCCTCCGATACGAAAACCCATCTGGTCCTGTACAAAGCATTCCCCGAGGCCGGCGGCATCGTCCACACCCACAGTCCCCACGCGGTAGCGTGGGCCCAGGGGGGGCGGGACATCCCGGCCTACGGCACCACCCACGCCGACTATTTCTATGGCCCCATCCCCTGCGCCCGGGACCTGACCCAGGAGGAAATCGACGCGGACTACGAGACCAACACCGGGCATGTCATCGTCGAGACCTTCCGCCAGCGGGACATCAATCCCGTTCACGTCCCCGCCGTCATCTGCCGCAGCCACGGCCCCTTCACCTGGGGCAGGGACGCGGCCCAGGCGGTGTACCACTCTGTGGTGCTGGAGGAGGTTGCAAAGATGGCCATGTTCACCGAGGCGGTGAACCCCAGGGCCGTCCCCGCCCCCCAGCGCATTCAGGACAAGCATTTCATGCGCAAGCACGGTCCCAATGCCTATTATGGGCAGAAAAAATAAGAAGCTGTATTCTTAGGCGGGGATTGTCGGATGGGCGAGGGATTTTCGCGCCGGTCAGGGCGAATTTTCGCAGGAATACGGAGATATTGGAGAGGCGCTTGGTTTTCTGATTTGGAGCGGTAAAGCGCCGAAGGCCGTTCCGGGAACATCCCGTGGAGCGGACAGGATTCAGCGCCTGTATCCACAGGCGCTGAATCCTTATGCCCCCAGAGCGATTCCGACGGCCGTCCCTGCGTAATTGCCGATGACATACCCCAGCACGCCCACCAGCATGGCGGGGCCCACCAGCCGGCCCCAACCCTGGGACACGGCCATCCCCGCCGCCGTGGTCGGCCCGCCGATGTTGGCGTTGGAGGCGATAATGGCGTCCTCCAGGTCAAATTTCAAAGCCTTTGCCCCGATGAAGCAGAACAGCATGTTCACCACTACCATCAGAAGGGTCAGCGCCAGGAACAGCGGGGCCTCCGTCAGGACGGTGAAAATATTGGCGGGCACGCCGATGACAAAGAGGAACAGATAGATAAAATACGTGCCGATCTCCTGGGCCCCGTGGAGCTTTTCCGCCTCGTCGGAAAAACAGGTGGCCACCGCAACGGAGATTGTGGTAATCCACACATACGGGCTGCCCAGAAACTTTCCGGTGAAGTCCATGAACCCCTCCCGGAGACCGGAGGCCACGCCCTCCGCCGCGAAGGGGCTGAACAGCCCCGCCACCAGATTGGCCGCCCACACCACCGCCGCGGCAAAGGCCAGATCCATGGCGACGTCCTTGAGGGAGATATCCTTCCTGCTCCAGAAGGCCGCGGCCTGGGTCCGCCTGGCCCCCCGGCGGGCCTCCCGCTCCGCCTCGTCGATATGGGGATGGGTGAATTTCTCCCGGAACAGCCGCATTCCGGCAAAGGCCGCCAGCACAAAGAAATACAGCGCCATCAGCAGGTTGTCCGCCACTGTGGCGGCGGCGGATATGGTTGTGCCCCGCAGTCCGTGCTGCATCGCCATGGCGGAGAAGTTGACGCTGCCACCGATATACGAGCCGGTCATCATGGAGGTCACCGCCGCCAGATCCTGTACGCTGCCGCCGGAGGCGGCATAGGGGGAGCGCAGGAGGTAAAACGCCAGGAAAGCCCCCACCACGGTCCCCGCCGCGCCGATGAGGAACACGGTCAGCAGCTTCCCTGCCTCCCGCCAGATGCGCCTGAGATTGCACTGGAGCAGCAGGAGCGGAATGCCCATGGGCACGATCACTCCCCACACGATGTCGTCATACAGCACGCAGCTGGTGGGGATGATACCCAGGTTCCCCATAGCCATTGCCAGCAGCAGCGCGATGATGCAGCCGGTTGCCTTGGCCGCCCAGCGGTACCGCTGCTCCAGGTAAATAGACAGGGCCACCGAAATGCACATCACGCCCAGCAGTCCCCAGGTGTCGTCCGCCTGGATCAGGGTGCGGCCCAGCAGGTTTTCCAGGATCGTCATAACGTGTATCCTCCTCTATCGCTTGTCTCTCGGGTTTTTCAGCTGGTGGCGCAGCTGGCGCATGGAGCGGCCTCCCAGGTTGTTGCGCTGGATGATGTCCGAAATGGCGCCCTCGGCGGCCTCAATCTCCGCCTGGAACTCCCTGGCGGAGACCCGGATGGCCCCGTGGCCCAGGATGATGAGCTGCTCCAGGCTGTCCGACGTCGCCACCCGCACCCGGCGGGCCGTCCCCTCGCGGGCGATCTGGTAGGTGGTCCGTTCGATGTAGGCGTCCGCCGTCTCCGCCTCTTTGGTATAGACGACGTGGATGTTCCGGTACTTCTCCACGGAGCCGGGGCTGCCCTTGACCTTGTAGGCGTCAAATACCAGAATGACCACGCATTTCTGATACCCCTGATAGTTGCACAGCAGATCCATCAGCAGGTACCGCGCCCTCTCCAGGCTGTCGCGGGCGGCGGCCTTCAGCGGCTCCCAGGCAAAAATGATGTTGTATCCATCCACCAGCAGATACTCCGGGCCGCTGCTGCCCACGGGGACAGTGCGCTTCTCCGTGGAGGGCAGCGGCCTGGGACGGGAGCGGAACGCCTCTCCCGGGTCCGGCCCCCGGCGCTTCACCTCGCCATAGGCCCGCTCAAAGATGGCTTGCAGCTCCTTTTCCTCCTCCCTTGACCGGGGCGGAGGGACGGCGCGGGGCGGGGAGGGGAAGGCCGGCGGCGCCTCCGGCGGGGCTTTCTCCTCCAGATAGCCGCCCTCCAGGTGGGCGCGGTCGGGCACCTCGTCCCACCGCACCGGGAAGCCCGCGCCGTGGGCGCAGAAGATGGAGTCCGGGGAGTTGTCCAGATCCGCCTCTGGGTCGTAATCCAGGGCGGCGATCACTTCCCCGGCGTTGTGACAGGGCTCGTAGCCCCTCAATGTACAGCTCAGCCGTCCCCGCCCTCTGGTATAGGACGCCACCGTCTGCCAGTAGCTCCCCAGCTCCGACGCCGGAGCGCTGCCGGTGAGCAGGGCGGTGTCCCCCAGGGTGTCCGGAGGCTCGAACCGGCCTCCCATCTGCTGCACGTCGGTCATGGCCCGCCCCAGGCTCTCCCCCGGCAGCTCCAGCCGGAAGTCATACCAGGGCTCCAGAAGTACGCTCTCGGCGCACATGAGCCCCTGGCGAACTGCCCGGTAGGTGGCCTGCCGGAAGTCGCCTCCCTCGGTGTGTTTGATGTGGGCGCGGCCCGCCGTCAGGGTGATCTTCATATCCGTGATGGGCGATCCGGTCAGCACGCCCAAGTGGGACTTCTCCGCCAGATGGGTCAGGACCAGCCGCTGCCAGTTCCGCCCCAGGCGGTCCTCGCTGCATGAGGAGGCGAAGCGCAGGCCGGAACCGGGCTCCCCCGGCTCCAGCAGCAGCCGTACCTCAGCATAGTGGCGCAGGGGCTCGTAGTGCCCCACGCCCTCCACAGGGGCGGCGATGGTCTCCTTGTAGACGATGCCGCCGGGTCCGAAGTCCGCCTCCAGTCCGAACCGCTGGGCGATGACCCGCCGCAATACCTCTAACTGCACCTGCCCCATGAGCCGGACATGCAGCTCCTGCAGGCGCTCATTCCACAGAATATGGAGCTGCGGGTCCTCCTCCTCCAGGGCGCGGAGCTTGTCCAGTGCCGCGTGGGGGTCGGTCCCCTCCGGCAGGAGCAGATGGTAGTTCAGTATCGGCTCCAGTTCTGGGGCGGGGCCTGCCGCCTCACAGCCCAGGCCCTGTCCGGCCCAGGTCCCGCTCAGGCCGGTGACGGCGCAGACCGTCCCCGCCTCCGCCTGCTCCAGCGTCCGGAACCTGGTTCCGGAATATACCCGGAGCTGTTCGGCCTTTTCCTCCCAGGCGTCCCCCCTCCGGTCCGTACCGGACAGGAGGGCCTTCACCCGAAGGCTGCCGCCGGTGATTTTCAGATAGGTCAGACGCGCGCCCTGGGCGTCCCGCCCGATTTTATAGACTCTCGCGCCGAACGCCGCCGGGTATGCAGGCAACGGGGCGTAGCGGTCCAGACCCGCCAGAAATTCCTCCACACCCTCCAGCTTCAAGGCGGACCCGAACCAGCAGGGAAACACTTCCCGCCGGGCGATGAGCCCCGCCAGGGTCCCATCCGACAGGTCCCCGGTGTCCAGATACTCCGTCAGAGCGTCTTCACCGGCGGTGGCGGCCTCCTCCAGCATGGCCTCCCGGCTGCCGCTGAAGTCGATGCAGTTCTCGCCCAGCCGCGCCCGGAGGTCCTCCAGAAGCGCCGCCCGGTCCGTCCCCGCCAGATCCATCTTGTTGACGAACAGGAACACCGGAACGCCCCGCTTCTCCAGCAACCGCCAAAGGGTCAGCGTGTGGGCCTGGACCCCGCCTGCGCCGCTGACCACCAGCACAGCGCAGTCCAGCGCCTGAAGCACCCGCTCCATCTCGGCGGAGAAATCCACATGGCCGGGCGTGTCCAGCAAGGTGACTTCCCTTTTGCCTAGCTGGAACACCGCCTGCTTGGAATAGATCGTGATGCCCCGCTCCCGTTCCAGCTCCTCGGTGTCCAGGAAGGCGTCCCGGTGGTCCACCCGGCCCAGGGAGCGGATGGTCCCGGTGCTGTACAGAATGGCCTCGGAGAGTGTGGTCTTCCCCGCGTCCACATGGGCCAGGATGCCGATGACCAGCTTTCTCATAGGCGTTCAGCGGGCCGCTTCGCCCGTTCAGCCGGGGGCCTCACCGGCACTCTCCCTCGTAACAGGCGCGGCTGCCGCCGATGAATTTGGGCCGGGTCCGGGCGCACAGCAGGATGGCGTTCCCGATGTGGTCCAGGCTCAGCCTCACCGGCACAGCCACGTCCCGCAGGTGCATCCCGATGAGCGTACCGCCGATGTCCAGCCCCGCATGGGCCCGGATGTGCTCCACCGCCGCCGGGCGCTGGAACGCCTCCCACGCGGCGGCGGCGAAGGAGCCGCCGGCCTTGGGCTGAGGGCGGACGCTGACGGGCTCATAGCCGTACCGCTCCGCGCAGGCGGCCTCCAGGATCAGGGCGCGGTTCAGATGCTCGCAGCACTGGGCGGCGAGGAAGATATCATTCTCCCGGAGGAGGGGATAAATCCCCTGGAACACCGCCTGGGCGGTTTCCGGGCTGGAAGCCTTGCCGATTGCGCCGCCGGTAATCTCCGAGGAGGAGCAGCCCACAACCAGCAGGCTCCCGGGAGCAAGATGGGCCGCTGCCAGCAGCTCCTGAGCCGCCTGGCGAGACTGGGCGCGGATTGAGTCCAGATCAAACATGGTTTGTCATCTCCTGCTTTTTTGTTCTTTGTCTGTTCAGTATACCGCAGCGAAGCGAAAAAGTCCACAGGGGTTGGCGGTTTTTTTGGCGCGGTCAGCTTTCTGACAGCAAAAAATTTGGGAAGTTTTTTTGAAAAAGGGCTTTACAAATTGAGGACTGTGCTGTATAATAAAATCTGCTTTTGGGCCTGTAGCTCAGCTGGGAGTGCAAGCGGGCCAGTTATATGCCCCACGTTTCGGGGGCGTAACTCGGATGGTTGCCACCCGGTTCACATCTGCAAGTTCTTATTTGTTCTTATTACCACCAAAATTTCATACGGGCGATTAGCTCAGCTGGGAGTGCAAACGGGCCAGTTATATGCCCCACGTTTCGGGGGCGTAACTCGGATGGTTGCCACTCGGTTCACATCTGTAAATCTTGTTTGTTCCTATCAACGGACACGAAAATCAAAAATTCTACAAAATGTGGCACGTAACTCAGGTGCCACCCATACGGGCGATTAGCTCAGCTGGGAGAGCGCAGCGTTCGCATCCATAGTGAGACATATCCGATCCGATTTTCTGTTCCCCGTTTTCCTGTCCGATTTGTTGGACTTCCCCCTGAAAATTGAATATTTGAGAAATCCAAAATTCGCAACTTTTTTCGCACGAA
>JAAWQM010000049.1 GCA_022800525.1 Oscillospiraceae bacterium
TGCTTCTCGCAATCCGTTTTTTTGAGCCGCTATTCGGGGCTCTTATTGTTGTGCCCTTTTTCGGACTGCCTCCCTGGCTACTTCGTTTCAAACTTGACCTGCCGCCGTGCCAGATGCCGTTGCATTGCAGGAAATCGCCGCTGCACAGGGTCCGGGGGCAGTCCTTCTGCCGCGCCAGGAACAGCTTGTAAGCCTCCGCCAGCTCAGGATAGTCGTTCAAGCATTCTGCCCGGCGGTTGATGCGCTCCCAGTAACGCTGGAAGCGTCCGCCGTCCATGGAGCTGTTCCAATAGGCGTTCTGAATGGCAGAGAGCGTCCCGGCGCAGGCCAGGGCCATATCCCGGTCAAACCGCCGCAGGTCCGGACCGCCGATATACTCCATCAGCAGCCAGGTCACGCCCTCATGCTCAACACTGCCCAGATATTCCGGCACAGCAAAGCCTCTGCCTTGCAGAAAATCCCGATAGATGGTGATTTCCCTCTCATCGGACTTTTTCAGCACGACACGGTTCCCGTTTGCGGTGAGCCTGTAGACATTGTATTTGCGTTTGTAGTCCCCATCGTCGTCGCAGAAGCGTTCCACTTCCAGGGAGCCGCCGCAGTGCAGCAGCTCCCTGGCCAGTGCGGCGGCGGGAATTTCTCCAACGGAGGTCCGCTCCAAATACATACCAGCCTGTCAGCCCTGCATCGCGGCGGCGGACTGCTCCAGCTGGGCAATAAGCGCCCGCAGCTTCTCCGCCTGTTCCCGCTGGTTCTGGACGATATGGGCGGGAGCCTTGGAGGTAAACGCCTCATTGTTCAGCTTGGCCTCAATGCCCTTGAGATGGCCCTCAGCCCTGGCTTTTTCCTTAGCAATGCGCTCCAGCTCCTGCTGGATGTCCACCAGCTCAGCCAGGGGCATGAACGCCCGTGCGGCGTGGGTGATGACCTCCACCATGCCCTGCGCGGCGGGAGCTTCGGCAACGCCCGCTACGCTCACCTCGCTTGCCCCGGCCAGACGCTGGAAGAAGGGCGCACCGGCGGTAAAAACATCCTGGTGCAGGGTGGCGACGGTCAGCTGGACCTTTCTTCCGGGGGCCACGTTCATCTCCGCGCGGCGGGCGCGGATGGCGCGGATGAGGTCCATGATCTCCTCCATGGCCGTCTCCTCGGCGGGGAAGGCAAATTTTTCATCATATACCGGCCACGCGGTTTTCATCAGGTACTCGCTCTCCTCACCTGCGGCGTGGGGCAGGGCCTGATAGATTTCCTCGGTAATGAACGGCATGAAGGGGTGCAGGAGCTTGAGCAGCTGAATGAGGACATAGCACAGCACGTTCTGGGCGTTTTCCGCGCCCTCGCCCTGCATCCGGCTCTTGGTCAGCTCGATATACCAGTCGCAGTAGGTGTCCCAGATAAAATCGTACACCTTGGCGGAAGCCACGCCCAGCTCGTAGGCGTCCAGGTTTTCCGTCACTTCTTTAATGAGCGTGTTCAGCCGGGAGAGGACCCATTTGTCCTCCAGCTCCAGCTTCTCCGGCAGCTTCACCTCGTCAATGGTCAGGTTCATGAGTACGAACCGGCTGGCGTTCCAGATTTTGTTGGCGAAGTTGCGCATGGCCTCGCACTTCTCCACATAGAAGCGCATATCGTTGCCGGGGCTGTTGCCGGTAATGAGGTTGAAGCGCAGGGCGTCCGCGCCGTACTTGTCGGCGATTTCCAGCGGATCGATACCGTTGCCCAGGGATTTGGACATTTTGCGGCCCTTGTCGTCCCGGACCAGTCCGTGGATAAGAACCTTCTCAAAGGGGAACTTCTTCATCTGCTCGCAGCCGGAGAAGATCATCCGGGCCACCCAGAAGAAGATAATGTCATAGCCGGTTACCAGCACGGAGGTGGGGTAGAAGTAGTCCAGCTCAGGTGTCTTGTCCGGCCAGCCCAGGGTGGAGAAGGGCCACAGCGCGGAGCTGAACCAGGTATCCAGCACGTCGGGGTCGCGCTCAATGTTCTCACTGCCGCACTTTGCGCACTTGGTGGGGTCCTGACGGTCCACGGTGATGTGTCCGCAGTCCGCGCAGGTCCAGGCAGGGATTTGATGGCCCCACCAGAGCTGCCGGGAGATGCACCAGTCATGGACGTTCTCCATCCAGTTGGTGTAGGTCTTGCTGAACCGTTCGGGGATAAACTGGACCTCGCCATCATTCACCACCCGCAGAGCCTCCTTGGCCAGAGGCTCCATTTTCACGAACCACTGCGCGGAGATCAGCGGCTCCACGTCGTTCTTGCAGCGGTAGCAGGTGCCCACGTTGTGGCTGTAATCCTCGGTCTTTACCAGATAGCCCTGCGCCTCCAGGTCCTTCACCACGGCTTTCCGGCACTCATAGCGGTCCATGCCGTTGTAGGGGCCGCCGTTCTCATTGATGACGCCGTTGTCGTCAATAACCCGGATGGTTTCCAGATTGTGGCGCAAGCCCACCTCAAAGTCGTTGGGGTCATGGGCCGGAGTCATCTTCACCGCGCCGGTGCCGAAGCCCAGTTCCACGTACCCGTCCGCCACAATGGGGATTTCGCGGTTCATGATAGGCAGGATGCAGGTCTTGCCCACCAGATGCCTGAACCGCTCATCCTCCGGATTCACGGCCACGCCGGTATCGCCCATCATGGTTTCCGGACGGGTGGTAGCGACAACCAGATCGCCGCTCCCGTCCGCCAGCGGGTAGCGGATATACCACAGGTGGCCCGGCTTGTCCACATACTCCACCTCGGCGTCAGACAGGGCGGTGACGCAGTGAGGGCACCAGTTGATAATGCGGCTGCCCTTGTAAATAAGGCCCTTGTCATACAGCTCGCAGAAGGTCTCACGCACCGCCTTGGAGCATCCCTCGTCCATCGTGAACCGGGAGCGTTCCCAGTCACAGGACGCGCCCAGCTTGTGCTGCTGCTCCACAATACGGTTACCGTACTTGTTTTTCCAGTCCCACACCCGCTCCAAAAACTTTTCCCGGCCCAGGTCATAGCGGGTCAGGCCCTCATTTTTGCGCAGCTCCTCCTCCACCTTGATCTGGGTGGCGATACCCGCGTGGTCCACGCCGGGCATCCACAGGGCCTCATAGCCCTGCATCCGCTTGTAGCGGATCAGGATATCCTGCAATGTGCAGTCCATGGCGTGACCCATGTGGAGCTGTCCGGTGACGTTAGGGGGCGGCATGACGATAGAAAAGGGCTTTTTGTCCGGATTTGGGTTCGCCCTGAAGCAGCCCGCGTCCATCCACGCTTTGTAGATTTTCCCCTCCACTTCCTGGGGCTCATAGGTTTTTGGTAATTCCTTCCTCATGTTAGTCTCCTATTCAAATTAATTATCGGATATTTCGTATCTGTAAGCCGGTCTTCTTGCCGATGAAATCCCGGAAGGCCATAACCGTTCCCTTCGTAAAACCGTTTTTGTCGTAAATCTGGCCCAAGTTATGGTCCAGGTAGAACAGGAAATAGTCCGAGGTCTCGCACACGGTCTCAATCTGGCCGTACTGAAAACGGCCCTCCGCAGCTTTGCTGACCTGGGTGAACTCCTCCGGTCCGAAGGTGGTGGTAACCTCCTGGGCATCGGGCTGGACGTACCGGCCAGTGAGCTTGAGGTTGAACCAGTCCTCCCGCAGGGTGATAACCAGCAGGAACGCCGCCACAGCCGCGTTGAGCCACCACCGGCTGTCCCCTACCCGCCAGGACGCCCAGGCAAACAACAGGTTCAGCGCCATAATCATCACCGCCAGAATCTGCACGATGATGCTCCGCCGCTTATGCATCGCTTTCCTGGTCCCCCGGGAGAGAGCGGCCAGCTCCTTACCGCCGATCACGGTCCGGTTGACGAATTCCATCCTATCACCTCCAATAAAAAACGCCCCAAGCCGTCTGGCTCAGGGCGAATCAAATGATCCGCGGTACCACCTGAATTCCCCCGGACTGGCCGGGGACGCTCCGCCTCTGTAACGGGAGGACCCGCCGCTCCCTACTGCTTCAGGAGCGAGGCTCGGGGACGACCTTCCACGCGTCCGGGGGACGCCTCGCACCAGACGGCGTCTCTCTTTACCCCGGGGAGGGCGCGTACTCCTTCCCTTCTCAGCCTTTTACCTGACATAGTATAGCCATTTCGATTCCTTTTGTCAACCCCCGGCGTGAAAATCCCGTTCCGCCCGTATTTACCACCCTGACCGTTCACCTAATCATTTTAAGGGCGTTTTCCGCCGTTTTTTTCAAAACTGCGCTGGAATTTGTTACGCCTGATACGGCATCATCATCTATCCTCTGCTCCATGACAATTCTCTCAACAACTGCTTCCGCGGCTTTGCCCCGCTCGTTCCCGTGCTCTGAAATGCGAATGCCCGTTATTTCCCCACTATGTACTGTAACCTCTACCCTGGCATGGATGAAATTGACATCGCAGTCGCCGATGTAGACCCCATTGGGAATATCCGAAAAGCAGATTTCCTCAATAGTGATTTCCCGCACAGAGCGTTTATTATTTCCGAATTTAAAATCCGGAAATAATATATTCGATTTGGGCCATTTTTCTCGCTCCTGGCGGGGCAACTGCAAAACATGGCAATTATGACTTCCGACATTTCAGTTCGGAAGCAATGCTATCGGCTCAATCGGCATTCTTTACCTGCATATAAAAATATGAAAAAACTCGCAGAAGTAAAATTCACGACAGCGCAAATACTAGCTCCAGCGCGAATGTGCGCGAGTTGAGGAAGGAGGAAGATCAGGATGAAAAAAGCGACGATTTTTGCAGCGGCGCTGGCGCTTGTACTGTCCCTGGCGGCCTGCGGCAACAAGGACAACAGCGGTCAGACCAACGGAAACCAGACAAATGGTAATGGTACGACGGAAAATGGCGGTACTGCCAACGGCAACGCCTCCAATGGCGGAACCACCAACGGAACTGGCGGTTCCCAGAGCGGCAGCTCTTCCAACGGCAGCGGCAGCGACGCCAACGGTTCCCTGACAGATCCCAACAGCGGTACGGGCACTGGTACCGGCGCCGGCTCCAACAGCGGTACCGGTACAGCCGGACGGAGCCGCAGCCAGGTAGGCGACGACCTGCGCAACGCGGCGGACAGCGTAGGCGACGCGGTATCGGACATGGTGGACAGCGGGCGGAACGCCCTGTCCCGCGTTGCCAGCGCCAACACCACCTTTGAGCAGATGCTGGACAACGCCCGGGTCCATGATGTGGACGGCGTTCTGGCCGACGGCGAGAACAGCCGCTGGTAAAAAAAGCGCGGAGACAGGAAGAGCATCTTCCGGCCTCCGCGCTTTTTGCATGTTTAAGGGCTGTCCGGAATATGTTCCCCGCAGCGCGCATACATTAAGCAAAAAAGGGGGGATCGATTTGTCAAGCGCCAATATCGCCCGCCGCCGGGCGGAGCAGCTTCGCCGGTCCAGAAGCCGGCGGCCCGGAAAGGGCGGGGAGGACCGGGGACTGGCCTGCCTGGTTATTTGCGGGGTCATTTTTGTACTGCTGGTGGGAATCAAGCTGCTGTTCCCGGAGACGGCGGAGCGGCTGGCCGGCGCAGCCCGCCAGATGATAAGCCAGGACGCGGACTTTGAGGAGGCGTTTGCCGCCGTAGGCCGGATGGTCAGCGGGGAAGCGCCTGCGGCGGACGCCCTCCAGGACGCCTACATCGCCGTTTTCAATCCAGTGTCTCAGCCGGAACCGGAAACCGAACCTGAGCCGGAGCCTGCCGTCTCCGGGCCCGCTGCGGCGCAGCCAACGGACATGGCGGCGAACGTGTTGGCGGACAAGAGCCTCCTGCGCTATACCGCGCTCTCCCTGCCGGAGGCGGATAAGACGCTGATGCGGGAGATGGTCCTGTCTCCCGGCGGGGAGGGGGTTGACCCGACAAGTCCTGCGGCGTCGCAAAGCAGCGCCGCCGAGCCGGATACAGAAGGCGGCGCCGCGCCCGAGGCGGAAGCGGCGGACGCCAGCCTCACCGGCTCCGCCTCCTACGCCTATACAATGGCCGCCCCGCCGGAGAACGCCAGCCTGGAGCTGCGGAATCTGGGATTTGACCACTGCACCCCGGTACAGGGGAAGCTGACGTCCACCTTCGGCTGGCGGGAGCACCCCATCGAAGGCGGGAATAAGTTCCATTACGGCGTGGACCTTGCCGCGGAGACAGGCACTGACATCGTCGCCTTCGCCGACGGGGAGGTCTACGCCACCGGTGAGAGCAGCTCTCTGGGCAATTATATCATGCTTTGCCATGAGGGCGGCTATATCACCCTCTATGGCCATTGCAGCCGCGTTACCGCCACAGGCGGGACAGTATCAAAGGGGGATAAGATTGCGGAGGTGGGGGCAACCGGCATGGTGACCGGTCCCCACCTGCATTTTGAGCTTCACGACGGGGACCTGTATCTGAATCCCATCTACTATGTTGAAGTGGGGTAAACTGGAGATCAGCTGGGGATTCCCGGCTCTGGCGGCTGTGGCGCTGCTGGCGGGAGCCGGGGGCGCCTTGCCCATAGCGGCGCTGTGCGCCCTGAGCCACGAGGCGGGACATCTGCTGGCCCTGCGCCTTGCGAGGGCGAAGGTGGAGCGGGTGCGGCTCACTGCCTTTGGCGCGGAGATTCAGGCGGATACCCGGTATCTGCCCTATCCGCAGGAAATCCTCTGCACTCTGGCAGGTCCGGCGGTCAACCTGATTCTGGCGGTGCTTCTGGCCCGGTTGGCTGGCAATGACCTTGCGGCGGGAGTCAATCTGACGCTGGGGGTGTTCAACCTGCTGCCCATCCCGGCCTTGGACGGGGGCCGTGTCCTGTATCTGCTGGTCAGCTGGGGCTGGGACCCGATGGCTGCGGACCGGGTATGCCGGTGGGTGGGGCTGTGCTGCGCCCTGCTGCTCACTGCCGCCGCCCTGGCGGTGACGGTGCGGTATCACGCGGGACTGTTCCTGCTGATGGGAGCCGCCGGGACGCTGCTGCCCCAGATAGGGAGCCGGCAGTATAATTAAAAAACGCCGGGGCGCAGGCGGCAAAAAACAGGAGGGAGCAGATGCTCCCTCTGTGCTTTTATTCCTCCGGGAATATGGAGGTCAGATCGATATGGAGGCCCTCCAGAATACCGGCAGGGGGGCGGAGGACGTCCGCGCCAAACCAATCCGCCAGCGTCCGGTCCGTCTTTGCCTCGCACCAGAGGCGGTAGGACCGGAACGCCTCCAGAACGCCGCCGCAGGCTTCCACTACGCGGCTGACCGCCAGGAAAGCGCGCCAGTAGTCAAAAAACAGCCCCGCGTGGTCCTCCGTCTTCAGGTGCGCGCCGAAGTCCTCAAGGGGATGTCCGCCGTAACGCCCGCCCAGCAGCTCTGTCAGATGCCGGTTGGCCTGCGCCTCCGCGTCGAACTCCGCGCCGGTCAGGAACCATTTCCGGCTGATGTACTCCACCATGCCCTCCTCGAACCAGGTGGACGGGCTGGGGTACGTGTCGAAATCATCCAGGAACAGTTCGCTGTAGTGGGCGAGCTCATGGCCCAGAATTTGCAGGACGCTGTTCCGGGAAAGCCGGATGTCATAATATTCCCGCAGCTCTTTTACAGCATAGCTCTCCGGCAGGCCGTCCAGCTGCCGCAGATAGATGTCCCGCCACACATCCAGGTCGGGGGTGAACATGACCCGGAATTCGTTGGTGTATGCGGGGACAGGGATGCCGCTGACCAGCCGGACGGCGATATCCGGATTGCTCCATACGATGCACCGGGGCAGCTCCTTCACCTGATACTCCGACCGGAGAAAACGGATATAGTCCTCCAGCCGGGGCCGCACGTCCTGGAGGAACGCCTGATACCGGGCCAGCTCCTCCGGATTCTTCACGGCGAAAACATGCTCCATCTCAGAACTCAATCCCCTCCCGGGCGGGGACGCCCTTTTCAAAGGGGTGCTTGACCATCTTCATCTCGGTCACATAGTCCGCCCTGTCCTGGAGCGCCTGGGACGGTCCGCGCCCGGTCAGGACAACCTCAAGGGCGTCCGGCTTCCGTTCCAGAAGCTCCAGCAGCCGTCCCTCATCCACCATTCCGGTGGAACACGCGCCCAGGACCTCGTCCAGAATCAGCAGGTCAAACTCGCCGCAGCGCCGGAACGCGTCCTCCAGCAGGCCGGTGTAATAGACCCCGGCTTCCGCCTTTTCCTCCGGCGTGAGAGTCCAGCTGAACCCGAAGATCCGGGTCTGGGGGACTGTCTCGATGTTCGGTACGCGGTCCAGAGAGGCGAACTCTGAGCTTTTTCCGTCCTTCAGGAATTGGACCAGCAGTACCTTTCTTCCACTGCCCGCGCAGCGCACGGCCAGTCCCATAGCGGCGGTGGTCTTGCCCTTGCCGTCGCCACAGTAAATGTGAAGCAAACCAGACATAATCGTTACACTCTTTTCATTTCAGTTTAACAGGGATAAATGATTCCATCTGGGCCCATCCCTGGGCGGCAATGATCTCCGGCGGCGTAATGATATGGCCCATGGCGTAATGCCCGGGCCGGACGTCCAGCTCCAGGACCTCCGACGCCTCAATATACGCGACGGCCTCCTGATAGAGACGGTTGTTGGTCTCCTCGTCGCCGTCCCGGTAGGTGTAGGTCACGTAGAAACCGCCCTCGCAGTCCACGACGGCATAACCTCCGTTATCCATCCCCTCGCTGAGGGCGAAGAGCCAGACCATGCCCTGAGTCTCCCCGTCAAAGCACAGGAAATCCCGCGGCATGAAGCTGTCCCTGGGACTGGGGGTAATGGCGGAGAAATAGGCATTGAACTGTCCCAGAGCGCCGGCAGGGGAGAAGTCGAAGTCATTGACCAGCCCGGAGGACGCCGCCCGGAAGGGCGGCAGAGAGATGATGCGGAAATCCATATGTGTATTGTCCCTTCAGTTCCCTGTAAAAGCAGGGCGTATAACTGGTACTATACTGTAAATATTGCCTGTTGTCAATCTTTTAATCCTGTTACCTTTTGGTGGGCCGCGACGGGAAAATACGGGTCATACAGCTCCTATATCTGATTCCCGGCAAACTGGGTCATATAGAGGTCAAAGTACCGGCCCTTCTGCTGAAGCAGCTCCTCATGGCATCCGGTCTCAACGATACGGCCCTGGTCCATAACGACGATCAGGTCGGCGTCCTGAATGGTGCTGAGCCGGTGGGCGATGATGAGGCTGGTCCGGTCCTTCATCAGATTGACCATGGCGTCCTGGATGCTCTTCTCCGTGCGGGTATCCACGCTGGAGGTAGCTTCATCCAGAATCAGGATGCGCGGGCTCGCCAGAAAGGCCCGGCAGATGGACAGAAGCTGCCGCTGCCCCTGGGACAGGTTGGAGCCGCCCTCCGCCAGCAGTGTGCCGTAGCCCTCCGGGAGCCTCCTGATGATCCCGGTGCAGCCGGACATTTTCGCCGCGTACTCCATGTCGCTGTCGGAGGCGCCGGCGTTGGACTATTTCAGGTTGTTCCGGATGGTGTCGGAGAACAGCACCGTATCCTGGAGCACGATGGCTGTGTTGCGGCGCAGCTCGTCAGAGGCGATGTCCCGGATATTGACCCCGTCGATCAGGATCTCGCCGGAATCTGTATCGTAAAACCGCATGAGCAGGTTGACCACCGTGGTCTTGCCGCTGCCAGTGGCGCCCACCAGCGCCACCTTCTGTCCGGCCCGGACCTCCAGGTCGAAATCATACAGCACCTGCTTGCCGGGGATGTAGGAGAAATTGACCTTTCGGAAGGTGACGACGCCCTTGGCGTTCTCCATATTGCGGCTGCCGCTCTTGTCCTCGTCCGCTTCGTCCATGACGGCGTAGACCCGTTCAGCGCTGGCGATGGCCGTCTCAATCTGGGCGTAGAGGTTGGCCAGCTCGTTGATTGGCCGGGAGAACTGCTTGGCGTAGACGATGAACGCGGAGATCACGCCCACGGAGACCATACCGCTGATGGCAAAATAGCCGCCAAAGGCCGCGATGATGACAAAGCCGATGTTGCTGATGCAGTTCATCAGCGGCCCCATGGAACCGCCGATGGACTCCGCCAGGATTCCCGTAACCCGCAGGCGGTCGCTGGTGGCGTTGAAATCCCGGACCGTTGCCGCCTGCTGGTTGTAGGCTGTCACGGTGCGGTAGGCCACCACCTTTTCCTCCACCATGCCGTTAAGCTCGCCCAAAAGGCCCTGCCGGGTGCGGAATAGCTTCCGCATGAGCCGGGACAGCAGCTTCGTCACCAGCAGGGTCAGGATCACGGTGACGCAGCTGAGCAGCGCAAGCTGCCAGCAGTACCACAGCATCATGGCCACTGTTCCGATGACCGTCAGTGCGCCGGAGACCAGGGAGCTAAGGGACTGGGAGATGATATTGGATATGTTTTCCACGTCGTTGGTCATGCGGCTCATGACGTCGCCGTGGGGGTGGCTGTCCAGGTATTTTACCGGCAGGTTCACCACCTTGCGGAACAGCTCGCCCCGCATCCGCTTGACGATACGCTGGCTGAGCCGCGCCGCGGACAGGTTTTGCAGCAGGGTACACAGCCCATGAAGCAGGTAAGCCGCCAGCATCAGCAGCAGGAACCGGGGGAGCTGGTCAAAAGCGCCCTCCTTGAGCCGGTCGATGGAGGATGCCTGGAAGCTGGGAGCGGCCACGGAGCACACGCATCCCAGGGCTACCACGGCTAACAGCAGTCCGATCAGCCGCTTTTCCGGCGCGAAGCTGCGGACCAGGCGCAGGAGCGTCTGCCTGCCGTTTTTCGCCTTCTCCACGGCGCCGTAGCGGCTCATGTGTCCGCCGGGGCCCCCGGGGCCGCCCCGGAAGCTGACAGTGGTGTTGACCTTCGGCTCTGACATACTGTTCACTTCCTTTCATCTGAGAGTTGTAGATATCGCGGTACACCTGACAGGTGCGCAGCAGCTCGTCGTGGGGGGCGCAGGTGACGATGGTCCCGCCCTCCAGGATGGCGATGCGGTCCGCATTTCTGACGGAGGCCACCCGCTGGGCAATGACAATCTTCGTCACGCCCGGCGCGCTCCGGTTCAGGGCGGCGTAGAGGTCCGCCTCGGTCTTCAGGTCCAGCGCGCTGGTGGAGTCGTCCAGAATCAGGATGTCCGCCTTTTTCAGGACGGCGCGGCTGATGGCGACCCGCTGCTTCTGCCCGCCGGAGAGACTCATGCCCCGCTCGGCCACCTCCGTGTCAAAGCCCTCGCTCTTCTGGGAGATGAACTCCATGGCCTGGGCCGTCTCCGCTGCCTGGGCAAGCTCCTCCCGGCTGGCCTCCGGGCGGCCCATGGCGATGTTGTCCGCAATGGTCCCCCGGAACAGCTCGCTCTTTTGAAGCGCTACGGACACCTTGTCCCGCAGGACGGACAGGGGATAGTCCCTGACGTCCGCGCCGCCCACCAGGACGGTCCCCTCCGCAGGCTCGTAGAACCGTGGAATGAGGTTGGCCAGACTGGACTTCCCGCAGCCGGTGGCCCCCATGACGCCAATGGTCTCCCCGGGCCGGATGGTCAGGTTGATGTCGTGAAGGATCAGGTCCTTAGTCCCCGGATAGCCAAAGGACACATTGCGGAACTCCACCTTGCCAGGCGCGGTCTCCTTCGCGCCGCCGCCGTCCCGCAGGGCGGGCTCCGTCTCCAGAACCTCGGTCAGGCGCTTGGCGGAGGCCGCGCCCCGGGTGATGTTCTGGAAAATCATCGCCATGTTGGTGATGCTGTTGAGGATCTGGGTGGAGTAGGTAATCGCCGCCATGACACCGCCCGGCGTCACAGACCCGCCCTTTACCTGGATACCGCCCACGTAAATGACCGCCACAACCGCGGCATTCATGATGATATTCATAATGGGAGTCATGCAGGCGAAAAAAGTCTGGGCCTTCAGCTGGGTGTCCACCAGGGCTTGATTGGCCCGGCCGAAGCGGGCCTCCTCCCGCTGCTCCTGGACGTACGCCTTGACCACCCGCGCCCCGGAGACGTTCTCCTGCATGATGCTGTTGACCCTGTCCAGCTTTTCCTGGAGCCGGGTGAAGATTGGAGAGGCCCTCCACAGGAAGTAGACCACCGTCAGCAGAACGGGGGGCAGCGCACAGGCGACCACAATGCCGAAGCTGAGGTCCAATCCCAGCATACAGCCGATGCCGCCCACAAAAAATACCACCGCCCGGACGCCGCTCCGTGTGAAAGCAGGCACCATGTTCTGCACCTGGGTCACGTCGTTGGTGAGGCGTGTCACCAGGGAGCCGGTGGAGAACCGGTCCGTCTGTTCAAAGGAGAAATTCACCACCCTGCCGAAGCAGTCCTTGCGGATGTCGTTGGAAAAACTCTGGCTGGCGATGTTGCTGAACACGCCGGAGATCACGCCGAAAAACGCGCCCAGCATAACGAAGCCGATCATCTGGCCGCCGGTGGTGAGAACGAGCCTCAGATCGCCCACGCCATTGTTGGACAGCCCCAGTACGCCCTCGTCCACGATGGCGCTCATCAGACGGGGCTGGAGCAGGTCCATGGACACCTCGCCCACCATGGTAAGCTGGGCCAGGATACAGACGAAAAAATAGGGCTTCAGATAGGAAAATACACGCTTCATTTTTGTCCCGCCCCCTCGTTCCAGCTGTTGTACAGCTTCTCCAGCAGCGCCATCAGCTGCCGCCGCTCCTCGCCGCTCAGCGCGGCAACCAGCTCCCGGCTCTGCTGAAGCCGCTGCGCGTGGTTGAGCTGGTTCTGCTGCCGGCCGGCGTCCGTGATTCGGATCAGCATCTGCCGCTGGTCGTTCTGCTCCCGCTCACGGACAATAAGCCCCTGGACCTCCAGCTTCTTGACCAGCTCGCTGAGGGACCCCTGCTGGATTCCCAGCAGATCCTGCAGCTGCCGCTGCGTCATCTCGCCATGTCCGGCCAGGATGCGCAGCGTCCGGTTCTGGCTGGCCCTGCCGCGGCTCCAGTGGTGGTGCAGGTAATGTCCGCAGCGTCGCAGCTGGTGCAGCAGCTCGAGGGCCTGTTCCGATGATTCCATATGTCACACTCCATTCCTGATTAATCGGTACCTATGCAGTTTACCGCAGTTTCGCCCGAATGTCAATAGGCGCCTATGGAAAATCAGTGAAATCCATTTTGCAGGGGCGGATACCATGCCCCTGCAGGGGATATCCTCTCATCCTGAAATCTACATAATACAAAGTGGCATATATTACTTCCTACCTTTCAGGCCAGAAGTAATATTGCAGGGCATCCGGGCAGGTCAGATGGTTTGAAGTGTTCAAATTTTGGGCATGATGAGCTGGCTGTCTATTGTGGAGCGGCGGAAATCGCTCTATGATAAATCCATCAAACCAATCCCCTGCAAAATGACGATATTGTTGAAAGGATGTTTTTTATGTACTATTCCAGCGGCAACTACGAGGCCTTTGCCCATCCCCAGAAGCCCGAGGGCGTCGATCAGAAGTCGGCGTACATCATTGGCACCGGCCTGGCGGCTCTGACGGCCGCCTGCTATCTGGTCCGCGACGGCCAGATGAAGGGGGAGCGCATCCACATTTTCGAGAAGGACCCCATCCCTGGCGGGGCCTGCGACGGATGGAAGTTCGAAAACGTGGGCTACGTCATGCGGGGCGGCCGGGAGATGGACAACCACTTCGAAGTCATGTGGGACCTGTTCCACTCCATTCCTTCCATTGAGACCGAGGGCATCAGCGTCCTGGACGAGTACTACTGGCTGAACAAGAAGGATCCCAACTACTCCCTCTGCCGCGCCACCGTGAACCGGGGAGAGGACGCGCACACGGACGGCAGATTCGACGTCTCTGACAAGGCCGCCATGGAGATCATGCGCCTGTTTTTCACTCCGGATGAGAAGCTGTACGACAAGCGCATCACTGACTACTTCGATGACGAGGTACTGAACTCCAACTTCTGGCTCTATTGGCGCACCATGTTCGCCTTTGAGAACTGGCACAGCGCCCTGGAGATGAAGCGGTACATCAAGCGGTTCATCCACCATGTCGGCGGCCTGCCCGACTTCAAGGCGCTGCGCTTCACCCGCTACAATCAGTATGAGTCCATGATTCTGCCCATGATCAAGTACCTGGAGGACCACCATGTTCAGTTTCACTACAACACCAAGGTGGTCAATGTGGAATTTGACATCCTTCCGGAGAAGAAGGTGGCCACGCGCATCGAACTGCTGCGGGAGGACAGGCAGGAGTTTGTGGGTCTGACCGAGGACGATCTGGTATTCATCACCAACGGCGGCTGCGTGGAGAACTCCACCATGGGCTCCCAGAACGAGGCCGCTCCATACAACACCGAGATCAAGCCCGGCGGCGGCTGGGACATGTGGCGGAAGATCGCCGCGCAGGACCCGGCGTTCGGCAACCCCGACAAATTCTGTTCCGCCCCGGAGGAGACCAACTGGATGAGCGCCACGGTGGAGACTCTGGACCAGCGGATCATCCCCTATATCAAGAACATCTGCCAGCGCAGTCCCTTCACTGGAAAGGTTGTTACTGGCGGTATCGTGACGGTAAAGGACTCCTCCTGGCTGCTGAGCTGGACCATCAACCGCCAGCCCCAGTTCCGGGAGCAGCCGAAGGACCACTGCCTGGTATGGGTGTACGCCCTGTTCAGCGACGTCCCCGGCAACTATGTAAAGAAGCGTATGCGGGACTGCACCGGCAAGGAGATCTGCATGGAGTGGCTGTACCACCTGGGCGTACCCGAGGACCGGATTGAGGATCTGGCCGCCAACAGCGCCAACACGGTGCCCGTCATGATGCCCTATATCGACGCCTTCTTCATGCCCCGCAATGACACAGACCGCCCCAAGGTCGTACCTGACGGCGCTGTCAATTTCGCGTTTCTGGGCCAGTTCGCGGAGATCGCACGGGATACCATTTTCACCACCGAATATTCCATGCGCACCGGCATGGAGGCGGTCTATACCCTGCTGAACGTGGACCGAGGTGTACCGGAGGTCTGGGGCAGCACCTATGATGTCCGCGATTTGCTGGATGCTACAGTGAAGCTCCGGGACGGCAAGAAGATCACGGAAATGGACCTTGGGCTGAAGGAGAAGCTGGTGCTGCATGAAGCTCTGAAGAAAATCGCAGACACGGATATTGAGAAGTTGCTGAAGGAATACAACGTCATCTGAGATAGCCAGCCGAAAGTACAGCGCCAGGAAACCATGCAGGCAATGTCATCAGAGTTTGAAGTACGATTACACAGGTTCTCATAGCCAACAGCATCCTCAACCTCTTTTCTGCACTCGCATCTATCTATCAGGTTCCCCGCCGGGCGGGGAACCTGATAGATAGGGGTATATTATGATAACAAAAAACGCCGTCTGGGTGGACGACGTTTTTTCATGCCCGCCATGTTCTTGTCGAAAGGCCCCTTCCTTTAGCAATCATCAGAAAACGCAGCATCTCTGCAGGGGCGGATATCATCCCCCCCTCCATTGTAACGCACAGCAGTCCTTGAGTGGGTGTCTGTATTTTTCAGAAGCTCCTGCACTGAAAACCTGTTTGGAATCGTCAAGATAAAAAAGCACTATTTCCTGCGTTTCCCCGGACCGGCGGACCGCTCCCTCCGGTAGCAGGCGTCGCACAGCCGCCCCCGGTGATACAGCGGCAGCGCCTGCCCGCATTGGCCGCAGAACCGGATGTTATTCCGCAGCCGGTGGAGCAGGATCTCGTTGATGGCGTCCGCCACCTGCTCCCGGCTGTCGTACAGCTTGTCCAGGTCCACCGGGCAGTTAAACGCCTTGGCGAACGAAAAATACAGGTCCAGCTTCCGGTAGTACAGCTCCAGCTCTGGCAGGGTGGCGTCGCTGTCCGGCAGCCCCGGCGGTTCTACCGCCTCCCCCTGCTGCCAGCGGCGCAGGAATTGGAAGAACAGCTCCCGCAGGGCGGGCTCCGTCTCGTCGAAGGGGATGTTGGCCGCCCGCAGCTCCTGCTCCTTGGTCAGCAGGAACCCCATCTCCCGCAGCTTGGAGATAATGGAGATATACCGGGACACGTCCAGCTTCTGATAGGGCTCCACCGTGGGCATCCTGTTCCACTGGGTGAGCACTTCCAGCAGGTCGAAGTCCGCCTTGAGCACCAGATCCGAGAAGCCCGCCACCGCGCAATCCAGCGGCGGAACCTCCGCCTCCAGCCCCGCCCGGATGGCCTCCAGGTTCTGGGTGGCGCCCACATAGCCCTTGTTATACATCCCGAACCGGCCCGCGCGGCCCGCAATCTGGCGGATCTCCTCCGGCTTCAGCTCCCGGCGCTCCACGCCGTCGAACTTCTCCGTCTCCATGAAGATGATCCGCCGGATGGGCAGGTTCAGCCCCATGCCGATGGCGTCGGTGGAGACAATATACTCCATCTGCCCCGCCAGAAAGCCCTCCATCTGCCTGCGGCGGGTGGAGTAGGGCAGCGCACCGTAAATGATGGCGGGTTCCTTTCCGCTCTGGCGCAGCTCCTCCGCCACGCTGAGCACCCCCACCTTGGAGAAGGTGATGAGCGCGTCTCCAGGCATGACCCGGCGGGGGTCCACCGTGCGGGCCATGCAGACCAGCGGCGTGGTCCGCTTGTGGACCTCCACCTCATAGCTGTCGCCGCAGCTCTCGATGAGCCGGATCAGCAAACGTTCCGCCTCCGGGGCAGCGCACAGGTGGACCTCCGGGGCCAGCACCCCCAGGATGGCCCGCGTCCAGGCGTAGCCCCGCTGGCGGTCCGCGATCATCTGGCACTCGTCCACCACCGCCACATCCCAATACCGCTTCAGATCCAGCTTCTCAGCGGTGGCGGCGATGTGGGAGTCCTCCTCCCGCAGGTCCTCCTCCTCGCCGGTGGAGAGGCCGCACTCCACCCCCGCCTCCAGCAGCGTCTCCTGGGCCTCCAGAGCCAGCAGGCGCAGCGGGGCCAGATACACCCCCGTCCCCGCCGTCTTCAGCCGCTGGAACCCGGCGTAGGTCTTGCCTGTATTGGTGCCGCCCAGGTGGAGGACGAAATGGCGGCGCATGGCCCGGGCCTCCGGGTACTCGTCCTTGGGGTCCAGGGCGATGAGCAGGCTGAGGCTGGTCCGGATGGCCTGGGGCACGTACCACACCGACCACACCGTCCCCAGCCCCTCCCGGAACAGCAGCGACGCGGGAAAGCCCTCCATGCCCAGCATGGCCGCCAGATCCTCCGGCCGCTGCTGGGCGGCGGGGAGCCCGGCGATGGTCCGGGCGGCGGCGGCGCGCAGCGTCTGGGGATACCGTGCGCAGACCTCCCGCGCCAGGGCGTGGTCCGCGCACATCCCCAGCCACGCTCCGGCCCGCAGGAAGTTTTTCAGCGCCGGGGCCAGCTCCCTGTTCCCTTGCTCCAGGGCCAGGAACTCGTTCATCCAGGCCATGGCCTGGTTCGGGTGCAGCTTCCTGCCCTTCGCCATGGAGGGCAGGCGGGCCAGCAGGGCGCTGTGGTAGTGCCCCGCCAGGAGCCAGTCCGGGGAACCGTCCCGCTCCGCCGCCTCCCAGGACTCCCGCAGCAGCTGGCAGGCCCGTCCCGCTCCCGGCGCGGCGGACTTGGCCGGAACCTCCGGCGTGTCCAGCGCTGTGCGCTGGAAAAAGCGGGGGTCACTCTCCGCCGCCCGGACCGCCGTTTTCTCCCAGACGCGGATCGGCCGCCCCTGATAGACGTATTCCGGCTTGGGAAGCAGCTCCCGCACCAGTTCTCCGGTCCAGCCCCGCTCCCTCAGGGCGGACATGGACCAATATTTTCCACGGCTGTATTTTGCCACAGTGCTCCTCCTTCCCGGGCAGGCGTTGCGCGCTTGAATCAGATATATTATTACCGAATTTTTTCAATGGGAAATAATCATTACAGCATGAATTGAACAGCGCAGAACCCAACGTAGACTGCCAGCAGCAGTACGCCCTGCGCCCGCGTCAGCCTCCCCCGCAGCAAGGCAGGTCCTGTCAGCAGCAGCATGACCAGAAACATCACCGGAAGCTCCAGCACCAGCGAGGCGTTGTGGCCGAAGAGCGTGGCGCTCTGCGGGATCCGGAAGGGGGCCAGGGTCACGGACACGCCGCTGACCAGCACCAGATTGAAGAGGTTCGCGCCCACCACGTTCCCCAGGGAAAGGCTACCATGCCCCTTCAGAAGGGAGGTGACGGCGGTGACAAGCTCCGGCAGGGACGTACCCAGGGCCACAAAGGTCAGGGCGATGACGGATTCCGGTACGCCCATGGCCTGGGCGATGATGATGCCGTTGTCCACCAGCAGGTTTGCGCCCACCGCAATCAGCGCCGCGCCCGCCGCCAGCAGCAGAATGTCCTTTGCCATGGAATTCTCTTTTCCGCCGCCCTCGTCCGGCGCGGCAGGCAGCCGCTTTACCTGCGCCACCGTGACCGCCATATAGACCACAAACAGCGTCAGCATGAGGATTCCGATGGGGCGGCTGAAATATCCGGTGGAATAGGCGGTGACGGCGTAGACCGCCGCAGCAATGAAAAAGAACGCCGCCGGTATCCGCAGGGCCTTGGGGTCCACCTTTCCGGGCCTGACGGCAATGGTAACAGCGGCGATGAGGGCCGCGTTGCAGATCACCGAGCCGATGGCGTTGCCGTAAGCAATCTCTCCATGCCCCCCCAGGGCGGAGGTTGTGGAAACCATAACTTCCGGCAGGGTGGTGCCGATGGATACCACCGTGGCTCCGATGAGCAGTTCCGGGATGTGGAAGCGGTGGGCAACGCCCACCGCGCCGTCCACGAACCAGTCGCCGCCCTTGATGAGGCACAGCAGCCCCACAATAAATAAACAAACAGGAATTACCATTTTCTCTCTCCTTCTCCTTGGTAAACAACCGGCGTTTTGCCGCCCATCAAGAATACCACAGATTTCCTTTGCGGTCAACCGCGCAAATGCGGGACTCTGCTATAGCATACCCCGTTTTCGCCTCTTGCCGCGCCGGTTTTCCGCAGATTGTCTTGACCTGTTTGGCTTTACAAAGCGGTATCCCTGTGATAAAATGCAGATAAGCGGAGGACTTCGCCGGTATGGGCCTCCGGGAAAGGGGTATCTCATGAGCAGCGCGGCGGCGTATCGGAATACCAAATCACCAACCCGGCAGGCAAGTCCATCAAGGTCTGCCTTCTTCAGAATGGGCAGTATGTTCTGGACGGCCTGTATCCCCCTTTCCTTCCCAGAGAAGCTGGGGGACATTTTCAGCGACATGTCCTGACCGCAGGAGGACCGCATATGAAAGAAAACAAGTACGATCAGGAAGTCTTTTTTCAGAAATACAGCGGGATGCTCCGCTCTCAGATGGGCCTGGCGGGGGCGGGGGAGTGGAGGGAGCTGCAAAAGCTCCTGCCGGACTTTGCCGGGAAGCGGGTGCTGGATCTGGGCTGCGGCTATGGGTGGCACTGCCGGTACGCTCTGGAGCAGGGCGCGGCCTCTGTCCTTGGAACGGACCTGTCGGAGAAAATGCTGGAGCAGGCCCGCGCCCGGAACAGCGGAGACGGCATCATCTACCGGCGGGCCGCCATGGAGGACCTGGACTTCCCGGCCGGGAGCTTTGATGTGGCGCTCAGCTCACTGGCGTTTCACTACGTCCGGGATTTCACCCCGCTGGCGGAGAATATTTTCTGCTGGCTCACAGACGGCGGCGCGTTTGTCTTTTCGGTGGAGCACCCGGTATTTACCGCGCAGGGCAGCCAGGAGTGGTTTTATGGAGAAAATGGAGAGATCATGCACTTCCCGGTGGACAACTATTATATCGAGGGCGTCCGGGACGCGGTCTTTCTCGGGGAGCGCGTGAAAAAATATCACCGCACCCTGACCACCTATCTGGACACGCTCCTGCGTTCCGGGTTCCGCCTTGAGCGGGTGGTGGAGCCTCCGCCGCCGGAGGATATGCTGGACCTGCCCGGTATGCGGGACGAGCTACGCCGCCCTATGATGCTGCTGGTATCCGCACGGAAAATCTCTGACTGAATTTTTCCGCCCACATCTGTGTGCCAGAAAATCCAACAGATACTATTTCATTTGAGCCGCATTCGGGAAGGAGCAGTATGGATCGAAAAGCAATGGCAAAAGAAACGCTGGCGGTCATGGAGCGAGGATACTATGATCCGGCCTCCGGGAAAAGGCGAATTAACCTAAAAGAAGACCTGAAGCAGTCCATTGCGGGCAGTATGTTGATCTCTCCGGCGGAGGGGGTGAAAATTCTCAAGAAATATGGTACATACGCAGACTGCGCCCAACCAGAAACACGAGTTGAAAACATTTCCACAGTGGAGGCCATCCGTATCCTTGCAGGCGAAGGAAAAGAGGATATCGGCGTACTGAACTTTGCAAGCGCTAAAAATCCAGGCGGCGGCTTTCTGAACGGCGCCAAAGCCCAGGAGGAGAGTCTGGCAGTCTCCAGCACCCTCTACCCCACCCTGACGGCACACGATGCGTATTACAGGGAAAATCGGGCGCACAGATCCATGATGTATCTGGACTATGGCATCTACTCCCCAGGCGTCGTCTTTTTCCGGGACGAGGCGTTCCGGCTGGCCGAAACGCCTGTAAAGGCTTCCGTGCTGACCCTGCCGGCAGTCAATATGGGGCAGGCAATCCTGAAGGGGGAGGACGCGGCGGAAGCCAGAAGCGTCATGCGCCGGAGAATGAGGCTGGCGCTGGGGATCTTTGCGGAGCAGAAGGCGAGGCATCTGGTGTTGGGAGCCTATGGCTGCGGCGTATTTCGAAATGACCCCAGAGAGATAGCCGTTTGGTGGAAAGAGCTTCTGCAAGAAGGCATGGGGCGGTATTTTTCGTCTGTATTCCATGCGGTTTTGGATCATTCCAAAGGAAAAAACTGTATCAGGGCATTTCAGGAAGCAAATTTTTCCGGAATTTCATTCGGATATAATAACCAGCACTCCTCTCAGCCCACGCAAGAGGAAATATGAAAGAGAAAAGGAGACATCTGTTATGCTGAAGATCACATTCATGGGGGCGGGCAGCACCGTGTTCGCCCGGAACGTTCTGGGGGACGTGATGCTCTGCGACGCCCTACGGGACTGCGAGATCGCGCTGTACGACATCGACTCCGTCCGGCTGGATGAGAGCCGCCGCATCCTCTCCACCCTCAACGAGAACATCAATGGCGGACGGGCCGTACTGAAGCCCTACCTGGGCGCGGAGAACCGCAAAGAGGCCCTGCGGGGCGCAGCCTTTGTGGTCAACGCCATCCAGGTAGGCGGGTATGAGCCCTGCACCGTCACAGACTTCGAAATTCCCAAAAAATACGGCCTCCGGCAGACTATCGCCGATACCCTGGGCATCGGCGGCATCATGCGGGCCCTGCGAACCATTCCCGTCATGGAGGACTTCGCCCGGGATATGGAGGAGGTCTGCCCCGATGCCCTGCTGATGAACTACACCAATCCCATGGCGATGCTCACCGGCTACATCTCCCGGTACACCGGCGTACGCATAGTAGGGCTGTGCCACAGCGTCCAGGTCTGCTCCCAGACACTGCTGACCGAGCTGGGCATGGAGGACAGGCTGGAGGGCCGCAAGGAGGTCATCGCCGGAATCAACCATATGGGCTGGCTGCTGTCCATCCGGGACAAGGACGGGAACGACCTCTATCCCGAGATCCGCCGCCGCGCCAGGGAGAAAAATGCCGGAGTAAAGCACGCTGACATGGTGCGCCTGGACTACATCGACAAACTGGGCTATTATTGCACCGAGTCCAGCGAGCACAACGCCGAGTACAACCCCTTCTACATCAAGTCCCGCTATCCGGAGCTGATTGAGCGGTTCAACATCCCCCTGGACGAGTACCCCCGCCGCTGCGTCAACCAGATCAAGGATTGGAAGGAGACGAGCGAAAAGCTCCTGTCCGATCCCCATCTGACCCATACCCGCAGCACTGAGTACGCCTCCCATATCATGGAGGCCATCCAGACTGGCAAGCCGTACCGCATCGGCGGCAATGTGCTGAATACCGGACGGCTGATTGAGGACTTCCCCCAGCAGGCCTGCGTGGAGGTGCCCTGTCTGGTGGACGGCGCGGGCATTCATCCAACATATATCGGGTCCCTGCCTCCGGTGCTGGCGGCCATGAACATGACCAATATCAACACGCAGCTGCTGGCCATCGAGGCCGCCCACACAAGAAAGAAGGAAGATATCCTCCGGGCGGTGATGCTGGAGCCCCACACCGCCGCTGAGCTGTCCATCGACGACATGGCGAAGATGGTGGATGAGCTGATTGAGGCCCACGGGCCGTATATGGCGATGTACCAGTAAGAGGCGAAGCCGCAGACCCCGGAGCTGCCGCTCTGGGGCCTGCGGCTTCTGTATGCAAGCGGAATATCTGTAACAATCATCCGCGTATTTTCTTCTTTTATATAGTCAATATATTGGAGCGCATCGCGTATGATAATGTCATAGAACAAGTTTGAAACGAAGTAGCCAGGGAGGCAGTCCGAAAAAGGGCACAACAATAAGAGCCCCGAATAGCGGCTCAAAAAAACGGATTGCGAGAAGCATTA
>JAAWQM010000050.1 GCA_022800525.1 Oscillospiraceae bacterium
AGGGAAACTATGGAAACGTCCGGGGCATCATCGCCTTTTACTATCCCAGCAGCACGCAGGGCCAGCGCGCCGCGCAGATTTTTGTGAACAACCTGCGGGAGATTTATCCGCTCCCGAACCGGGTGGTCACCCGCTCCACCACCAGCCTGGGGGAGGTGCGGGACTCCAGGTTTCCGGCGGTGCTGCTGGAGATCGGGTACCACGACAACGTAGAGGACGCCATGTGGATCGAGAGCCATATTTCGGAGATCGCGCGGAACATCGTGCTGAGTCTGACGGATTATTTCGGTATCCCGTTCATCTGGCCCACAGACCCATGGGAGGGGAAGGTGTATGCGGGAGGCGGGACGCTGAATCTGCGTTCCCGTCCGACGACCAGTTCCTCCGTGGTAGCCGCCATCCCGGACGGCGCGGATGTGCGGGTCTATGGCCGCTATGAGGACTGGTATGTGGTCCGGTATGGGGACTATGTGGGCTACGCGGCGGCGCGGTATATCAAGTAGACGGACTCTGGGCCAATGACTGTCCCCGCAGGAGACGCACGATTGATATCGCACAGGCCCAGGATTCTGTCCCGAGGGCAGGTCATATTGGCGCAAGCAAGAGCGGGGGCGCAGCCCCCGCTCTTGCTATGCTACGTCAATGTATTCAGCTGCCGCAGCAGCACGGAGGCGATGTTCTCACACGACGCCTGAATCTGAACCGCGCCGATATTGTGGGCTACCATGGGCATCCCATACACCACGCAGGACTCCTTATCCTGCCCGATGGTGAAGGCGCCTGCCTTCCGCATCTGGAGCAGCCCGTCCGCGCCGTCCCGGCCCATGCCAGTCATGATGATCCCCACCATCTTGCACCGTACCTGCTCCGCCATCGAGAAGAAGAGCGCGTCTACAGAAGGCCGGTGGCCGCTGACCTTCTCGCCCGCCGTGCAGGACACCGTGTAGCGGACGCCGCTGCGCACCACCCGCATCTGGAGATCGGCGGGAGCCAGCAGAGCCAGTCCGCGGCGGATCTCGTCGCCGCTTTTGGCTTCCCGGACCTCCATGTTGCACAGGCGGTTGAGCCGTTCGGCGTACATCTTGGTAAATCCCGTCGGCATATGCTGGGTAATCAGCATCCCCGGGATGTCGGCGGGCAGCCGCTTGAGTACCTCCAGGGTCGCCTCGGTGCCGCCGGTGGAGGCGCCCAGGCCGATGATGACCCGGTCCAGTCCGGGCCTGTTTCCCAGCAGGGCCACAGGCCCGGACTGGGTGATGCTGGACGGCGACTGGCGCACCTTCGCGCCTGCGGAGGCGATGACCTTCTGGGTCAGCGCCGCGATGAAGGCGTCGTTCTGTCCCGGCTCCGGCTTGCGCACAAAGTCCACCGCTCCGGCGGACAGCGCGTCGAACACCCGCAGGTTCAGCGACGACACCAGAATCACTGGCAGAGGATACTTGGGCAGCAGCTTCTTCAGGAATTCCATGCCATTCATGCCCGGCATCTCGATATCGGAGGTCAGGACGTCCGGCTTCAGCTGGGGCACCTTGGCCATCGCGTCCACCGCGTTGAAGGCGGTGCCCACCACCTCGATGCGGGGGTTTTTGGACAGCCCCTGGGTAATCATGGTGCGGGCCAGCACGGAGTCGTCCACCACCATGACCCGTATTTTTTTATTGATAGACCACATTCGGCGTTCTCTCCTTCTATAATATTATTCCCGAACATAAAATTTTCGAAAATAATACATTTGATATAAGCCGCGCTGCCCGCCGCTGCAAACAGCGGCGCCCGCAGAACGCGGCATATATTGCTTCCGGCCTTTCGCTTCGGAAGCAATATATAAATGCATCGCCAGCGCGTGTCCGGGACGGCGTCGAGCAGGCGGTCCGCCGTCTCCCTGAAGCGCCGGCCGCAAATCCGGCAGCCCCGCCTATTTCTTCTGGAACGTAGAGGGCGCGACGGTGGTAAAGGGAGAATTCTTGCTGAGGTTCTCCGAGTGGCTGATCATAAAGTAGCCGCCGGGCGCCAGGGCGTCGTAGAAGCGCCGCATCAGCGCGTCCTTGGTGGGCTGGTCGAAATAGATCATCACGTTCCGGCAGAAGATTACATCGAATTTCAGGCGGAACTTAATGGGGTCCATCAGATTGAAGGTCTGGAAAATCACATTGTCCCGGATAATGGGGGCCACCATGTACTGCTTCCCGCCGGGCACCGGCTGGAAGTACTTCTTTTTCCACGCCGGCGGGATGGTGTCCGGCAGCTCGTAGACCCCCCGCTTGGCGGAGGCCAAGGCCTTCTGGGAGATGTCCGTGGCCAGGACGCGGGTGTCCCACTGGTTCGCCTGACTGCCCAGGAATTCCTTGATATTGATGGAGATGTTGTAGGGCTCCTCGCCGCTGGAGCAGCCCGCGCTCCAGATCGCCAGCACCTTGTCCCGCTGGTGCTTCTTCACCAGCTCGGGCATGATGGTACCCATGAAGAAGTCAAAGTGCTCCTGCTCCCGCATAAAGAAGGTGTAGTTGGTGGTCAGTCGGTTCAGCACAAGCTCCATGTCGCCGGGGTCCTGCCTGCGCAGCAGGTCGGCCACAAAGGGGCCGAAGCCGGTATAGCCCTTCTGGGTCAGCAGGGAGGAGAGACGGCTGGTGACAAGCTGCCTTTTCT
Source organism: Oscillospiraceae bacterium (assembly GCA_022800525.1). Taxonomy (GTDB): domain Bacteria; phylum Bacillota; class Clostridia; order Oscillospirales; family Oscillospiraceae; genus Pelethomonas. Next base: position 2,647 of record JAAWQM010000050.1, read on the forward strand.
GGCTCAGGTCGATGCCGTACTGGGAATGGATGAATCGGACAAGCTTGTTGAAATCATCGTTGCTGATGGTCGTGATCATGACGGTGCGTCCCCCTTCTGCTGCTTATTCGTGAAGCAGGAGGCCGCAGTCCAGGATCAGCAGGGTCCCCCCGTCCGGCAGAGAACACATGCCGGAAATCAACTTCTGTGGATTCTGGGTGGGCATGGGCAGGATGGAGTCCCTGCGGATTCCCACCATCTTGTCCACACCGTCCACCAGGATGCCCATGCAGTCCGCGCCCTCGTTGACCACCATGATGCAGCTCTCCTCCGCCTGCGGCTTGCCCAGGCGCAGGCGGATGTCGATGACGGGAATGATCTGGCCCCGCAGGTTGATGATGCCGCGCACATAGTGGGGTACCCGGGGCAGCCGGGTGATGGTGTGGTCCGTGATGATGGTCTCCACCTTCTCCGCGTCGATGCCGTAGAACAGGCCGTCGGAGATACAAATCAAATATTGGTCGGTCAGGTTCTCCAGACCGGCTTCATCGGAGCCGAGCGGGGCCTCCGCCTCCTGAACGAACAATCCTTTTTCCTCTGCCATAATTAAGTTGCTCCCTTCTTGCTTTCTTAGAACATCCCCCGGCCCGCGTTATAGAGGTTCGCCACGTCCAGGATGATGCTGATGCTGCCGTCGCCCATAATGCTGCACCCGGTGATGCCGCAGCTCTTCACGTCGAAGCTGTTGACATAGGCGGGCAGGGGCTTGACGACGATCTGCTGCTGCCCCAAAAGGTCGTCCACGAACAGGCAGTAGCTGCGCTCGCTGTCCTCCAGCCAGATGACGATGCCGTCCTCAATGTTGTCGTGGCCGTCCTCCAGGCCGAAGAGATCCTTGGCCCGGATGATGGGGTAGAAGTTGCCCTGGAACTTCATCATCTCGCCCCTGGCCGGGTCATGGATGACATCGCCCGCAGTGACGCGGGAGGAGGAGCGGATGTTGTTGATGGGGATGGTGAACAGGCTCTCGCCCACGCTGACCTCCATGCCGTCCATGATGGCCATGGTCAGGGGGATTTTCAGGGTGGTGGTCATGCCCTTGCCCCACTCGCTGGAGATGGACACGGTGCCGCCCACGTCGGCCACATTCTTCTTCACCACGTCCATGCCCACGCCGCGCCCGGAGAACTCGGTGACCTGGGTGTTGGTGGAGAAGCCGGGCATCATCATGAAGCCCAGGATCTCCTTCTGGCTGTACTCCCGGTCCGGGTCGGCCAGGCCCTGGCGGATGGCCTTGTTGAGGATGGCCTGGGAATCCGCGCCCCGGCCGTCGTCGATGATCTCAATGATGACCTCGCTGCCGGTGTGGCGGGCGGAGAGGATGATTTCGCCCACAGGGTCCTTGCCCTTGGCGATGCGCTCCTCCTGGTGCTCCTCCAGACCGTGATCCATGGAGTTGCGCACGATGTGCATGATGGGGTCGCTGATGCCGTCCACGATGGTCTTGTCCACCTCGGTGTCCTCGCCGATGAGGGTGAGGCGGGCGGGGCGGTTGAGCTTCTTGCTCATATCCCGGACGATGCGGTTCATCTTCTGGAAGACGCTGGACACCGGCACCATCCGCAGGGACATGGACACGTCCTGGAGGTCGTCGGTGAGCTTGCGCAGGTCCCGGGCGGATTTGTTGAAGTTGTCCAGCCGCAGCCCCTTCAGGTCGGGGGAGGCGGTGACCATGGACTCGGTGATGACGATCTCGCTGACCACCGCCATCAGCTGATCCAGCTTGGAGAGGTTGACGCTGATGAGGCTCTCCTTGGCGTGCTGCTGCTGGGCGGCGGGCGCCTTGGAGGGCGCCGCGGCCTTGGGCTCCTCGGCCTGCTGCGCGGGGACCGCGGGTACGGCGGGCGCGGGGGCCGCGGGCTGTGCGGCGGGCGCGGGGGCCGCCGGGGCGGACTCGGCCTTGGCCTCCACCGGCTGATAGGAGCGGATGCTGCCCGCGCTCTGCACGGCGGAGACGGCGGTGTCCCGTTCCTCCACGGTGTGGAACCAGAGGTAGAAGCCCTCGTCAGCGATGATCTCGGAGGTGGACGGATCCGCCTCCGTGTTCTCCGGGGAGCTGAGGAAGTCCACGGAGAAGTCCTTCACCGCCGTGACCAGCATGAAGGCCCGCAGGTTCTCCATGCCGCTGCCCTCGTCGAAAAAGACGTGGACGCCGAAGGGGTACGCGCTGTCCGCCGGGGCGGGGGCGGGGGCGGCGGATTCCCCCGCCGCGGCAGGGGCTGCGCCGGGTTTTTCCTTCGGCTGGCCGCCGCCGCCATTCTGAATTTTGTTGACAAGGCTATTAATTTTATCTACAATACTGTCGATAGACTCAGAGAGTGGTTCTTCGTTTTCAACCTTCTCAATCTCACCCCGGAAGAAGTCCACCGCCTCGAAGAGCATGTTGAACAGCTCCGGCCTCAAGTCAAGGGGAACTACCTCCATGGTCTTTTCCCGGATGATGAAGAACAGGTCCTCAATCCGGTGGGCTACGGTCATGAGGGAGGTAAACTCCATCATGGCGGAGGAGCCCTTGATGGTGTGCATGATCCGGAAGATCTCGTTGACGTTCTCTTCGGAGAATGTGTCCGCCTGTTCGGCCGCCAGAAGGATGCCGTCCAGCTGCTCAAGAAGGGTATTCGTCTCGTAAAGATACATATCCAGAATGCTGTCGCTGCCGCTGCTCATAATAAAACGCCACCTTTTCCTGTAGTTTTTTTCGCATTCTATGGGGAGCGAAAGGGCGTACTCCCCCCGCGTTGATTCCATCACTGTGGTTATCGGCAGGTGGATGGAGAAAATTAAGATGTCAGGGCAAGCATCAGCGAAAAAAATAAGTTTTATTGTGAAATGGAGTGTCGCCAATGCCTGATCTGCTGGGCGTAACCAACGCTGTACCGGGTAACGATACCAATTTGATCAACCGCAACATGCCCCAGGTTCCCAACGACCCGAGGGTGCAGAACGCGCCGGACCCCAACCGGGTGGTCCGCCCTGACAACCGCTCGGAGCGGCAGGACACCGGCGACGCGCTGCTCAATGACCGGGCGCTGCGGTATGACTCCAACTTCGCCTCCTTCCTCCAGCGTCTGGGGGACACCCCCGGCCTGACTGAGTCCATGGCCCAGATCCTGCGGGCCTACCAGGGGACGGTGGTCTCCTCCGGCCTGGGGGAGGGCATCGCGGTGGAAATGGCCGCCCTGCTGGAGATGCTGCAGATGGACGAGGGGGAGTTCGCGAAGTTCTTCCAGTCCCAGATGGAGCTGAGCAGCCGCTTCAGCGGGCCGCTGTTCTCCATCCTGCGGGAGGCCTACGGCGGAGGGGGCTCCGAGGTGCTGAAAGGCAGCATCCTCCAGTTCCTCAAGCGCTACAGCGACTATTCCTCCTCCCAGCACGTCCAGGGGAACCTGCTGCGCCTGCTCACCCGGCTGACCCGGTCCATACCGGCCAGCTACGGCAACCAGCTTCTGGGCATGGTCTCGGAGCTGGAGGAGAAGATGGGCCAGGGGGACCGGCAGGGAGCGCTGAAGCTGCTCCAGGGGACCATCATGCCCTTCCTGGGCGGATACACCTCCCGGACGAACGATATGGGGCTGAGCCGGACGCTGATCTCTTTGCTGGCTCTGGACGTAGCCCGGTACGAGAGCGGGTCCCTGGAGGGGGTCATGCAGGCCTTCCGCCAGCTGGGAAGCAGCCCGCAGCTGCGCTCCAAGCTGGGTGGGCTGACGGAGACGGATCTGCTGCGGCTTCTGGAGCAGAGCAAGTTCAACAAGGCCGCCGGCCAGGACACCTTCGCCGCCCGGCTGGCCCAGACGGCGGCCCGGGCCCTGCGGGGCGGAGCCGGGATGGAGGCCCAGGAGGCCTTCCGCAACATTGTCTCCGCGTTTCTTATCAATGAGAGCGTCTATATGCCCCTGACCCATCTGGTCCTGCCCATGGAGTGGGCGGGGCGGCTGCTGTTCAGCGAGCTGTGGGTGGACCCGGACGCGGAGGAAAACCTGAAGCAGGGACGGGGAGACCGGGAGAACACCATCCGGTTCCTGTTCAAAATCGATATTCAGGACCTGGGATTTTTCGACATCGTCCTGACCTGCCGGGGGGAGCACGTGGACATCCAGCTCTTCGGGCCTCCGGCTGTGACCAGCTTTTCCGGCATCGTCCAGGGGGAGCTGGGCCGCATCCTGACGGAGAACGGGCTGGACGCCGGGACCGTCCAGGTGCAGACGTCGGACCGGCCCCTGACCATTTCCCAGGTGTTTCCAAAAATCTTTGAAGGGGAGAACAGTATCAATGTCAAAGCGTGATCCAACCAGGTCCAGCCGCGCGGTGGCCCTCAGCTATGACGGCGGCACGGGCGCGCCGGTGGTGGTGGCCTCCGGCATGGGCTATCTGGCGGAGAAGATCGTGGAGGTGGCCGCGGAGAGCGGCGTGCCCGTCTACGAGGACAACTCCCTGGCCACCATGCTGTCCCAGCTCAGCCTGGGGCAGGAGATTCCGGACTCCCTGTACCGGGCCATTGTGGAGATTTATGTGTATTTTCTGAAGTTTGACCCCAGCGATCCCGACAAGGCCAGGCGGGAGCGGGAGGAGCTGGCAAGACGCGCCGCCCCTCCGGCGGAGGGCAGCGGGGCCGTTGAGGAAGGAGGTCTGTGATGGATAAGCTGTATTTGATTCTGGACAGGGATGGGAGCCCTGTGGAGCAGGGCGTCCTGGAGTCGCCGCCCGGCACGGAGATGCTCCAGTTCCGGCTGGTGAAGGACGAGGACGAGGCCCCGGACCTGACCGGCCTGGGGGAGATCCAGCTGGTGGGCCTGGACGACCGCGCGCCGTCCGTGCGGGGCGAGATCGTGCGCCAGCGGGGGAACCGGCTGGCGGTGCGCCCCATGGCGAAGCTGGGCATCGAGGCCAGGGAGAACCTGCGGATTCTGACGGATTTTGAGAGCGTCATCTACCCGGTGACCGGCCTGTGGAAGGGACAGGTGTCCATCCAGGGCCACGATCTCAGCTGCGGCGGGCTGGCCTTCCACTGCGCCCAGCCGCTGAAGGACCGGGAGATTGTGGAGGCGGTGCTGCCGGTGACGGATGAGCCGCTGGTGGTGCGTATGCGCATTCTGCGAATGCTCCCCACGGAGGACTCCGTCCCGCTGTACGCGGCCCGCTTTGTGGACCTGTGCATGGACGAGGAAGTCTTTATCCGCAAGGCCGTGTTCAGCATTCAGGTGGGCGGCCGGTAGGCCGCCGGAACCCGCGTGAACGGGCTTTGAGCGATCCATATAAACCAGACCGAAAGGGCCGGCCGGGAGCCGGCGGAACACAGACCACGCAAAAAAGGAGAATCAGATTATGAATCGAACACTCTCCCCGCGCCGCAGGGCGCTGTCCCTTCTGCTGACGCTGTCCCTGGTACTGGGGCTGCTGCCCGGCGTCCCTCCGGCAGCGCGGGCGGCGGAGTCCGAGGGCCACTGGGCGGACAGCTATCTCAGCCAGCTTGTGGAATGGGGATTCATCCGGGCCGACCAGTCCCGGGACCCCGACAAGGAGCTGACCCGGGCCGACTTCATGTCCATCGTCAACCGGGCCTACGGCTATCATGAGACGGGCCCCACCCCCTTTGAGGACATAGACGAATACGACTGGTTCTATGACGATGTGGGCATCGCCTACACCGCCCAGTACATCAAGGGGACCTCCCCCACCACCGCCTCCCCCGAGGACACCCTGGACCGGGAGACGGCGGCCACCATCCTGGGGCGCAACATGATGCTCCAGGAGTCGCCGGGAGAGCTGGTGGACTTCTCCGACGCCCGGGATATCAGCAACTGGGCCCGGGGGACCATCAAGTCCTCCATGGAGCACTATCTGGTCACCGGCTATGAGGACGGCACCTTCCGCCCCCAGCAGTCCATGAACTGGGGCGAGATCGCCGCCCTGGTCACCCGCACCATCGGAACCCCCCTCCAGGATGAGGGCGACTACTCCCTGGGCGGCGTGTTCGGCAACGTGACCGTCACCTCCCCCGGCGTCACCCTGCGGGACACCGTCATCAGCGGCGACCTCTACATCACCGGCGGCGTGGGCTCTGGCGGCATCAAGCTGGAGAACGTCACCGTGCTGGGCCGCATCATCGCCAGCGGCACCGGCTCCAGCGAGGGCGGGGCCAGCATCCTCATGCGCAACGTCACCGCCGACGAGCTGCTGGTGGATAACCTTGCGGACAAGGAGGTCTCCATCCGCGCTGACGGCATCACCGAGATCGGCAGGACCACTGTGCGCACCAGCGCCTATATCGAGGACAACACCCCCGAGGGGCTGGGCCTGCACAGCATCGTCCTGGACGGGGAGTGGTACGGCGAGGACGAGGAGGTCCCCGAGGGCTGGGAGCCTCCCAGGCTGACCCTGGCCGGCCGCATCGAGGAGGTCACCAACCGCACCCCCAATTCCACCGTCCACGCGGCCAAGGGCACCGTGTCCAAGCTCACCGTGGATGAAACCGCCGTGGGCTCCCATGTGATTATCGACCGGGGCACCGTGGTGAAGGACCTGATTCTGGATACCGGCGTGGACGTCACCGGCGAGGGCGACGTCACCCGCCTGGAGGTCAACGCCCCCGGCTGCGATGTGGAGATGCTGCCTGACCAGATCGTCATCCGGCCCGGCATCACCGCCATCATCGCGGGCAATGAGATGGACTCCTCCTCCGCTGAGGAATTCCTGCTGGAGCCCATGATCCTGGCCGGGTATCCCAAGGCCCAGGACATCGCCCCCACCTCCCTGGAGGCCGTGTTCGCCACCAACAAGCAGGGCCGCATCTATTGGGCGGTCAGCGCCATCACCGACGGCTCCATCGGCGCGGACGACCTCATCAAGCCGCCCTCCTACGGCAACAAGGCCGTGCGCTGGGGCACCGTGGATTCTCCCAGGGGCAACGAGGAGGTCACCGCCCAGATTACCGGCCTGACCTCCAACGGCTCCTACTACCTCTCCGCCGTACTGGAGGACGCCAAGGGACAGCTGAGCCCTGTCAAGGTCATCTCCTTCACGACCCCCGATGATACCGTCCCGGCGTTCAATACCGGGTATCCCTACATGTCCAAAGTTTCCCGGACGGACAGCGTGGTGGTGGTGTCGGTCAACAAGGACTGCAAGCTGTACTATGCTCTGCTGCCCGAGGGAGCGGCCGCGCCCACGGAGAACGAGTTGAAGACCAGCGCCGTCGCGGGCGCTCTGGGATACGGTGTGCGGGATGTGCAGAAGAATGTGGAGGACACCTTCCGCGTCAACGACGTAATCCTGGATGAACAGGTCAACTACGTGCTCTACCTGTGGCTGGTGGACGCTGACGGCGCGAACAAGTCCCCCATCACCAGCCTGACCTTTACCACAGACGACGAGACGCCGCCGGAGTTCATCGTTGACCCCAGCCCCGACACGGCGGTTGTCCAGCCCACCAGCGTGGGCCTGACCTTCCGGCTGAATGAGAACGGTACTGTCTACTGGGTGGCTGTCCCCGCGGGCACGCTGTACCCCAAGGCGCAGCCGGGTACGGACTACGAGACCGCACCCCTGACCAGCGACTACGCCAAGCTCCAGGTTGCTTCTGGCCTGGGCATCGGCGCGGACGGCAAGGCGGGCAAGGTCACCGCTGTGGAAAATAAGGACGGCACCATCAATGTCACCGGGCTGAAGGCCGAAACCTACTATGATTTCTACTATGTAGCGAAGGATAACGCCGGTCCTGACCGGAACTACTCCGTTACCGTCAAAAAGATCACCATTCACACCCAGGACAGCAACTATCCCACAATCAAGCAGTCCTTCTATCCCCTCTCCGAGGGCGGCAATCCCAGGTCCACGTCGGACATCTATCTGGATATCTCCGAGGACGTCATCTATACCGGTGATGGCAGCAATCACAAGAGCCTTGTGGAGCTGTACGCGGAGGCGTCCAAGTCCAACGCGGACGTACAGGCCATCAACCGCTTCGCCTCTGCCCTCGCGGAAAGCTTTGAGCTGCACAAGTTCTCGCTTACCGGGGAAGAAGAGGTGGTCAAGGAGAACCATACCTATGGCGTACAGTTCACTGAGGATATCATCATCGACTATACCAAGGCCAAGATTGAGGACAACCGCAACAAGGGCCAGGGTATCCGGATCATCTTCCCTGGCTCGGGGGAGGGCAAGGCGACGCACCTGGAGAACGGCAAGCAGTACTGCTTCCTGGTCTCCCAGCTGACTGACAGCAGCGACAACGACATCCAGCCCGATCCTATCTACTTCTGGGATGAGGATATTGCGAAGGTGGCTATCGAGCGGGGCCAGGATGTGCCGGTCTTCATGGTGGACTTCCCGGGCATCAAGCTGACGGGTCCCACCTACCCCGGCGACAACGACGGCCCCCTGGAGCGGAACAGCAGCGGCCAGCCGCTGTACTTCACCGGCGCCACGGACAGCAACGGCAACCCTGGAACCACAACCACCCCCAATAGCACTCCCTATTACGCCGAGGTCGACAAGGGCTTCAAGGCGGAGCCGGATTCCACCAGCACTGTGGACGATAACGTTGCCTATGACCTGCTGCTGCGGACCGACACGCCCATCAAGTACAACCTCTACTACCGTGTCCTGAACGGCGGCGTGGTGGTGAAGAGCGACAATATCTCGAAGTTCTCAAACAACCTTCTGGCCTCGTCCAACGCGGGCACCATTGATCAAAACGGCTGGATGTACCTGGGCAACAGCGGCCAGCACTTCACCCGCGACAGCAAGGAGGTCGCCAAGTCCCTGGGCTATACCTTTAACAAGCTGGGCAGGAACCAGTTCCCCAAGCTGGTCAACATGAAGGACGGGCTGACCTACGAGTTCGCCATCTCCCTGACTGAGTGGGACGGCACGGACCGGGGCTCCTGGCACGGAACGGCGGGCTTCGCGGTTTCCGCAGTGGCCGGTTATTCCCCCAACCTGCGAGACTTCGGTGAGCAGTTTGATATGGCCAGCGAAATGAAGGACATCTGGGCTGCGGCCATCGCGGGCGGCCTCACCAACGGCTTCCTGGAAATCGGCTCCCAGAAACCCCTGAACATCCCCATTTCCATGACGGACTCCACCGTTCCCAAGATCACTGACGAGCTTATTATCCCCAGCGCGGAGAGCGTCACAATCGATATGTTCCTCTCCCGTGCGGGTACAATTTACTACGCGATCAGTGACGTGGACGGAAACGGCAGCCCCATTCTGGAAACCACCGTCAATGACAACGGAACAGAGAGACCCATCACAGCGGATGACGTACCGGTAACCGGCGAGCACAATCCGATCCAGTATCCGCCTGTACCAGACTTGATAAAGCCGGAAAATACGGCGATTTACGGCGGGAATCTGGCCAGAGTCAAGGCGCAGGGCAGCTTCACCTACGACGGAAAGGTGAAGGGAACCGTAACCGTTCCTGACCTGGAGCCGAACACGACATACTATATCTACTATGTTCTCAGAGGCGAACGGACCAATCTGTCTGAGGTATACATCTATCAGTTCACCACGCCGGAGACCTCCGCGCCGAAGATCACCGACCTGACGCCGGAGAAGGATGGTACCGCCCGTGTCGAGCTTGATATTGCCAGCTATCTGGATTACCGCGTGTTCAATACGGCGGACCTGGTGAATATCAAGAAGTCCACCAGCGAAGGCACAATTGGTTTTACAGACGCCGAAAAGCTCTCCGGCTTTTTGCGTGAGGAGGCAAAGGCCACATTCCGCAACACGCCGTACAGCAATTACTCCATTCTCCAGGCTCTGCTGACGCCGTTTGACGCCAGAAACATTTCGGGCAGCACATACCCGAGCGTCAACAACTCTCCGGATACGTCAAAAACCAATTACACCGTATTTGACGTCTATGCGTCGCCCACCGCGAAGCGCGAGGTATACAACCTGATTCTGAGCGGCCGGAACAGTGGCTTCTATACCATTGATGAGGTCCGGGAGATTTATGATGAGCACAACATCAGAATCAACATGAATCAGATGCCCTATAAGCTGGAGCCCGAGAACATCTTCGCCGGAAACAACTTCCACATCTTCACGATGGCCCGCAGCCAGTCCAGCGACCCGATCAATGATGATATCGCGACGATTTTCTCCTTCCGCGCAGCGGAAAACCTCAGCATCAACGATCAGGATTACCCGAGAGTGATGTTTGCGACCTGTATTGCGGAACCGGCTTCGACCGGCACAGGAAACGTACTGCACAAGGGTACGCTGACGCTTGGGTTCAGCAAGGATGTATATCTGACGCTTGACAACGGAACGACACGTCTTCCGGCTGGCGGCTCCGGCGCGGATAATACGACCGTGAGAGACTTCCTGACGGTGTTCAGACCGCCGGCATCTTATGGCATGAGCGCAATCGCCACATCGACTCCGCCTACGATGGTATTTGACTTCGACTTCACAAGCATACCGGCAAACGGGTCCATTACCATTCCTCCCCAGCGGATTTGCGCGTTCAGCGGCGGCCTTGCGCAGTATAGTATTCAGATACAGTTCAGCAGTGAAACATCCAATACTGTGACCACGTACTATGCTACCGTCAAATGCTTGTTTACGGATGATACGCGCCCGCAGGAGCAGGTCATTGCGAAAATTCCGCTCTATGATACCAATTCGCAGGTGAATATGTATCTGCGGAATGATGATACGCATGAAAACGATGCTGGTGCTGTCAAGTATACTGGTGGTACAATCAACTTGAGCAGTAACAACTACCGTGCATTTATTGAAGCTGTTCTTGATCCGGCTTCCACTGCACAGAACATTGTCTGGTCCTCCAGTGATACAAATGTTGCTACAGTATCTTCCAGTGGTACGGGGCGCAATGCGGAGATTACAGCTACGGGTATTGGTACAACGACTATCATAGCTACATTGGGCGGTGACTTGAATCTGGCGCAGAAGACAATTCAGGTTACGGTTGCCAAGGATGGCACTAAAGTAACCACTGCATCAAACCCAATTGCGTTGAGTGAAACGACGCCAAGCCAGACCGTTAGTGTGGAGTTGCCTGCGCACTTAGCGAATACCGCTATTACTTGCGAGGTAAATAATGGAAATACCAATGGAATTACGGCTGTATTGCAAGCAGCTTCAGGCACAATTGATCCTGCGGTATCTATTACACGCACCATAACGGTATCCGCTTCCAATTTCTCTGATTCGCCCACAACTGCTCCGCAAATTGTGATTAAAGGTGGCGGTGTGGTGCTTGATACCATTTCGGTTGCAATTACGGCAAAGTCTTACCTCCCAGGCGGAGTCGCGCCAGGACCTATGCCTGAACCTGGAGGAACTCCCTGATTCCCCCCACGGGAGCGGGCATCCGCCCGCTCCCGTTCGCCCATCCGGAAAAATCATGCGAAAAGGAGCGTTTTCATGAAAAACTCCACCACACGGCGGCTGCTGGCCCTGCTGCTGTCGCTGATGATGATCCTTGCCCTGTCCCCAACGGCCCTGCTGACGGAGGCCACAACACCGGAAAATCCAGGCGGGTCAACGACCGGCCCGGATGATTCCAATGATCCGGACGATACGCCCGGGACGTCCGGCCCGGTCACCAATCTGGTGCTGGCCTGCGACAACAACAATTTTGAGGGCATCGCGCCGAACTACAAACTTCAGCTGGAGCCCAATTCCGCCAGCAGCCAGGGCGTCCGCGTCGTGGCGTCCCTGGAGCCTGCGGACTCCACCACAAATGACCTCCGCGTGGTCTGGAACACCTCTGACCGGTCTGTCGCCACGGTGATCGAGGACACGGGGTCGGCTACAGGCCGCACCGTGTATATTGTCGGCCACTCTCCCGGCACGGCTACGATTACCGCATCCGTGAGCGGCATCACCCATGAGATCAAGGTCACCGTCAGCGGTATCAAACTGCTGACCACAGAGATCTCCATGCTGGAAAATGAGTCCAAGACCATCCGCGAGGGTACGGACTATGAACTCTATGGCCGCGCCGCCTCCGACGATGCCAAGCTCAGCGCCTCCGTGGTGAACGACAAGCGCAACATCTACGTTCTCGCAGGCGATAAGAACGTCATGGTGGAGGCCCGCGAGGCCGGTGACGCCACAGTGGCAATCCAGATTGAGGCGGGCGGAAACGTCTACAGAGCGGAAATCGCAGTGAACGTGACCGCCAATGTGTCGGTCATCCCGTGGACGGCGGGGGTCAGCGCCAGCGCGCCGCTGAAATTCTCCGCCCTGGAGAGCCTGCTGGCCGCCGAGTGCCAGACGGTGCTGGGGGAGGGGCTGGTTTCCATCACGGGTCTCACCGTCGCCACGTCCCAGGGCATCATCTACCAGGGGTACAAGTCCCCTGACGACACCGGCGCGGGCGCGGGCAGCTCCATTACCTACTACGCCTCCACCGCCTCCCGGGGGCCGTACATCAGGGACCTGACCTTTGTGCCCAACGAGTCCTTCGGCGGGGAGAAGGCCACCATCACCTTTACCGGAACCGCCTCCAATGGCCGTACCTTCAAGGGACGCATTGAGGTCACGCTCACCGACGCCAAGGCCGAGGACGTGACCCTGACCACCCGCGCGGACGTGCCCCTGAAGCTGAAGGCGGAGGATTTCGCCCGGGTCTGTCAGGCCCAGACCGGGGGGAACCTGAGCTATGTGATCTTCACCCTGCCCCCCGCCACCCAGGGCGTACTGTACCGGGACTACAAGAACGAGCTGGACTACGCCGCCAGGGTCACCGCCGCGGAGCAGTTTGACCGCAAGGGCCTGGACGACATCACCTTCGTCCCCGCAAAGGGCTATGTGGGCCCGGTGACCATCCGCTACGCGGGCTACAGCGCCACCGGCATCAAGTACACCGGCGAGATGGTCATCAAGGTCACCCGCCCCCTGGACGAGTCCATCCAGTATCAGGATTACGGCTCGGGGGTCATCGCCTTCAGCAGCGGCGACTTCGACGCCTACAGCGAGGCCATGACCGGCTACCGGATGAGCACCGTCAGCTTCACCCTGCCCCCCGCCAACCAGGGTACGCTCTATTATAACTGGCTCAACGGCTGGGGGAGCGCCATCGGCGGGGACAGCCCCGTGACCTACACCCAGCTGAACTATGTCACCTTCGTGGCGGCGGAGGGCTTTGACGGCGTGGTCCGCATCCCCTTCACCGGCAAGGACTGGAACGGCACGGACTTCTCCGGCACGGTGGAGCTGCACATCCAGGCCCCCGTCTCCCAGAACGGCGACATCTTCTACACCTGCCAGCCCAGCCAGTCGGTGAAGCTGGTGCTGTCGGACTTCGCCAACCTCTGCCAGTCCGTCACGGGGGCGCGGCTGTACTATGTGACCTTCCAGGCCCTGCCGGACTATACCCAGGGCTCCCTCTTCTACAACCGCACCAGCTCCGGGACCATCGGCACCCGCGTGACTACGGCGGCCAAGTATTTCAACAGCGCCGCGCCCTACATCAACAACCTGTCCTTCTGGGCGGCGGCGGACTTCCGCAGCGTGGAGATCCCCTTCACGCTGGCGGCGGTCAGCGGCGAGACCTTCACGGGCCTTCTGGTGATCTCCACCGGCGAGGGCGCGGGGGGCGGCAGAGCCGGAGCGGTGACCTACGCCACCAGCGCCCAGCAGCCCGTGACCTTCAACGGCTCCAAGTTTGACGCCGCCAGCCGCCAGGCCACCAACTCCGCCCTGCAATACCTGCGCTTCACGCTCCCCAGCTCCACCCAGGGCACCCTGTACTATGACTACACGGTGGGCATCACCCCCAGGGCCCTTGCCGCCAACACCACGCTGTACCTCAGCGGCGAGGTTTCGGTGGATCAGGTGACCTTTGTCCCCGCCAGCGGGTTCAGCGGCGTGGTCTACATACCCTTCACCGGCACGGGCATCAACGGCACGTCCTTTGAGGGCACGGTGGAGATCACTGTCCGCGCCGGGTCGTCCTATGGCAGCATCGTCCGCTACAGTACCGGCGGCGCACCGGTCCACTTCCAGAGCGCCGACCTGACGGCGGCCTCCGGCATCGGCCAGCCCACCTCCATCCGGCTCACCGGCCTGCCCTCCAGCAATCAGGGACGGGTGTTCTACCAGTACAGCGGCGTCACAAAATACAGCGCCCTGGGCAACACCACCGTCTCCTACAGCGTCACCGGCGACCCGTCGGTGTCCAACCTGACCTTCATCCCCAAGGCGGGCTATGAGGGCGTGGTGACCATTCCCTACGCCGCCACCAGCGCCGACGGCGTCACCAGTACAGGGGCCATCGAGGTCACGGTGACGCTGCCCGCCGTGTCCGAGGCGTTTGACGATCTGGGAAGATACTCTGCCCAGACCAGATCGGCGGTGGATTACCTGTCCAGCGTAGGTGTGGTCAACGGCACCGCGCACCGGACCTACAGTCCGGGGGCGGCCATCCTGCGGGGAGATTTCTGCCTGATGGTGTCCCGCGCCTTCCAGTTCGACGTGGGCGGTACGGGCCGGACCTTCAACGACGTGCCCGCCGGCTCCTACTACGCCCAGGCGATCCATGAGATGTACGCCCTGGGAATCGTCAACGGCACAGGAAACGACCGCTTCCAGCCCACGGCCAATATTTCCCGTCAGGACGCCGCCGTCATGGTCCGCCGGGCTCTGGACAAGGCGGGGCTGACCCTGCCGGACGGCAGCAATGACGCGGCCCTGGCCAACTACCGCGACCGGAATCAGGTGGACAACTACGCGAAGGACGCGCTGGCCAGCCTGGTCCGGGCGGGGATATTCCCCGCATCCGGGAACCGGCTGTCGCCCAAGGCGGCCATCACCCGCGCGGACATGGCGCTTCTGCTGCACCGGGCGATGACGAATTTCTCCTGACGCCGGAAGCCCCGGCGCGGGGACGCAGACATTGCGATACCAGACCGCCCCAGGACCGCCCGCATAGCGCGGAGATCCTGGGGCGGCCTGTTTCCATTTCTGCTATTCTGAAAATCGGGCGTCAGAAATTGATTTCCCTGCCCGGGCCGCCTCTTGCATTTCACAGGCGGGCGTGGTATGATGGAAAAAACAGTGGGATTTTCCCCTGGACTCAGGAGGTGCTTGTCATGCGCGACCGTGTGGGGATCAAAATGCAGGCGAAGGATATCATGCGTGGGGCCAGGACGTCGCCCTATCTGGTTACCCTGATCCTGCTTGCCATTACCTTTGTTCTCAATAAAATTGTGGAGATGGTGGAGTTCGGTTCCCTGTTCTACTCCTATGCCTTCACGCAGCAGTATCTTGACCTCATCGCCAGCGGCGATCTCAACGCGCTGGACGCGCTGATCGCCGCCATGCCCGAGAATACCACAGGTGTGTTTTTCCTCTCCACCCTGGTGTCCCTCTTCACCATCGTACTGAACGGCGGATATTTTATTTACTGCATGGGCATCCGCCAGGGGCTGCGGATGCCCTGTGCCTCCCTGGCCGACGGACTGAGCGTGGCGGGAAAGCTGATCTGGTGCTGGATCCAGGTCTCTGTGCGTACCTTCCTGTGGTCCCTGCTGCTGGTCATCCCCGGCATCGTCGCGGCCTACCGCTACCGGTTCGCCTACTACAACCTCCTTACCGACGCATCCCTCTCCGCCGGGGACGCCATCCGCCTCAGCTGCCAGCAGACCCAGGGGTTCAAGCTGGAGCTGCTTATCCTGGACCTGAGCTTTATCGGCTGGGCGCTCCTGGCCCCCCTGACCATGGGACTGCTGAACATCTGGCTGACGCCCTATATGACGCTGTGCGATCTGGGCTACTTTGAGGAAGCCCAGCTCCGCCTGGGACGCAATCCCTACGGAACGCCCCCGCCGCCTGCCGGCGGGGACCCCTGGCTGTGAGGACAACAAATGATGAACGGCAATGAAAATCGTATCCAGGAGCTGGAGGAGGCCCTGCGGGCGGCGGAGGAGGCCAACCGGGCCAAGAGCCGGTTCCTGTCCAGCATGTCCCACGACATCCGCACCCCCATGAACGCCATCGCCGGTATGACGGCCATCGCCCTGAGCCATATCGACGAGAAGGCCAGGGTGCAGGACTGCCTCCAGAAAATACAGACTGCGTCCTCCCACCTCATGAGTCTGGTCAACGACGTGCTGGACATGTCCCGCATCGACAGCGGGCGGCTGGCGTTGAATGAGGAGCAGTTCGATCTGGCGGATCTGGTTCACGACGTGGCGGTCATCGTCCGGCCGCAGGCCCGGGAGAAGGGACAGGAATTCCGGCTGGAGATCGGCCGCGTCCGGCAGGAGCTCCTGCTGGGCGACCCCCTGCGCCTGCGGCAGATTTTGGTGAACATCATCAGCAACGCGGTGAAGTACACCCCGGAGGGGGGGATTGTGCGGATCTCCTTCTCCCAGCGGGTGGAGCCGGAGCGGGTGTGGCTGGACTTCGTCTGCGAGGACAACGGCATCGGCATGAGCGGGGATTTCCTGCTGCGCATCTTCCAGCCCTTCGAGCGGGTGCGCACCGCCCAGGTCAGCCGCATCGAGGGCACCGGCCTGGGGATGTCCATTGTCAAGAATCTGGTGGACCAGATGAAGGGGACCATCTCTGTGGAGAGCAGGGAGGGGGAGGGCAGCCGGTTCACGGTGGCCCTGCCGTTCCCCGCCGCAGCCCGGGAGACGCGAACCGCTTTTCTGCCGGGCCGGACTGTGCTGGTGGCGGAGGCCAGAGACGCCGGACAGACTGAGGAGTGCCTCCGGGAGATCGGGCTGGAGCCCGTACGCCTGGCGGCAGGGCTGGAGGCAGTGGCGTGGCTGACGGAGGCCAGATGCGAGGGGCGGATGCCCTGCGCCATGCTGCTGGGCCAGTCGCTGGCGGACATGCCGGTGCTGGATGCCGCCCGGCATGTGCGGCAGCTTGCGGGCCGGGAGTTCCCCATTCTGCTGGCCTCTGAGGAGGACTGGGCCTCCATGGAGTATCAGGCCACCCGGGCGGGGGTCAGCGCCTTTGTGCCCTGCCCCATCTTCCCCAGCCGCCTGTACAGCGCCCTCTCCCAGCTGCTCGCCGGTGAGCAGGAGACGGCGGGGGACCTCTCCGGCCAGGAGGAGGACTACAGCGCCTTCCGGGCGCTGCTGGTGGAGGACAACGAGCTCAACCAGGAGATCGCCATTGAGCTGCTGGGCATGACCGGCGTACAGGTGGAGACCGCCGGCGACGGGGCGCAGGCCCTGGAGAAGTTCAGCGCCTCGCCGGAGGGGTGGTTCAATCTGATTTTTATGGACGTGCAGATGCCGGTCATGGATGGCTATGAGGCCACCCGCCGGATCCGCGCCCTGCCGAGGCGGGACGCGAAGCGGATATGGATTGTGGCCATGACAGCCAACGCCTTTATTGAGGACGTGCGCCTGTCCCAGGAGGCGGGCATGGATGAGCATATCAGCAAGCCGGTGGATCTGAAGCGTCTGAAGGACACCTTGCGCCGCCTGCTGCCCCAGGAGCGTGACGGCGCGCAGACAGGAGAGGAGCTGCCATGAGGCCCTACCAGGAGGAGTATATCGCGAATATCCGGGCCTATGACGCCCTGGCCGAGGGCAGGAGCCCGGAGGACGAGGCGCGCCGGGAACGGCTGATTATCCGGAATATGGAGCTTCTGCGGGGCGGGCTGCTGCCCCAGCTGGACCACCTGCTGGAGGCGGACGGGGAGGAGCTGGCGGAGCTGCGGTCCTTCGCCGCCGCCCTGTACGACGGACGGACGGAGCTGGACCTGGGTATGTTCTGTGCGCTGCATCAGGCTATGCTGAACCTGGCCCGGCAGAAGGAGGACCGGGACGGTATCATCCGGGAGCTGTACTGGCTGGGCATCGGACGCAATGCGATGTATAACAAGCTGGGCGGTATGCCGCTGGCGGTCATTGAGCCTTATATGTCCCAGGTGCGGCTGTGCTTTGCGGAGGCGGCGGCCTACCTCAAATACTTTGAGGAGATCGGGAACGAGGACACCCGCAGCTATATCATGCGCTCCCTGGCCAATAGGGCCCTGGGGCAGTTCAAGTCCGTCAGCGACCGGACCCGGCTGCTGAAAAACGCCCTGCAGGTGTTTCAGGACCCGGCCTATCAGGCGCTGGCGCCCCAGCTTCCCTGGGAGCGCTTCATCCGGCAGACCCGGCAGCTGATGATCTCCAGCCTGAGCTTCAGCCGGGAACACGCCATGAGCCCCCAGGACGTGGCGGACATCATGGAGTCGGCCCATATCGTCTACCGGGGCCAGACCAGGGCGGAGGACGTGCCCCTGGCCCGGCAGAGCTTCCATCTGTATAGCATTGAGTATTACTGCGGTATCTATGATCTGAACGTGCTGCTGAGCAAGCTGGAGCTGCTGATGGATCAGGCGGATCTGGGCGATTATTCCAAGGAGGGCATGTACAGCCTGATCTCCCTGCCCGCGTTTTACAACCAGTATCTGAAAAATTATCCGGAGGAGATGACCGCGGCCAGGGAGCGGTATATCGGCCGCCTTTACCGGCGGATATTGAGCTATGTGGAGAACGTTCCGAAGGAGCAGGAGGGCGCGCCGCTGTTTTTGTATCTCCGGCAGTTGTCCTATACTTTTTTGGAGACGGAGTGCGGCGTTGCCTATGCGGATTTCGGGCACAGGCTGATGGCCCGCTTCGCGCCGGAGGTCTATCTCCACGCCCGGGCTGTGGCGGCGGGGGCGGTGGCTCTGTGCGAGGTGCTGCTGGAGGAGGAGCCGGGGTTCTTCGACGACATAGAGGACATCCGGGTCCTGGAAACGCCGGAGGAGAAGCGTAAGGCCGCGCTGGAGCTGGCGGAGCAGTGCGGGCTGTTCCATGACATGGGGAAGCTCAATTTCCTGGACTTCTACACCCGCACCGTCCGGCAGTGGTTCCCGGAGGAGTACGAGATCACCAGGCTGCACACGGTAGCGGGGAGCGAGCTGCTGTCCGCCCGGCCCTCTACGGCCCGGCTGGCCAGCGCCGCGCTGGGGCACCACTCCTGGTACGACGGGAGCCGGAAATGCCCCGGCGGTTATCAGCGTCTGGAGCACCCGGAACGGCAGATGGTGGATGTCATCAGCCTGACCGACTGGCTTGTGGACATGACCAGCGCCAGCGGGCTGCATACGGGAGACAAAATGGCCTTCAGCGCGGCGGTGAAGGACGCAATCGCCCTGGAGGGGAAGCGGTTCTCTCCGCTGCTGACGGCCCGCCTGCGGGACCCAACTGTGGCGGAGCATATCCATGCGGCCATTGTCCAGGGAAGGCAGGCGGCAGCGGGGGAATGAGCGGCGCGTGGAAAACGCAGATACCGGCTGTGCGGCAGGACCTTGGCCGGCTCTGAAAAAATTTTTGGAAATTTTTCAAAAAAACTCTTGCAAAATCATCTGGAGTATGCTATATTAACTTAGCTGACATCGTGCGGCGCAATATGGTATCCGGGTGTGGCGAAGTTTGGTATCGCGCTTGAATGGGGTTCAAGAGGCCGCTGGTTCGAATCCAGTCACTCGGACCACTAAACCCGCAAACCGTTGTAAGACAATGGTTTGCGGGTTTTCTGTTTGCTTTTTCCACACTCTTGATTAGCCGCACAGCACGCTTGATTTTTCAGAAAAATTTGACAAATCAGGAGTGTTGA
>JAAWQM010000051.1 GCA_022800525.1 Oscillospiraceae bacterium
GGATTTTTATGACCTCTACATTCTGGAACAGCTTCATGGAAGATCGCTGGATTCCGATATTCTCCGCCACGCGCTCCTTGCTACCGCCCGCAAGCGCGGAACCGAGGGGCATTTGAAAGAAGCGAAGGATTTGCTGCCCCGGCAGGAATGCCCAGGGGGGCGAGCTGGTGTTCCCGCCCCCTCTGGGCTGCACTGCTGGGCTTTGCCGGCGGCGTGGGGGAAACAGATTTGCCCCCAGGGCAGCGCCGGCATTGAGCAGGCCCTTGTGATCGCTCTGCGGATGTTTGGGAAGCTGAAACAAAGCGTACCCAGCCCCTGGGACCGGCATGAAAAGCGGCGGGGGCGACGCATTGCGTCGCCCCCGCCGCCTTATTACAGTTTCTCAGTCCGCCTTGGAAATATCCGTTCCGAAATACTTCTCCGACAGTGCGGACAGCGTACCGTCCGCCGCCATCTCTGCCAAAGCGCCGTTGACGGCCTGCACCAGGTTGGCGCTCCCCTCCCCCTTGCGCATAGGGATGGCCGTCAGGGTATTCTCCGGGTCGAGACACGCAATCTTCAGCTCCGCGTCCGGATGCGCCCGGAGGTAATCATAGTAGCTCACCTCCGCGTTCAGCGTCGCGTCGATGCGTCCGGAAAGCAGCAGCTCAAAGGTCTGGTTGAGGTCATCCACGCCGGTGACCTCCGCTCCGTACTTCTGGGCCACGGCGGCGTAGGTGCTTTCAATGGTGTTGGCGGTCTGCTTGCCGTTGAGATCCTCCATGGTCTGGATGGAATCGTCGTCCGCCCGGACAATGACCGCTGTCCGCCCGTAGGCGTAGGGTTCAGAGAAATCGTACTTCTCCTTCCTGCCCTCGTCGATGTCCACGCCGTTGACAATCATGTCGTACCGTCCGGCGTCCAGTCCGGCCAGCAGGCCGTTGAACTCGCCCTCCACAAAGGCGGCCGTGACCCCCAGCTTCTCCGCGATGCCCTGGGCCACCTCTACGTCGTAGCCCACCAGGGCGCCGCTTTCGTCGTGGTAGGTCCAGGGGGACCAGGTGCCTTCCATGGCGACAATCAGCTCGCCCCGCTCCTGAATCGCGGCCAGCAGGTCGCCCTCCTGCTTCCCGCAGGCGCACAGCAGGGCCGCGCACAGCGCCACGGTCAGCAGGACTGAAATGAACTTTTGTTTCATGTGAAACACTCCTTACTCAATTTTGATCGTTGGTATGCAAAAACGCCCGTGTGCGGGCCTGACGGGGGCTGCCGAACATCTGCGCCGAGGTCCCCGCCTCCACCACCACGCCGTTTTCCATAAAAATGACCTGACTGGACACGTTCCTGGCGAAGCCCATCTCATGGGTGACCACCAGCATGGTCATCCCCTCCTCCGCCAGCTGCCGCATGACCGCCAGCACCTCTCCAGTCAGCTCAGGGTCCAGCGCGGAGGTAGGCTCGTCGAAAAAGATGATCTCCGGGTCCGCTGCGATGGCCCTTGCGATTGCCACCCGCTGCTGCTGTCCGCCGGAGAGCTGGTGGGGATAGTGGGCGCCCCGGTCGGACATGCCCACCTTTTCCAGGGCTCGCCAGGCGATGGCCTCCGCCTCCGCCCTTGGCATTCTCCGGGCCACAATCAGCCCCTCGGTCACGTTCTGCAGGGCGGTCTTGTTCCGGAAGAGGTTATAGCTCTGGAACACAAAGGCCGTCCGCTTCCGCAGCCACGCGATGTCCTTCCGGGAGGCCCGGGCCATCTCAAACATTTTTCCGTCAAAGCGCATGGTCCCGCTCCCGGCGGTCTCCAGAAAGTTCATGCACCGCAGCAGGGTGGTTTTTCCTGACCCGCTGGGTCCCAGAATCGCCACCACGTCCCCCTTCTCCACCGTCAGGTCCACGCCCCGCAGCACCTCCAGGGAACCGAAGGATTTATGTACGTCCCGCACCTCCAGCATGGCTATACCTCCTGACCGCTGTAGACGCTCAGCTTCTTCTCCCCCACCTGCTGGAGCTTGGTCAGCACGGTGGAGAACAGCAGATAAATGAGGCCGACTTCAATATAGAGCGCCAGCGGCTCATATACTGTGGCGTTGATCTGCTCCGTGGCCTTGAACATCTCCATCACCGTAATGTTGGCGGCCAGGGAGGTGTCCTTCACCATGGCGATGACGGAGTTGGACAGGGGCGGGAAGGCGGTGCGCATGGCCTGGGGCAGGATGATCCGTCTCATGGTTTGCATCCAGCTCATGCCCACGCAGTACCCCGCTTCCAACTGTCCGGCGGGCACGGACTCCAGCGCCGCCCGGATGGTCTCGGCGCAGTAGGCCCCCTCGTTGAGGGAGAACACCAGCACCGCCGCCGGGAAGGGGTCCATCACGATGCCCGCCTTTGGCAGGCCGTAGAACACCACGAACAGCTGCACCAGAAGCGGCGTCCCCCGGAAGACCCAGATGTAGAACCGCGCAAGCTGCTTGAGCCCCCTGAGATTGGCGAACTGCACCATCGCCGTGGCGACGGCGATGACCATGGCGCAGGAAAAGGCGATGACCGTCAACGGGATCGTTGCCGTTAGTCCGGGCAGCAGAATCTTCCAAAAGGAATCAAGCAATATTTGAATGAGCCGCTGGTCCATCAGGGCCGCCTCCTTGACTGTTTTGCGGATACAGTATATCGGATACAGCCGGAAATTACAACCGTCTTTTTGGGAATCCGCCGCATTGCACGCTATTATATCCTGGAACAGGGAAAAACGCAAATACTTTTTCTGAATATCCAGTGATAGGCAAAAGGCATAGCGCGCCGCTCCCCGCGAAGCCGCCCCTCTGGGAGAGATGGAAAGAAAATCCGCCGTATATATCTTTTTGATATTATGAAATTTCTTTTTTGCAGTTGAGGAACCGGCCAGTTTATGGTAAATTAAACTTGTCATTTTTCACAAAAAACAATTGGGAATTTCTTCTTGGTTTGACGTTTTGCGCTGGCCTGACCCATCATGAATTTGACATGCGATAAAAAATGCGGTGAGAAGGGCATTCTTTTGAGGCATGTTGAATAAAATTTCGGAACTGAAGGAGAGAGACGAAAATGAAGCAAAAACCATTGCGGCGTTTCCTGTCCGCAGCATTGACCCTGGCCATGCTGCTCACGCTCTGCCCTGCGGTCCTGGCCGCTGAGGAAAAGGGCGAGGGCAGTGAGAGCTACGAGCCTTGGAAGCACGGCTACCGGCTGGTAGACGTGCTCAACTGGAGTCCGGAGACGGACAACTACGCGGAGGAGCTCCGCGCCCACGTTCCCCTCCAGGAGCGCAACGACCCCCTGGCCGCTACCCAGGCCAACCCCAGCCTGAAGAGCGAGGCCCTGGTCTACAACGTAGCTATGGGCAACTACCGTTCCACCGATACCGCCGAGGCCCCCTGGA
Organism: Oscillospiraceae bacterium; assembly: GCA_022800525.1. Classification (GTDB taxonomy): domain Bacteria; phylum Bacillota; class Clostridia; order Oscillospirales; family Oscillospiraceae; genus Pelethomonas. Next base: position 3,395 of record JAAWQM010000051.1, read on the forward strand.
ACGGCGGTCAGTACTACGACGATTTTTCCTATAACCTCTTCAAGTTCTGGCAGTATACCGACTTCATCGGCGCCGGCGGACGTCCTACCTCCGGGTTCGACTCCAAGATCGCCAAGGAGCAGGAGCGGTATGAGTACGGCGTTATCGGCATCCCCATCGCCGCCTTCACCAATACCGCCCACAAGAACGGCGTCAAGGCCATCGCCGAGTACTTCATCCCCAGAGACCCCCAGTACACCGAGGAGTGGCTTTACAAGGATGAGAACGGCCAGTTCCCCTACGCCAAAAAGATGGTGGAGATTGCCCGGTACTACGGCTTTGACGGCTACTTCATCAACCAGGAGGGCCCCTTCGACGCCAGCCTGATCCCCCTCTTCAAGGAGATCATCCAGTACATGCGCGATGAGGGGCTGTACATCCAGTGGTACGACTCCATCGCCGACAACGGCCAGGTGCGCTACCTCAACGAGTTTGCGGACTACGACTTCGCGGGCGCGAACAACCCCACCCCCTACGGGACCTTCCGGGGCAACTACCACTGGATTCAGGACGATACCCTGGGCCGCGTGGCGGATTCCATCTGGCTGAACTACTGGTGGAACCAGAACATCATCAGCAACTCCGCCAGCCTTGCCAGACGGCTGGGCCTCGACCCCTTTGAGGCCGTGTTCCTGGGTGTGGAGTGCGGCTACGGCAAGTTCGAGGGTGCAACCCCCGGCGAGGGGCTTGTAATGAGCGGCAACCGCGGTGAGCAGATCATCGAGGGCGGCTCCACCTCCACCGTCCAGTACCTGGACTGGCTGCTGGATGAGAGCGGCAATCCCAAGCTGAGTCTCTCCCTGTGGGGCGGCGACTTCGTCCATGAGCAGTACGGCAAGGTGGACAATCTCCGCTACACCGACGCCTTCCAGTGGAGCAGCGAGGAGCGCGAGCGCATGTGGTACACCAGCCCCAAGGAGAGCGCGGTGGACCATACCACCGACATTGACCGCACCGATGTGGAGGTCGCCACCGGCGAGGGCCAGAGCATCGTGTGGCCCGGTCTCTCCAAGTACGTGGCTGAGCGTTCCGCCATCAACGGTGCCGTTTTCGCCACCAACTTCAACACCGGCCACGGTATGCAGTACTGGCTGGACGGCAAGGTCTCCCGCGGCCTGGAGTGGTCCAACATGAACCTCCAGGACTTCATGCCCACCTGGCAGTGGTGGGTGGAGACCGACGGCGCGGCCCTCACGCTGGATTGGGACTACGGCCCCGAGCAGGAGAAGCTGCTGACCGACGGGTCCATGGGCGAGTTCGACTATGAGCAGATTGGCGCCTACAACGGCGGCAGCTCCCTGGTCGCCTATGGCGATCTGGAGGCCGGCAAGGCCCAGTATATCAACCTGTACAAGACCAGCCTTGACGTGACCGGGAGCAGCAAGCTGTCCCTGACCTACGCCAAGACCAGCGCGGACGACGCCTCCCAGCTGTCCCTGGGCGTCATCTTCAAGGACGCTCCCACCAAGAAGGTTCTGCTGCCCCTGGACGGCACCGGCAAGCAGGGCATATGGCGCACCGTGGAGGCTGACCTCTCCAGCTACGCCGGGAAAGAGATCGCCGCCATCGGCGTGCAGATTCTCTCCGACGAGGCTGTGGAGGGCTATCAGGTGAACTTTGGCCGTCTGGCCCTCACCGACGGCGCTTCCCATGCCCCCGCCGTCCCCAAGGATTTCGCCGTCAGCAAGATCGTGGACGGCACCGGCGAGATTGAGCTGACCTGGACCATGGACAGCTATGACAGCGTGAAGCTGTATCACGTCTACGCCGAATACCAGGACGGCTCCGAGAAGTTCGTCAGCGGCGTCTACAGCGACAACCTCTATATCTCCAAGCTGGAGGACCGCGATAACGTCACCGCCCTGAAGCTGCGGGCCGTCGGCCCCGACGGCAGCGAGAGCGAGGCCGCCTCCGTCAGCCTGAACGCTCCCGCCGTCAGCGGCGTCAAGGCCGTCTCCAAGGACGGCAAGCTTGTTGTCACCTGGGACGAGAACGCCAGCTTTGAGAAGGTCACTGTGGCGCTGGATTACTTCTACAATAACCGCACCGCTCCCGCCTCCGTCACTGTGAACCGCGGGACGAAGACCGCCACCCTGAACATCGGTCAGGAGAACGGCGAGAAGTACCTGCTGACGCTGACCACCAGCGGCGGCGCGGAGACTGAGGCCACCTACTTCGGCCGCCTGAGCAACACATACTGCGCCCCCTATGACGGCCAGCTTCGCATCCATGACACCGACGGCACCTTCAGCCTGACCACCCCCAAGGCGGAGGACTGGTCCATGCTCCATGTGACCATGGACGGCGTGACCACCACCTACTCCCGCCACGGCGGCGACAAGCTGTACGGCATTGAGATCCCCAACAATCTGCGTCTGGTCAGCGTCGTGGTGGAGGATATGTACGGCAACCAGGCCTCCCCTGTGACCTTCCGCTTCAAGGCGGAGCTGGGCAGCATGGGCGACGTGGTTCCCGACGTTGAAATCCCCGATGCCAACCTGCGGAAGGCCCTCTACTCCAAGGCCGGCGGCAACACCTACGCCGCCCTGACCAGTCTCTCCGGCAAGCTGGATCTCAGCGGGCTGGACATCCTGGACCTCACCGGCATGAACCTTCTGGTCAATGTGACTGAGCTGGATATCTCCGGCACCCAGGTAAGCGACCTGGCCCCCCTGGGTACTCTGACCAACCTGAAAAAGCTCACCGCCAGGGATACCCGTCTCACTGCCCTGTCCGCCGATGTGCTGCCCGGCAACCTGGAGACGCTGGATCTCAGCGGCAACAGCAAGCTGTCTGTCGTGCGGGAGGGCGCGGCCGCGTCCCTGCCCAAGCTGAAGGCTCTGGCCTTCGACGGCTGCGCCGCCCTGAAGACCCTGAACCTTGACGGCGCCGGGGATATCCTGCTGAACCTTGACGGCTGCGCCGCCATTGAGACCCTGAACCTTGACGGCGCTCAGCTCAAGACCATCGACATCTCCGGCCTGTCCAAGCTGGCAGCCTTCACCGCCAAGGACTCCAGCCTGGAGACCCTGACCGCCGCGGCCAGCTATCCGGCCATGACCAGCTTCGACATCTCCGGCAGCCGCTTCGACCTGTCCAAGGATACCCCGGAGCGGGCTCTGGTGAGCGCCCTGAGCGGCATCGAGACCCTGGAATTTGGCGGCCAGCGGCCCGTCATCACCTACGCCTCCCTGCCTGAAACCCTGAACGTCAGGGCCGGCGGCGAGACGCGGCTGAAGACCTACTTCGAGAACATCTACAACAATTCTACCACCGTTCGCGGCACCTCCTACGCCTCCATCGCCGGTGAGGACTGGATCGCAGAGGACTACGACGCCAAGGGCCTGTGCTCCGTACCCGCCAACGTGTACGTCGAGGTCCGCAATGCCGAGGGCACGTTTGTCAACGAGCCCCAGCAGCCCGCCACCCTGGTGGATGTGGAGACCAACCGCGCTGCCAACGCGACTGTGCTGGGCGTCACCGCCGAGAACGCCGGTGAGACCGGCTCCATGCTCTTCGACGGCTCCTACTCTTCCAAGTGGTGCACCGGCGCGGAGAGCGGCTGGACCGCCTTCTATACCAGCGCGGCTGTGGACGTGGGCCGCTGGGTCACTGTCCACGCCCAGGCCAACAATGAGGCCAAGGAGTTCAACACCGTTGACTTTGAGCTTCAGATCCTCAATACCGATGCTGTGGGCATGAGCGAGGCTGAGTTCCTGGCCTCCGCCAGCAGCAAGGACGCTTCCGTCCTGGGCGACGACGCCAACTGGACCACCGTGGCCCATGTCACCAACAACAGCGACGCCATCGTGGATCAGGAGCTGGAGACCGCCGCTCCCTCGGCCCGTGTGTACCGTCTGAAGATCAACAAGGGCTATGGCGACACGCCCTGGGGCGCAATCCGTTTCCAGGAGCTGGAGCTGTACGCCGCCAGCAACGTGGTTCATGACTTCGACGGCGAGGTCAAGCTGGACGCCGGCACCTATCAGGTCTCCTTCAAGAAGGGGCTGGATACCACCCTGCGGACCATGACGGTCGTGGTGGAGTAATCCTGAATTGACTCTCTGACCGCCATCATTCAGGCCGGGGGCATCTGCCCCCGGCCTGTCTTTGCTGTTTGCGTGTGCGCGCTGTGCGCTTCTGCAAGGCCCGTGCCATGCAAATAAATTTCCCTGGCTGCAATGAGCAGTTACCCATTATGGGTAACTGCTCAATAAACTAAAATGACCTATTTCTGATTTATCTCCTCAATAAAATTATGAATTACCCGCTTTTTTATCATCAGCGCAACGCCTATTCCAATCAGAACTACTGCCGCCGCGCTCACAATCAATGGGTGATAGTTCTCACAAAAAACAGTCAGGAATTTTGTCACATCATCATTTACCGGCGCATTCCCGCGCAGATAAACAAACGGAAGGATTACCCATGCAAGCAGTGAAGCCACCGGGACGAGAGTGACGATATAAGAAAAAATTCGATAGAATGATTTTTTGCTGCCCTTTTGGTACAACAGAGCGTATAGGTAAGAAAAAAGCAGCGGAAATAATGCGCCATTTGAATGCAGCCACATATTCGATAAATTCGTGTAATTACCGCCATCTGCACTCACATGAGCTGTCAATATACTGAAATCTGCTATTGCTGCTCCTGCTGACAGCATAACTATCATATGACCAGATTCATGCAAAAAAACATATAAAAAAGCGGCGATTCCTGCTGACAGAAAAATATATCCTGTACTTTTTATTTTCTTATTCATCCGTTCCTGCCTCCACAATTCCGATTTATTTCTCTGATGAGCACAAGCAATTTTTGCTTCAAGCTGCGATTCGTGAGACCGCCCATGCCCGGCTCAATCAACACGAAAGGTAAAAGAGATCTTCTATCTGTTCATCCCAGCTTCTCCCCTACCAGCGCCATCTGTTCCGGAGTCAGCTCCCAGTCGGGGCTGAATTCTATGAACCGGTCCGGGTAGCAGAGCAGATAGATGTCCCAGGGACCGTACTCGCTGTCCATCACCCGGTACGCCTCCAGCGCGCCCCAGAGGGCGGCGTCTATGGGCGCGTAGGCGCGGTCCCGCCAGTACTCGTCGCTGCCGTCGTACTCCGCCAGCAGAGCGTTTTTGCACATATCATAAAGCGCCGGGAGCTTCACCAGCGTGACCGTGTAGTCCAGACAGGGCATATTGATATAGTCTGCGGCATCAAACCGGGGGCGCTGGCGCGCCGTGTACTGGGCCAGGAGCAGAGACGCGTTATCCCGCCACTCGCGCGTGTAATCTGCACCGCCCACGTCCAGCAGATCCTCCACTGTCAGGGGGAGTTCATCGTCATAGATGGTAAAGACGGTCCCGTGATACTGGTAAGTCCCCTGATCCCCGGCGAACCAGCCGTGACTGCCAGCATACAGCACGCCGAAGATGATAACGCCCACCATCGCATAGGCCAGCACAAAGGCGGAACCAATAGTCATCACCCGGTTTACGTTGGTGGAAACCTTCTTGCGCTTGAGACCCTTCCTGATGGCGTTGACCAGCACAAACAGCAGACCTATCCACAGGAACATCAGCGGCATAACGGTCATCATCATCCGGTCCCCGGAGGTGAAGACGGACAGGATGTAATACAGCAGCGCAATACCCGCAATACCCAGAACAACCTTCTGAAGCCCGACGCGGCTCTTGGTCGGCAAGAACTCCCCCCGCTCCGCCGCCTTCATGGCCCTGGCCCGCCAGCGGTAATAGGCAATGCTCTCCGTTCCCGTCAGGACCAGGAGCAAAATCCAGCAGATTCCAGAAACCAGATGGGAGGAGCTTGCCAATACCTCCACCGGGTCCCGCCGGAAGCTGGAGATAAGCAGCCCGCCCTGAACCAGCGCCAGCGCGGCCAGCATCATCTGAGCGGGCAGGCCGCTGCGCTTCATGGTCTTGTGAATGGTCTCCAGCTCCATCACGGGGTCAGTCTCAATTGGCACAGGATTCTCCCGCTCGTTGTAAAACATCTGGAGCTGCGCCCACTCCGCCGCCAGCACCCAGCCTGCATGCTGACAGAATTCATAGAAGGTCTCCTGGTCCTCCGTAGGCCCCGGGGCGAAAGAGGATGCCTTCGGATAGTAGCAAACGCAGAATGTAAGCTTTTTCGGCTCAATTTTGCGGTAGATCAGACAATAGCTGGTAATTTTTTCAACGAGCCAACCCTTTTCCGCCATCCGGGCGAGGTGCTCCTCCAGTCCTGAGCGGTCCCAGCCGGAGAACAGGAACATTTCTTTCTTTGTGGTTTTCATTTGCGGTCCTCCTTCTCAAAAATGCGGCGGTAGTCCTCCGCCTGGGTGGCGATGCGCCGGTATTCCCGGTCCAGCGTTTCCCGTCCATAGCCCGTCAGGATGTAGCTGCGCTTGCGGCCCTCGACTTTTGTTTCACGGATCATCCCGGCCTCCAGGAACTGCTCCAGCAGGTTGTAGAGGGTGCCAGAGCCGACGGAGACGCGGCCATGAGTCTCCGCCGGGACCTGGTCCAGGATGTCCATGCCGCAGCGTTCACATCGGAGGCAGATGAGGACATAAAACATTTGCTCTGTCAAGGTTTGGAATTTAGCGCGAGGCATAGAGCTCCTCCTTCCTATTCTCGATATTCGAGATTTATGTTTCCATTATATACTCGATATTCGAGATTGTCAAGAGGGGATACCACACATTATTGTTGGTGCAGTTCTGGCCTTTGGATGCGGGCGGGTATTACCCGCCCCTGCAATGCACCACCATAACCTCGATGCAGCCTTTCAGTGCGCGGGCGAGCAATGCTCGCCCCTACAATGGATGAATCGTTTTGAAAGATTGTTCAAACGTCCACCAGCCGCAGTCCTGGCGATGGTTGAAAACCAATTCAAGAAGCGGTGCCACAGTAAGCATTACCGATAGAATCCGTGGGTAGACGCAAAAATTCGACGCATGTGGGCAGGCATTAACAGGAGAATCAATCCAGGTAGGTCGTAGCGCCACTAAACACCCCCGTAATTCAGGGGTTCTCAGGGGGTACGCCCCCTGAGCGTGCTTTTGGGACTTTTCCCACGCGGGAAAAGTACACCCCCGTCCCGCCCCCGTGGGGCGAAACAGAGACAAGAAGGACCGCTGCTTACGCAGCGGTCCCATAAATCAGTGCAGAGGTTCAAACTTCCTGCCGTCCAGGTCCTTCCACGTAAAGGTCCTGTCCTCCAGAACCATATAGCTCCCGGGCTTCCCCTCCTTGGGGATGGACACCGAACCGGGATTCAGATACAGATACCCCTCGTGCTCCCGGCATACCGGAACATGAAAATGCCCATTCAGCAGTACGGTCCCCTCCGCCATGGGCGGCAGAACCTCCTCATTCCACAGATGCCCATGGGTGGCGTACAGCGTAATCCCGTTGCACGCAATCATGGCGTAGTCCGCTGTAATTGGAAACTCCAGCACCATCTGGTCCACCTCGCAGTCGCAGTTGCCCCGTACCGCAATAATTTTCTCCTTGACCCCGTTGAGCATCCCCGCCACCGCCATGCAGTCATACTCCTTCGGCAGTGCGTTCCGGGGACCATGGTACAGCAGATCGCCCAGCAGCAGCAGCCTGTCCGGCCGCTCCGCCGCATACGCGTCCATCAGCTTCCTTACATAGTAAGCGGACCCGTGCAGATCCGACGCGATCATCAATTTCATGAATCGTGTCCTCCTTCGTGTTTCTGCTCACCAGTATACACAATTTCCACTCAGATTTCAACCGTATCCCGCCGGATATAAAATAAACTCACCGCCAGCGTGACCGCCTCCGTCACCGGCGCGGCCAGCCAGATCCCTGTCATCCCCCATAGCATGGGCAGCAGAAAAATGCAGGCCAGCAGTACCACCAGCCCCCTGGATGTGGAAATGACAGCCGATTCCACCGCCCGCCCTGTGGACGTGAAATAAAATGAGGTAATGGCATTAAACCCTGAAAAGGGAAACGACACCGCAAAAATCACTGCGCCGGTCCGAATCATCTCCAGCGCGCCGGGGTCGTCTACAAACAGTGCGCCATACCACCCGGACACCGCCGCCATCAGGCCCAGCATCGCCAGCCCAGCCCCTGCCGCCAATACGCAGGCCCACCGCCGGATGCCCTGCGCCAGCGTCCGCTCCCCTGCGCCGCTGGTGAAGCTGGCCAGCGGGCTGGACCCCTGCCCCAGGCCTGTCACAATCATCTCAAACACCAGCGCTGTATAGCCCACCACAGTAAACGCAGTGACTCCCGCTACCCCTGCCTGCCGCAAAATCACATAGTTGTACGCGAACATAGCGGCGCCGATGGACAACTGCCCGATCATCTCCGAGCTGCCGTTGAACAGCGCCCGCCTTAGAATCTCCGGGGAAAAGGCAAATCTGCCGAACCTGTAAACCCGCGCCCTCTTCAAAAAATACCGGCACAGGCACACCGTGGAAACCAGCGCGGACAACAGCGACGCGGCGGCCACGCCCTGGATGCCCAGCCCCAGCGCACAGGCCGCCAGCGCGTCCAGAGCTATGTTCGCCGCCGTGCTCAGGGCGCTGACCTTCAGATAGTACTGCGGACTGCCCTCGCCCCGGACGAACATGCCCATGGCGGAGTTGACCATCATCACCACCAGCTCCGGCAGGCGGACGGTATAGTAATCCCGGAAGTACATCCGTGTCTGCCCCTCCGCCTTCAGCACGTCCAGCATAGGCTCAAAGAAGAGCCACACAACCAGCGCTGTCGCCGCCGCGAACGCGGCGGCGGTAACAACCGTCTGGCGGAATACCTGGTTGCAGCGTTCCCTGTCCCCCGCTCCCAGGGCCATCCCCGCCATGGCCGCGCCGCCTACGGAAACCATCAGTCCCACCGCCAGAAACAGGTAGATGATGGGCAGCCCCAGGTTCACCGCCGCAAGGCCCTCCATGCCCACCCAGTTGCCGATGAAGAACCCGTCCGCCACCGTCACCAGCGCGGTGAGCACCATGGCCGCGATTGATGGGATGGAAAAACGCAGGATCATCCCCAGCGGCCTCGCCTTGATCTGTTCCAGTTCCATAAAAATGCTTCCTCCTATGATGAATTTTGTCAGAGACAGTGTTCATCATAGCAGAAAGCGGATGAAAAAACCTTTTGATTCTTGCCCTGTTTTGTCCGGTCCATCAGCAGTGGAGCGGAAGGCAGATGTCCATTTCCACATACTCCGGTCCTGCCATACAGTGGTAGAGGTCATAGCTGCTCGCCTCAGACAGCCGCCGTCCCGTCTGGGGCAGCCAGAGGTTGAAAATCACCTGATAGGCGGTATAGATGTACCATACCGGCCCCCGGAAGGGGTACACGATATGAGGCCCGCCCGGCACGACGCTCACCCCCTCCCCGCGGCAGTCCGGGTCCACCGTCATGCACAGGTCATACACGCACCGCCTGGACCCGGTAATTGCCGGGTCATGGAAGGAGCGCGCCAGGAACTGGGACCGGTTGGTCCGCAGGGAGCGGCGGGCCGCCATGAAGTCGGACCACTGCCGGCCCAGGTCGTGGTAGTCACCGATGTGCCGCTCATAGACCACGGTGAGGGGCGGCAGGTTCCGGTACTCCACTGCGCCGCACATCTCCTCCAGCGCGGACAGTCCGTTCTCCCAGCGGTGGCAGAAGGGGTGCTGGAAGGACGCCTGCCGGATGCTCCGCCGGAAATCCATCGGCCCCATGCCGAACCGCTGGCGGAAGACCGTGCTGTAGTTGCAGGAGCTGTAGCCGCAGTCCCAGCCAATGTCCGTTATGGTCCGCTCCGGCTCGGTCTTGAGCCGGAAGGCGCTCTCCTCCAGCCGCGCCCGCCGGATGAAGGTATAGGGGCTCTCGCCGGTCTCCGCCTTGAACCGGCGGCTGAAATAGAACTTGGAGAAATGGCAGTAGTCCGCCACCTGATCTACGGTGGGATTTTCCCTGATGTGCTCCAGAATATAGCCCACCGCCTGACCGGCGCATCCGGACAAAAGCATCTGTACAGCCTCCTTTGAAACGGCATGTCTATGGCGGATATCTGCTTGCCAGGGAAATCAATCCGCATGGCCGCCGGCGATTTTCGATCGTAACGGGCGGATCCTATCCGACCCTACAGATAAAAGGCCCAGATATCTTCCTCTTTGTTTATGCGGATAGCGGCGAAATTTTGCAGGATATCGTCGATAATAATTTTGTATACGGGAGCGGACTCGTGTTTTCCGGTAACTGGATTTACCACATCTACATATTTTCCGGTGGCCCTCCAGTACTCGCAGCCGATCTTGGCGTTGAACAATTCAACTGTGCTGGCTGGTCCCATTTGTACGAACTGCCATGTACGTCCCATAAGCTCATCACCTTTCTATGATACAAAACGCACAAACAACGGCGTCCTCTCTGGAAATATTGTAGCATATTTGCTGGCAAATGTATGAGGAATTTGTAAACAATTGTGGGAATATTTTCCGCCGCGGGAGCAAACGCCCCCTGGCGCGGGAAAACGAGCCTGCGCCAGGGGGGCAATCCTATGATAGAGAAATAAGGCTATTCTATAAATTTCAGCAGCAGCCGCGTAACCTCGCGCACGTCGATGGGCTTGGCTACATGGGCGTTCATCCCAATGTCCAGACACTTCTGCACGTCCTCGGCGAAGGCGTCGGCGGTCATGGCAATGATGGGAATGGTCTTCGCGTCGGGCCTGTCCATGGCCCGGATGACCTCGGTGGCCTCGTAGCCCGTCATCACCGGCATCCGCAGGTCCATCAGGATCGCGCTGTAGTACCCCGCGTCCGACTTCTGGAACATACCTGTACAGATCTGGCCGTTCTCCGCCCAGTCCAGCTCCAGGCCCAGCTCGCTGAGCAAATCGGAGGCGATCTCCCAGTTGAGCTCGTTGTCCTCCGCCAGAAGGACCCGGTAGCCCGCCAGCTCCTGGCCCGGCTCATCGTGGGAGTGGTTGTCCTCCGCCTCCTCCTCGCCGCCCGCCAGGTAGGGCTTGAGCCCGTAGAACAGGGTGGACTTGAACAGCGGCTTGGAGATGAACCCGGTGACGCCCGCGGCCTTGGCCTCCGCCTCAATCTCGCTCCAGTCGTAGGCGGAGATCAGCAGGATGGGGATTTCGTTTCCGTACCGCCGGCGCAGCTCCCGGGCGGCGGTGATGCCGTCCATATCCGGCAGCTTCCAGTCCAGGAGGATAATCTGGTAGGCGTCGGGCCGCTTGTGCCGCTCCTCCACCATCCGGATGGCGCTGCGCGCGTCCAGGGTCCAGTCCGCGCGGAGGCCGATGGCTCTCAGGGATTCCGTGGTGCTCTCGCAGAGCTGGCGGTCGTCGTCCACCACCAGCATGTACCATTCCGGCAGAATCATATCCGCTTCCATGGTCTCCGCCTTCTCCAGGTCCAGAGTCACATGGAACTTGGTACCCTTGCCCAGCTCGCTGTCCACATCGATCGTGCCGCCCATGGAGTCCACGATATACTTGGTGATGGCCATGCCCAGGCCGGAGCCCTCCGTCTTGCGGACCCGGGCGCTGTCCTCCCGGACGAAGGATTCAAAGATTTTCGCCTTGAACTCCGGCGTCATGCCGATGCCGGTGTCCCAGATCTGGAAGTGGATGCGGACAAACGAGTCCCCTTTCTCGGAGGGCTCCTCGTGCATGGCGACGTGGATCTCCCCCGCCTCTGGGGTAAACTTCACCGCGTTGCCCAGGATGTTCAGCAGCACCTGATTGAGCCGCACGCTGTCGCAGCACACGTTCTCGGTGGTGATGTCGTGGATGAACACGTCGAACTTCTGGCGCTTGGCGCGGACCTGGGGCTGAACGATGCTGACCAGGGAGTCCATGACCTCCCGCAGGGAGACCTGGTCCGTGCTGAGGGTCATCCGCCCGCTCTCGATCTTGCTCATATCCAGCACGTCGTTGATGAGCCCCAGCAGGTGTTTGCTGGAGAGGGTGATCTTCTTCAGGCAGTTCTGCACCTGCTCCCGGTTGGTGATGTTGGCGGTGGCGATGGCGGTCATGCCCACGATGGCGTTCATGGGGGTGCGGATGTCGTGGCTCATGTTGGAGAGGAACTCACTCTTTGCCTTGCTGGCCTGCTCGGCGTCCTTCCGGGCGGACTCCAGATCCCGCATCTGCTGCCGGGACATCTTGAAGTACCGGGCAAAGACCCCCAGCAGCACCGCCAGAATAACCGCGCTTGCCGCGAACACCATAAGGGTCCAGCGGCCCGTGAAGCCGCTGACCAGCTTGTCCAGGGTGTTGTAGGGCATGAAGGTCAGCAGGAACCACTCAGAATGGGCCAGCTTGGTGCAGTACATCTGCCGGGCCTCGCCGTCCACGCAGACCTCGGAGGAGTAGTCCTGGTCGGCGGCCATGGCGCTCTGAAGCTCCTGGATGTAGTCCTCCGGCAACTTTCCATCCATCTTGCTGTAAAGATTGCGCACCCGGTCATAGTAGCTGTTGCGGAAAGCGCCGTTGGTGCGGATGACGAAGCTGCCGTCCTCCCGGATGATGAAGGAGTAGACGTGCTCATCGTTCTCGTTCAGGGACAGGGTGTCGGTTATGTAGGAAGCGGGGAGGGCCGCCACCAGGGCGGCGCAGCCGTCCCCGCTCTCCCGCCCGTGGTGGGCGGGGATGCCCAGCAGCACCAACCGCTCCCCGCTGGGCGCGGAGGCCACCGCCGCCTTCGTCTCGCCGTCCGCCAGAGACTGCAGGAAGGGTCCCGGGTCCGTGACCTCCGGCGTGTCGCCGTAGAGGGTGTCGAAGGTCCCGTCGGTGTGGTAGAAGCCCAGATACAGGAACTCCCGGGCCTGGGCGTTGCGGATGAGCTCCTGCCGCTGGGGCTCGTTCTGGTGGATGTCGTCGGTAAGGGCGGTATTCACCAGGGCGTCAAGCTGGTCCAGGCGCAGGCTGATGACCGTCTCAAAATGCATGGCGATCTGCTCGCTCATGCTCGACATATACATCCGGCTGACCTCACGGATTGTACTGGCGCTCTGCTGGTTCAGAAACAGAGCCAGGAACGAGAAAATGGCTGCGCTGACGGCCAGCACCAGCACCAGGCTGGTGCTAAGAAAGCGGGTGGTCTTGTTGTTCCGATTTTGGTGCATCCGGCGTTGCCTCCCTTCTATCCCGGCCCCGGTCGGGCCGGACGCTGTATGCCGGCAGGGGACCGTCTCACAGTCCTGCGGACGCCTGATACGCCCGGATGGCCTCAAGGGTCTGCTGATAGTCCGCCTTTACCCGCTCCACCAGGGCGGGGGCCTCGGGACTGCATCCGTTGCGCAGGGCCTCGCTCAGCTCGCTGCTGGAGCGGTAGAGCTGGGTGAAGTCCAGATTCTGACATACGCCCTTGATGGTGTGGGCGGCCCGGAACGCCTCGGCGTAGTTTCCCTCCTCCATCGAGCGCAGGAGCAGATCATAGCTGCCGTCGCTGACAAATTTCAGGACGAATTTCTGCACGAATTTTTCGCTGGGGAGGCGGCTCAGCACGCCATCGTAGTCTCCGCCCAGGGCGGCATAGCACTCTTTCAGGGTCATATTATTCGTTATCTCCTTTCGGCTCGTCTGCGTCATTGGCCTCGCTGGTCTCGCTGTCGATGGACGAGATCACCGAGAGCATGTTCCGCATGGTCTCATTGTAGAATTCATAGCGTCCGCGGCCGGAACGTTTGACCTGGTAGAGGGCCTGGTCCGCCGCGTGGAAGAGGGCGTCATATTCGGTGCCCACCATCTCCGTACGGGCCACGCCCATGCTCAGGGAGATAGGGAACTGCTCATAGCAGCTGCCGGAGATGGAGTGGTAGATCCGGGAGATAATCGGCTCCAGATTGCCCCGGTAGGCCAGGAACATCAGAAATTCGTCCCCGCCCACCCGGGCGGCGATGTCCGCGCCCCGGATGCTCTCCCGGATTTTGGCGGCCAGGAATTTCAGCACCTCATCCCCGAAGCTGTGGCCGTATGTATCGTTGGCGGTCTTGAAGTGGTCCAGATCGAAGATGACCAGGGCGAACTGGCCGTCCCGCTCGTCCTCCAGGCGGTTCACAATCCGCTTCTTGGCGCTGGCGTGGTTGAGGAGCCCGGTGAGGGTGTCGTGGGAGGCGGCCCGCTCCAGGGCGGCCAGCTTCATCTGAGAATCGTGGATATCCACGGCCTTGCCGATGACGCCGGTATACTGGGGCGGCTCGTCGCCGCTCCAGGTGGTCCGGGCGATGATCCGGCACCAGCGGGGCTGTCCGTCCAGGGTGAGCTGGAACTCGTAGCTCACCATAGGCTGGGCGGGGGTGGCGCTGTTGATGATGCGGATGAGGCTGCTGCGGTTGGCCTCGCTGATCTGTTCCCTGATCCTGGGGTTCTCCATGGGGTCCATGACGGTTTCCTTCAGACCCAGGTAGTTGGCGCCCCAGGCGTTAAGAACCACCATGGAGGGATCGCATGTGTACTCAAACTGGATCTCCTGGCTCATGGCGGCGAAGAAGCTGAACTTCATCCGCTCGTGCTCCAGAAGCTGGAGGGTCCGCTCGGAGGCGGACAGCTCCTCATAGTGGTGCATCTCCTGGGCTGCGGAGCGCATCTCCAGCAGGGAGGTGCTGCCCTGCTCGCCGCCCTGGAGCCGCTCGGGCAGCAGGGGGGCCGACTCCTGCAGGATTTCCATGAGCAGGGGATTGAAAGTGCCGCACTCGCCGCCCAGGATCATCTCAATAGCCTTCTCATGGGAGTAGGGGGGCTTGTAGACCCGGGCGCTGGTAAGGGCGTCGTACACGTCCGCCAGGGCCACCACCTGGGCGCCGATGGGGATCTCGTCTCCCTTCAGGCCGTCGGGATAGCCCCGGCCGTCCCAGCGCTCGTGGTGCCAGCGGCAGATGGACCGGGTCACCGAAATGAGGGGGTCGTTCTTGTGGACGGGGATGTTGTCCATCATATCCGAGCCCACGGTTGTGTGGGTCTTCATGATGGCGAATTCCTCATCGGTGAAGCGGCCCGGCTTGTTGAGGACCGCGTCCGGAATGGCGATCTTGCCGATGTCATGGAGGGCGGAGGCATTGCAGATCAAGGGAATGTCGGCGGGGGAGATGCTGTAGCGGTCAGTCTTCAGCAGCAGCTGCTGGAGGAAGAACTCCGTCAGGGTACGGATATGGAGAACATGGTAGCCGCTCTCCCCGTTGCGGAACTCCACCGTATGGCTGAGAATGTCGATCATCAGGGTGTTCTGCCGCTCTTTTTCGTAAATCTGGTCGGTCACCATGCTCACCAGCTTTTTCTGCTTGGCGTAGAGCAGGGTGGTGTTGACCACTCTGCGGTGGACGATCAGGGCGTTGAAGGGGCGGGTGATGAAGTCGGTGACGCCCAGGTTGTAGGCCCGCTCGATGTGGGCGGGGGCGGTTTCGGAGGAGATCATGATAACGGGGATGTCCTCGATCCAGTGGTTCCGGTTCATGACGGACAGAACCTCGAAGCCGTCCATCTCGGGCATGACGATGTCCAGCAGTACCAGGTCGATCTCCG
Source organism: Oscillospiraceae bacterium (assembly GCA_022800525.1). Lineage (GTDB taxonomy): Bacteria > Bacillota > Clostridia > Oscillospirales > Oscillospiraceae > Pelethomonas. The sequence continues at coordinate 18,940 of JAAWQM010000051.1, forward strand.
TGCGGTGCTTCTGAAGGGCGCTGACGGCCTCCAGGCCGTTCTCGGCCTCCATTATCTCGTACTCCTCACCCAGCATATCCGCCAGGATTGAGCGGTTGATCTCTGAGTCATCGGCGATGAGGAGACGCTGCCGGCGTTTTTGTTCTGTATTGATAGAGTCCACACTCCTTCCTTCCCGCGGCGGAGGCGCCGCAGGTTCTGGCCAGCGGACGGTAAGAAACATGCTGACACACTATTATAGCAGACTTTTCTCCCCACGGCAAGACGGTCCCCTCAATATTTTTGACGCAAAACAGGAAAAATTTTCTGGTTCGGACAAACGCCTGTTTGGCCCTCCGGAAATTTCAAGAAACTGCATCCCTGCCCGAGAATACAGCCTCTAAGAATGGTCCGGACCGCAGTCCGGACCCGTAAGCTCCTATCCGACTAAAATCCCCATGCCGTCCAGCAGGTCCTCCAGGTCATCCGCGTCCAGGGAATGCCTCACCCGGAGGGTACGGTCGGGGATGTTCAGCTCCGCCGCCTGGATTCCAGGCTTCCGGAGCATGGCCTCCGCCAGTTCGCCGCCGCAGGCGGCGCAGTGGTTTTTCGCGGTGCAGAAGCCGCAGTTGAGATAGGAAATTTTCAGCGACTCCTCCATCGCTTATCCGATCTCAACGCTGGGAAACAGCCCCGCGTCCGTATGGGGCAGGAAGCAGGCCGCCACAAACTCATCCATGTACCCTGGCTCGTTGCTGAGCTCCAGATAGGTCATGGAACGGCTCAGCTCAAAAACCTTCTCCCTGGCCTGGGTGCTGAGCAGCATGGCGTACGCGCCCGTCTGGGAGGAGTTGCCGATGTAATGGAAATTTTCCAGGGGAATATCCGGGAACATGCCGATGGTCACAGCGTTCTTCATGTTGATGCCGCTGCCGATGCCGCCAGCCACGTACACCCGCTCGATCACCGAGGTATCGAAGCCCAGGGACCGCAGCATGGTCTGGGTGGCGGAGAAGATGGCGCCCTTGGCCCGGATGAAGTTGTCAATGTCCACCTCGTTGATGACCACGTCCTTGGCGCCTCCGGTGTCCTTCTGCCAGGCCAGGACATAGGCCCCCATGCCGTTCTCGTCCCGGAGGATGCGCTCGCCCTCGCGGACAAATTTGCCCTTACCGTTGATGATGCCGCAGCGGAACAGCTCGGCAATGATGTCAATGATACCGCTGCCGCAGATGCCCGCCGGCGCGCCGCCGCCCACCACCGCCATGGTGGGCGTCATGGTGTCCTTGTCGATGGTGCAGGCTTCCACCGCGCCGTCGGTGGCGCGCATTCCGCAGGAGATGTCGCCGCCTTCGAAGGCGGGACCGGCGGAACAGGCGCAGCTCATGAGGAAGTCGCTGTTGCCGAAGACCAGCTCGCCGTTGGTGCCCAGGTCGATGAAGAGGCTCATGGCCGGGTCGTTCCAGATCATGGACACCAGGGCGCCGGCGGTAATGTCGCCGCCCACGTAGCTGCCAATGTTGGGGGCCACGATCAGCTCGGCCTCGCCGTTGAGCTTCAGGCCGATGTCCCTGGCGAACAGTCCCTCCGCCCGGAAGAAGCTGGGAATGAAGGGCTCCATCCGGATGGGGTCGGCGTGGAGGCCCAGCAGCAGGTGGTTCATGGTGGTGTTCCCCGCCAGGACCATGCGGTAAATTTTCCGGTGGCTGATTCCGGCGGAGCGGCACATGGTTTTCAGCATGGGGCGGATGGACTCGGCCACCACCGCCTCCTGGAGGCGGCGGCGTCCGCCGTCCCGGGTGGATTCAATGATGCGGTTGATGACGTCCGCGCCGTAGCGGATTTGTCCGTTGCCGCCGCTGGCCTTTGCCAGGATTTTCCCGCTCTCCAGGTCCACCAGCACGCCCGCCAGGGAGGTGGTGCCCAGGTCCAGGGCGAAGCCCGCCAGGGGGGCGCTGCTGTCCGCAGGCAGCACGTCGCGGATGAGCAGGCCGTCTCCCTCCGGGGACACGACGCACTTGACCCTGAAATTGCTCTCCCGCAGCACGGCGCTCAGCTCCCGCAGCGCGGCGAAGGACAGGCGGATCTTTTCCTCCGGCACACCGGAGGCGGCGGCTGCGGCCCGGAGGAGGCGCTCGTTGTCAGGCATGGTGTCATCCAGGGTGGGCTCCTCCAGCTCCAGTGGCAGGAAGCGGAGGTCGTGGCTGAAGGCGATTCCGGCGTCCTCAAGCTGGCGCTTGAGGTCTTCGAAGATGGCGATTTCCTCCGGGGAGGAGAGATCGGCCATTTTCATCCGGGAGCGGTAGGCGGAGGCGATGTCGGGGACCTCGATTTCCGCGTCGCCGGTGACGGAGGCGAGGCAGGCCAGCCGCCAGCCGGCGTCGTACTCGGCCTGGGAGATGTGGCGGTTGATGGGGGCGTCCAGGGTGCCGGAGACGAGGCGGACCCGGCATTTGCCGCACACGCCGTTGCCGGAGCAGGGGGCGTCGATGGCGACGTTGGCCTTGCGGGCCACGTCCAGGAGTTTTTCGCCAACAGTGGCGGAGATGGAGACCGGCGTTCCGGTCTCAAAGGTGAAGGTGATGTTTGGCATTTTACTGGTTCCTTTCCGTGAGGATTTTCGGCTCTCATAAGCCTTAGTATATCTACTTCACGGGGGATTGTCAAGGATTTGTCAGAGGGCCTGGGATGGTCCCTGCGGTGCGCTGCCGTGGCTGCAGATCCGTGCTTTGGATTGCGGGCGGATGGTATCCGCCCCTGCGGGTGCAGCGGCCGTCAGCACGCAGCAGCTTTGCAGGGCGCGGGCGCACAATGTGCGCCCTACGCCAGATGCATCCTACAGAATCATCCAGCATCAAAACGCCCCGCCGGGCCGTCATTGTGCCTGCGGCCCAACGACCGGCCCGGCAGCGCCGCTGGCGCGTCACTGCCCAGATGGCTCTGTCCCTTTAACAGGGCGTCA
>JAAWQM010000052.1 GCA_022800525.1 Oscillospiraceae bacterium
GCGGGGACATTCCGCAGGATAAGAAAAGCCCCCGGCAGGAAATCTCAGCGTGATTCCTGCCGGGGTGCTTCCCCGAGTCGTAGATACCCCTGTCAGGGGTAGGCCAACCGTGCAGGGTCTTATTTTTGTCCTTCGGACTATCCTTTCCCTGCCTAATCACGGGATTTTCGGAACATTCTGCGCTGTATCACCATGGAGTAGGGGCGTCCGGCCCGAGGGCCGGGTGGATAAACTACTTTGCCCCTTACAGAATAAATCACATTGCCCTACGACATAGGCGAAAGAGGAGACATGGTTTGCAGATCTCTGATAGAACGAAGTTGCGATACACCATACTGAAAGGAGACAGTAAACCACGTCAGAGAAGATTGTACAACTGAACGAGGAAGTAATCAAGGGACAAATCAAAGAACTGGTTCGGGGCAGTGTCGGGGAAACCCTCAATGAGCTATTGGAGGCGGAAGCGGAAAAACTGACTCAAGCGGCCCGCTACGAACGCAGCGAGGTCCGTCAGGGGTACCGCAGCGGTTACTATGACCGGAACCTCACCACCACCTCGGGAGACGTTACGCTCCGGACGAGGCCTGGATGGTGTGCAACTTGTGGTTGGCGATAAGTGTCTGGGAATGCTGGAGGCTGTGGTGGCCCAGCTGCGGGAAATGAAGCTGAAGCAGGCTGCCAGGAAAGCGGAGGACGGCATGGAAGAGACGCTGACCTATTGCGGCTTTCCCTCCGGGCATTGGACACGGATCCGTACCAACAATGTCATTGCGCGACTCAATCGGGAAATCCGACGCCGCACCCGCGTGGTGGGGGCCTTTCCAGATGGGAATTCTGCCCTCATGCTGGTCTGTGCACAGCTCCGTTATGTGGCTGGCACACAATGGGGCAACAAGAAGTACATGAATATGAAACACCTGCTGGCTGCCTTGGAAAAGGCTGGCCTCGATGGCTAACTGCATTCCATTCAGATAGCGGCAAACCTTTTTGCGAACACTTCTTGACACGACCCAGGCCAGCGAGGAGGCCCAGGGCGGGGAATCGTCCAATATCACCAATCACCACATATTACTTTGCGGCAGACTCTTTTTTCAGACTGTTTTCCTGCACGGGCTCCATCAATTCAGTCAGCCGCCGTTTGAGGTGGTCCATCCCGACGGGAAGCTGCGCCACGGCAACATCCATTTTTCGCAGCTCGCCGCTGACATGGGCGGCAATCGTTTCGCAGGAGTGCAGCAGCTCCCCGCTCTTCTCCATCGATGCCCCAATCTGCTTCCTGGTCTGCGCCAGCAGCGCCTCCGCCTGGGCCTGCGCCTGAGTTTCAATTTCCGCCCTGCGGGTGCGGGCCTGGGCAAGGATCTCGTCCGCCTGGGCCTGGGTCTGCGCCAGCAGCTCGTCCGAGCGGTGGTGGGCGTCCAGCTCCAGCTGAGTCAGCCGCTCCTTCTCGTGGCGCAGGGCCTCCATCCGGCTTTCCAGGCCATTCACCTGCTCCGTCAGAAGGCTGTTCTCCGCTTCCAGGTCCCGGAGCCGCTCCTTCTGCTGGTCTGACTCGGACTCGGCGGCGTCCCGGGCGTCTATCTCCGCCTCATATCGCTCCTGCAGGTCCGCAAGCTCAGTCTCAAACTGCTCCTTCCTCTCCGCCAGCTCCTGGCTGAGCCGGTCCCGCTCCTGGGTGCAGTCCTCCAGGGACTGCCGGGCGGCTTCGCCCTCCTGCCGGGCCTCGTCCAGCTGCGCCGTCAGCCCGTTGATTCTGGCCTCCGCCTCACGCTGGACCTTCTCAATGTACTCCATCACGTCCTGGCGGTTGAAGCCCAGGGCCGCGCTGCGAAAGATATGATTATCCATGATATGTTTTCTCCGATTTCCTGATTTCTCTCTATCTTATCACAGCCGCCCCGCAATGACAACAAATTTTTCCAGACAACCGCCCTATTCGGTCTTCACCTGGTCCACCGCCGCCAGAACCCGGCTCTCCACCTGCTCCAGCGTCCCGCGGACGGTGGCTCCAGCGGCCATGGCGTGGCCGCCGCCGCCCAGCAGCTGGCAGGCCGTGGTAGCGTTCACCCTGCCGTTGTCGCTGGTGCGCAGGCTCAGCTTCCACTCGCCCGGCGTCAGCTCCCGCAGCACCGCGCCGCAGTCCACGCCCTCAATATTCAGCGCCAGGGAGGAAATATCCTCCAGGTCATCCTCCACCGCGCCGGTCCGCGCCAGCATCTCCAGAGGCACGGCCAGGAACACGCCCCGCCCCTCGTGGAAAAACGCCGCGCCGCCCATCAGCTCGGCCTCCAGGGCAATGCGGCGGCGGCTCTTGGTGCGGAAATGCCGCTTGTTCACAGTATAAAAGCTGATGCCGGTGTCCAGCAGCGCGGCCGCCACCCGGTGGGTATTGGCCGTGGTGTTGGCGTAGAGGAAGCACCCAGTGTCCGTCGCCACAGCGGCGTACAGCGGCAGGGCGACCTCCCGGGTGATCTCTCCCAGCTCCCGGCAGATCTCATATACGATTTCACCGCAGGCCGCCCGGGAGGCGTCCACGCATTGCGCCGCACCGAAGCCTTCGAAGGAGGGGTGATGGTCGATGGCCAGGCCAATCCGGTCAAAATAAGCCTCAGCCGCCGGGAAAAACAGGGATCTGGCGGCGATATCCACCGAAACGACAAACGCCGGCAGGAAGTCCGCCGGGGCCCAGTACGCCTCCGCGTAGACGCGGTTCATGCCGGTGATGTCCGGGTTGGGAAGCACACAGGCCGTCTTGCCCAGCTGCCGCAGGGCCTGACAGAGGGCGGCTGCGCAGCCGGTGGTGTCCCCGTCGGGGCGGCGGTGGGTCAGAATCAGGATGTTGTCCTTCTGCCGCAGCAGTTCTGCGGCTTCACGGGTGGTCATGTGGATCACTCCTCGTCTTCCAGAATGATGTGCTCATTGGCGGGGTTGGCAGGCTTTACCACCTCCGGGTCCCGCAGCATCGCCAGGATATGCGCCCCCTGCTCGATGGAGTCGTCAGCGATGAATTGCAGCTCCGGCGTGTAGCGCAGCCGCAGGGCGGCTCCCAGTTCCCGGCGGAGGTAGCCTGCGGCGGAACGCAGCCCCTTCATCACGTCCTTCTCCTGCTCCTTGTTCAGCGCGCTGACAAAGACCCGGGAATAGCGGAGATCGCTGGTGGTGTCCACATGGGTAATGGTTACCAGCCCGCTTTGCAGGCGGGGGTCCTTTACTGTCCGCAGCAGTGCGGACAGCTCTCTTTGTATCTCTTCGTTGATTCTTCCGATTCGATTGCTTGCCATTTTTTGATTCCTCGATTCTAAAATCGGTTTTGCCCCTGCCGGGGCGGGCTTACTTTTCCCTTGCAGGAAAAGTAACAAAAGTGCCCTCAAGGGGGCGGCCCCCTTGAGAATCCCCTGAATGTTGGGGCTTTGTTTACCCTCCGGCGAGACTGCGTTTGATTCTGCTTCAATCCCTTCGCTGGTGCGCCGGTCTTCTGCGTCTATCCACTTGTTCTATCGGTGGCGGGTCGCTGCGGCGCCGCTTCTGGACAGTGGTGCGCCAGCACCACTGCCGGGCCGGTCGCTGGCCGCAGGACAATGACGGCCCTCGTCTGCTGCCACCGCCATCCATGCGGCTGGTCAATGGATTATTTGCGGAATATTTCGTGATAACGGCGGTGCTAACGATACACCCACTCACCTAATGGCTGCTTCGCAGCAGCGACAATGCGCCCTGGAGACTGCCGCCTACCTTGAAAACTGATACGCCGCGCATTGGATCATACCATTATACAGCTTCCGCTTCTTGTCCGCCTTGCGGCCAAAAAAACGCTCAAACTCCATATCGCTGGTAATGACCAGCACCCGCCATTTGGGCGGGATGTCCCGGTAAACCTGCCCGAACGCCCGGTACAGCGCCTCCGCCTCTTCCTTCTCCAGCAGCCGCTCCCCATAGGGCGGATTGGTCACGACCTGCCCATATTCTCCCTGGCAGCGGAACCTTTTCATGTCCGCCACGTCAAACCTTACAAGATCCTCGACCCCAGCCTTGGCCGCGTTCTCCCTCGCCACGCGGACAGCCCTGTGGTCTGTATCCCCGCCCCAGATGTCATACTGCCCGTCGAACTCCTTGTCCATAGCCTCTTCAGCGGCGTCCAGCCAATATTTGCTGTCCAGCCAGGCCCACCGCTGGGCGTCAAAGGACCGCTCCAGCCCCGGAGCGCGGTTTCTGGCAATCAGCGCAGCCTCAATCGCAATCGTCCCGGAACCGCAGAAGGGGTCCCGGAACGGGTCCCTGCCCCGGTAACGGCTCAGCGTCACCAGCGCCGCCGCCAGGGTCTCCCGCAGCGGAGCCTGGACCCCCACCTCGCGGTATCCCCGCTTATGGAGCCCGGGGCCGGTGGTGTCCAGGTACAAGGTACACTGGTCCTTCATGATGGCGAACTGTATCTGATATTTTGCCCCGGTTTCAGGCAGGCGATGCGCCCCGTAGACGCGCCCCAGACGTTCCGCAGCAGCCTTCTTGATGATCTTCTGGCAGTCCGGCACGGAGTGCAGCTGGGAATCCAGGGCGTGGCCCTTTACCGGAAACTGTCCGTCCTTGGGGATAAAATCCTCCCATGGGACTGCCGAGGTCCCCTGAAACAGGGCCTCAAAGCTCCTGGCCGGGAAGGAACCCAGGGCCAGCAGCACCCGCTCCCCGCAGCGGAGGTTCAGGTTGAGCCGGGGCAGGTCCGCCTCGGACCCCTGACAGAGGACCCGTCCGTTTTCCACCTGGACCTCCCGCAGCCCCAACCGCCGGGCCTCGTCACCCACCAGTCCCTCCAGCCCGAACAGGCACGGGATCGCATATGTCAGCATCATTTCAAAATCTCCTGAAAAAAATCCCCGGAGGAAAAGCCCTCCGCAGGAGCCTCGCCGCCGTAATGGCGAAATAGACCGTTCTTTCCGCGGCATACACACAGAAAAAACTCTGCGGGCCATGGCTTGGCCCGGACTTTTTTGAGAGGACGCCTTTGGCGTCCTCTCAAAACCTCCGCTTGGAACGGCCATGCCGTTTCAAGCGAAATAAAGTGCCCCGCAGCGGCCGTGTGAGCCCCGTTATAACCTGCACATGAACAGCAGGTGGGTCGCCTGCACCGCCCTTTACTGCTTCCAACTTCCAACCGCAAGAGTGGCAGCCGGGAGGCCTGCAAACCAGACGATGGACCAGCGTCCCGTATAACAAAATGTGGGTTAATGAAAGGCTCATCACGCACCCCGCAGGGCACTCTGTAAACTTATGATATGCGCCGGCCGGCGGCTTTGACCGTCCCTACTCCTCGTCCGCGAAGAAAATCTCCATGAACTTGTCGTAAACCTCCGTCAGCTCCTCCTCACTGTCCAGAGTGGAGAGCATCTCCTCTCCATTCTCCGTGATGGACTTGAGGATCACCATGCCGTACTCGTCGCTGTCCTCATCGCCCTCCTCCAACACCGCCGGAAAGAAAGCCATATAGGTCTGCCCGTTGTGCTCCAGCACGTCCAGCAGCTCCAGCTCGATGTCGTTGCCTTCCTCGTCAGTTACCGTAATGAAATCAGGGCCGTATTCCTCACTCATGACAGCGTTCCTCCTCCATGGGCGTCTTACCGGGGAGGACCATTTCTCCCCTGCTCCTATAGTGTAACCGTTTTTCTCGAAAATTGCAAGACTCTTTCCATGTGACATTTTGACGATTTCGTTGCTCAGTTTTTGTATTTTATGAAGAAATTTGTTGGAGTGCATAAAAATTTGACGAAAACCCTTGACTTTTTCCGCTTTTCATGATTGACAAGCTGTGATATACTATAAACTGGTTTCTTACAGACAGACCGCGCGGGAGGGACAAGTCCCTCTCATCCCCTGTAACCGCAATCCCTGCCGGAAGGCGGGGCGGCTTATTTCGCGGGGAAGCCCATGGGTCTGCCCCGGGAAAAGGAGGTACCTTTCACGTAATGGATCAGAACCAAACCATCCGGCCAGAGGACGCGTCCCCTGACCAGGTCCCTGAGCGGACCGCCAGATCCGGAGGACAGATTGCGCTCTCCGTCCTCCGCGTCATCGGCAAGATACTCGCCTGGCTTCTTCTCATCCTGTTCACCCTGTGCGTCATCGGGGTGCTGACGGCGGGCATCTTCGGCAAAATCTTCATGACCTATATTGACACCACCCTCATTCCCTCACTGGGTGAGATTTCCTATGAGGAGATGAGCATGTCCCTGGCCTCCACCATCTACGCGCAGGACGGCGAGGGCAACTGGGTCCCTGTCCGGTCCCTCTTCGACAATGGCGAGGAGACCGGCGGCGGCAACCGGGAGCTGATCGAATACGAGGACGTGCCCAAGCACCTTATCGACGCTCTGGTCGCCATCGAGGACAAGCGCTTCTGGGATCACCAGGGCGTAGACTGGATCGGCACCGCCGCCTCCATCCGCGACACCCTGCTTTACGGGAACACCCGGGGCGGCTCCACCATCACCCAGCAGGTGCTGCGCAACATCACCGAGGACACCGAGGTGACTGTCAAGCGGAAATTCCGGGAGATCTTCCGAGCCCTGGAGTTTGAGAAGGTCACCCGCAAGGAGGACATCCTCACCGAATATCTCAACCGGGTCTACTTCGGCGCGGGCTGCTTCGGCATCCAGACCGCCGCCAAGACCTACTTCGGCAAGGACGTCAGCGAGCTGGACCTGGCGGAGAGCGCCGCCATCGTAGGCATCACCAACAACCCCTCCCTTTATGACCCCTTCCGGGATGTGACCTTCGAATCCGGCAAAACCCCCCGTGACTTCAACAAATGGCGTCAGGGGGTCATCCTGGACGCCATGCTGGAGCAGGGGTATATCGATGAGGCCGCCTGTGCCGCCGCCAAGGCGGAGACTCTTCTCTTCACCGATACCCCCGAGTACAAGGCCCTCCACGGCGAGCCTGATCCTGAGCCGGCCGATGGCGAGGCAGGCGGGGAGGCCGTGGACACCAGCAACATCTACAGCTGGTACGAGGACGCGGCCATCAACGAGGCAGCGGCGCTGCTGGCGGAGGTCAGAGGCATCAGCATAAAGGAAGCCACCAAGAACCTCTACCGGGCGGGCTACCACATCTATCTCGCCCAGGACCTGTCGATTCAGGAGAAGATCGACAATATCTATCAGGACCCCTCCAACTTCAACTACCCCTCCGCCACAGGCGCGTCCCTGGACTCCGCCGTCACGGTCCTCGATCCCTATACCGGGGAGGTGAAGGCCATGGCAGGCGGCGTGGGGACCAAGACGGTGAACCGGGGCTTGAATCTGGCCACCGTCCGGCGGCAGCCCGGCAGCGCCATCAAGCCGGTCTCCATCTACGCCCCGGCCATTGAGTACGACTATATTTCCCCCGCCTCCGTATTCGACGACTACCCCCTCCGGCTCAACGACTCCGGTACCGGCGGCTTCCCCAGGAACGCCCCTTCCCGCTACCGGGGCAATGTGACTGTCACTACCGGCGTACAGGTATCCATCAATACGGTGGCCTCCAGGGTTCTGGAGAAAATGGGCTACAGCACCTCCTTCGAGTTCATGGAGAACAACCTGGGCTTTGACCTGGATACCAGCGATATTGCCCTGAGCCCCCTGGCTATGGGCGGACTGACCTACGGCGTGTCCACCGTGGAGATGGCGGCGGCCTACGCCAGCTTCATGAACAAGGGCGTATACAACACGCCCCGCACCGTTCTGCGCATCGAGTCCAACGACCACAGCGAGGTAATCGTGGACAACTCGATCCAGTCCCGGGCGGCTATGAAGGAGACCACCGCGTACTTGATGAACAAGCTGCTGCGCAACGTCATCACCAGCGGCACCGGACAGAAGGCCAACATCAGCGGCATCACCCTCTTCGGCAAGACCGGTACCACCAACGACGCCAAGGACCTCTACTTCGCGGGCTATTCCGGCTACTATTCCGTCGCTCTCTGGACGGGCTATGCCGAGAAGCCGGAGAAGATCTCCTACAATGACACCGCCCCCAGCGTCAAAATCTGGAGGCAGGTCATGGAGACCCTTCACGAGGGCCTGGAGGACATTCCCATGCCGGAGCGTCCCGACGGCATCACCACCGTGACGGTCTGCGCCGACTGTGGCCTGCGGCCCAATGAGAACGGCCTGTGCTCCGCCGACTACCGGGGCAGCAGGCTGGTCACCGCGGAGGTCCAGGCCAGCGCCGTACCCAGGGATTACTGCACCTGCCACGTGGAGGTCCAGATCTGTACGGACCCGGAGACCGGGGAGGTCCACCTTGCCGGGGAGTACTGCCCCGAGGACACCGTCTCCACCCGGGTCATGCTTGCCGGGCGGACCTATATCGGTATCCCGGACGGCTCCGGCGTGGAGGGCTCGTTCCGCTCCATCATCGGCGCCGAGGACGATAATGCCCACGCCACCTATCTGGCCACCAAGGGTCCCTGCCCTATCCATGACGAGAACTTCATCCCCGAGCCCGATCTGCCCGGCGAGGAGGGCGACGATGGAGAGCCGCCCCAGCCCGGCGATCCGGACTACCAGTGGCCGGTAGGCCCCTTCAATCCAGACGACGTCCTGCCGCAGCAGCCTGGCGGGGACGATCCGAACGGCGGTCAGCAGGACCCCGGCCAGCAGGTGCCCCCCGAGCCAGCGGACCCCTCTGGCCCCGTTGACCCGGTCGCGCCGGATCCGGACGGCGGTGAACCGGGGACTGACCCCAACGCCCAGGAGCCGGCGGAGCCCCTCCTTCCGGAGGAGCCGGAACTACCCCAAGGATAATCACGCAGACGGCCCGGAGGCTGAGCCTCCGGGCCGTCTGCGCCGTTCTGTCTCCCGATTCCCTCCAGGGAAATCATTTTAACGCACAATTTTCAGAATAGCAGAATCCGTGCAGGGGCGCACATCGTGCGCCCCTGCACGGATTCTGCTATTGGCGAGATCGTTCTTATGAAAATTGATTTCCGTGCGCCCCTGCTGAGATACTTGTATTTTCCTGGAAAAAATGGTAAACTAAGCGTAACAAAGCGGGAAGGAGTGGATAGCATGAACATCCATTTTGGCACAGGCGGCTGGCGGGCCATCATCGGCGACGGCTTCACCAAGGCGAACGTGCAGCTGCTCACTGCGGCTCTGGCTCAGAAGCTGAAGGACGAGGGCGGCGCAGACCGGGGTTTCCTGGTGGGCTACGACCGGCGATTCCTGTCCCAGGAGGCCGCCCACTGGGCCGCCGAGGTCATGGCCGGAGCCGGGATTGACTGCATGGTGGTGGAGCGGGAGGCCCCCACGCCTCTGATTATGTTCTCCGTGCGGTACTACGAGCTGCCCTACGGCATGGCGGTCACCGCCAGCCACAACCCGGCGCTGTACAACGGCATCAAGGTGTTCACCCGGGGCGGACGGGACGCTGACGAAGCCGTTACCGCCAGCATTGAGGCGTATATCCTCCGGCTGGAGGGACAGGAGATCCCCGTCCTGCCCTATGAGGAGGGGGTCCATACCGGGAAAATCCGCATCGTGGATCCCATGAACCAGTATATCGACGCCATCATCCGCGCCGTCAACATGGACGCCATCCGGTCCAGAGGGCTGAAGGTGGTGCTGGACCCCATGTACGGCGTCAGCAAGACCGCCCTCCAGACCATCCTCATCACCGCCCGGTGCGACGTGGACGTAATCCACGAGCGGCGGGACGCCCTCTTCGGCGGACGCCTCCCTGCGCCCAACAGCAAGACGCTGGCGGGCCTGCGCAGCTTTGTGGAGGAGAACCGCTGCGACATCGGCATCGCCACCGACGGCGACGCCGACCGGCTGGGGGTTATCGACGACGCCGGGGAGTTCCTGCATCCCAACAAGATTTTATCCCTGCTGTACTACTACCTGCTGCGCTATAAGGGCTGGCGGGGTCCGGCGGTGCGCAACATCGCCACCACCCACCTGCTGGACGCGGTGGCCGCCGAGTTCGGCGAGACCTGCCACGAGGTGCCCGTCGGGTTCAAGCACATCTCTGGCAGGATGCTGGAGACGGGGGCGGTTATCGGCGGGGAGAGCTCCGGCGGCCTTACCGTCCGGGGGCACATCCAGGGCAAGGACGGCATCTACGCTGCCGCGCTGCTGGTGGAGATGATGGCCACGACCGGACGCCGGCTGTCGGAAATTTACCAGGAGATGGTAAACCGGTACGGCGCCTTCGAGATGGTGGAGCGGGGCTACCGCTTCTCCCAGGCGGAGAAGGAGCGTATCAGCAGGACCCTCATGGAGGACAGGCTGCTGCCGGACTTTGGCGCGGCAGTGGAGAAGGTCAGCTATGCCGATGGGTGCAAGGTGTACTTCCAGGGCGGCGGCTGGGTGGTCAGCCGGTTTTCCGGCACCGAGCCGCTGCTGCGGGTATTCTGCGAGATGGGCACCCGGGAGAAGGCGGCGGAAACCGCCGCCGCCATGGAGTCATTCCTGGGACTGGAGGGCCGGAACATTGAGTAGAGGGGGGCTGCGGCTGTGACGGTTCGTGCGGTTGGCGAGAGCGTCCCCGCGCTTCATCCCTCCGTCCGGCTGGCGGAGGACGCTGTGGTGGCAGGCGGCGTGACGCTGGCGGAGGACGTGACCGTCTGGTATAGCGCGGTCCTCCGGGGCGACGCGGGCGCCATCCGCATTGGCCGGGGAAGCAATTTGCAGGACCACGTGACGGTCCACTGCGGGGCCGGCGTCCCCACCGTGGTGGGCGAGAATGTGGTGGTGGGCCACGGGGCCATCCTCCACAGCTGCAAGGTGGGGGATGGCTGCCTCATCGGCATGGGGGCCGTCCTGCTGGACGGCTGCGAGATTGGCGCCGGGGCCGTTGTCAGCGCCGGGGCCGTGGTGCCGCCGGGGAAGGCCGTCCCGCCCCGGAGTGTGGTCATGGGCATACCGGGGAAGGTAGTCCGGGAGGTCTCCGAAGCGGAGGCCCGGGCCACACTGGAAAACGCCGCCCGCTATGTGCTGCTGGGCCGGGAGCAGCTGCATCCTGTAGGGGCGGACATCATCCGCCCACATGACAAGGTAGCGGACACCGTCAGGCCGGGGACGGCCGCGGAGGAATACTATATGCGCCAGGCCCTGGCCCTGGCGAAGGAGGCTGCCCTGGCCGGGGAGGTTCCGGTAGGTTGCGTCATCGTCCGGGAGGGCGTGATCGTGGGCCGGGGACGGAATCGCCGGGAGGAAAAGCGCAGCGCCCTCTCCCACGCGGAGACCGAGGCCATCGCCCAGGCCAACGCCGCCCTGCGGTCCTGGCGGCTGGACGGGTGCCAGATGTACGTGACCCTGGAGCCGTGCCCCATGTGCGCCGGGGCTATCCTCAACGCCCGGATTGACCGGGTCTGGTTCGGGGCCAGGGACCCGGCTATGGGGGCCTGCGGCGGTGTGCTGAACCTGTTTATGGAGGATTTCCCAAATCCCCCCGCCCTGGTGGGCGGCATACTGGAGGAGGAGTGCCGGGAGGCTCTGGGAAGGTTCTTCCGGGGGCTGCGGGGACGGAACGATGCAAAACAGGATGCAGCGCGGTTTTTTATACAGGGTTCGGAGAGGAAACATGAAAAAGTATAAAATAGCGGCAATTCTGATGATAATTCACGGCATATTCATGGAAATCGTCGGCTGTGTGTGTCTGATTCCTGTCTTTGTCCTGGGAAGCGGATCAGTTTGACATCAATCAGTATGTTTCATTTATCGTCCCTCATTTTCAGGAGAATATGAATTTCATGATGGTTATGGGAGCGATTTATGGGATCGTCAGGGTCATCGGGGCGGTCGGATTGTTGAAAAACAAAATGTGGGGGCTGGCGCTGTCGGTCATAAATTGCGTTATCACGATGGCGCTCATGATGTTTATGCTCCCTGCCGGGATCATGGACGGGATATTTGCTTGCAGCGCGCTGATCTTAATTCTGATGGAATTTTTCAGGGATAAGACGATCGTTGAATGAGTAAGGTAAGCCCCCAGCGCCTTGTACACGCCCCAGCACCCGCTCCGCCGTCCGAAGCCCGTCCGTTGCGGCGGACATGATGCCTCCGGCGTATCCCGCGCCCTCGCCGCAGGGCCACAGCCCCCGGACAGCAGACTGCCCCTCCTCATCCCGGAGGATACGCAAAGGACACGAGGACCGGCTTTCCACCGCCGTCAGCACTGCGTCTGGGTCTGCATACCCCCTGACCTTTTTGTCCAGGACCGGCAGAGCGTCCGCAATCGCCCGGCAGATAAACTCCGGCAGCACATCCCACAAGCTGCACCACTTCACGCCGGGGCGGTATGTGGGAAGAACTTTTCCAGGTCCTCTGGACGGACGGCGAAGCAAAAAATCCTCAACCCGCTGGGCCGGAGCGATATACCCGCCGCCTCCAGCGGCATAAGCCCCCGCCTCCAGCTCCCGTTGGAAGGCGATTCCCGCCAGCGGCCCTCTCCCCGGAAAGTCCGCTGGCGCAACGCTTACCAGAAGCCCGCCGTTGCAGTTTTCTCCATCCCGCGCATAGAAGCTCATACCGTTGGTAACAGCCCGTTCCGCTTCGCTGGCGGCGGCTACCACCAGTCCGCCGGGGCAGACGCAGAAGCTGAACACACCCCGCCCATCCTCCGGATGGCAGCTCAACTTATAGCCGGATGCGGGCAGGCGCGGATGGCCCGCCAGGGCCTTGTACTGCGCGAAATCAATGTCCGCCTGACGGTGCTCGATCCGTACGCCCACCGCCAGCGGCTTGGGCTCCATGGGCGTCCCGGCGGCATACAGTATTTCAAACGTGTCCCGTGCGCTGTTGCCCAGCGCCAGGACCACGTTCTCAGCCGGAAGGCGGTACGTCCCCTCCGGCCCCGCGACTTCCAAGGCCGTGACTCTGCCGCCCTCTGTCTCCAACCCTGCCAGCCGGTGCCCGAAGCGAATATCACAGCCCAATTTCTCCAGTTCCCGCCGCATACTGACCAGCGCCCGCCGCAGATAATCCGTGCCGATATGGGGCTTGGCGTCATACAGGATGCTCTCCGGCGCGCCGTGGGCGGCCAGGGTTTCCAGGATAAAGCGGTGGCGCATATCTTTGGTTCCCGTGTTCAGCTTGCCGTCGGAAAACGCGCCTGCGCCGCCCTCGCCAAACTGGACGTTGGACTCCAGGTTCAGCTCGCCGCGCTCCCAGAACCGCTCCACATCCTCCTGCCGCCGCTCTACGTTCCATCCCCGCTCCAGCAGGACGGGTCGCGCTCCGCACCGGGCCAGCGCCAGTGCGCAGAACAGCCCCGCCGGTCCCGCTCCTACCACCACCGGTAAAATTTCCGGGGGCCTTACCACCCCGGGCAGGCGGTAAGGCGTTTCGCTGACCGGAGAAACCCCGCGGTTCCTGCATCGCTTCCGTACGCTGCTCTCATTTCTTACAGAGACGCGCAGCGTGTAGACAAACCGCACGCCCTCCCGGGCGTCGATGGACTTGCGGTGGATTTGCAGCTCTGTGATTTCCCCCTCCGGTACACGCAGTGCGGCGGCGGCTTTTCGTTTCAAAAGAAATTCGTCCTCATTCAGCTCCAGTTTGATCCCCTCAATTTGCAGCATAATTTGTTTCCCTTCCATAGCTTCCCCGGTAGCCCAGGCCAAAGGAGATCCGCTCCGCCGCCTCCAGCAGCAGCCCCGCCGCCCGCTCCAGCTCAGGCGAGTTGATCCGCCGGAACATCCCCACCACGCACACCGCATAAGCGGCCTGTCCGTTCACGTCGAACACCGGCGCGGAGACGCTCCGCAATCCAATGCGGTACTCTCCATTCTCAATCGCGTAGCCCCGTTCCAGAATGTCCGCCAGTTCCGCCTCCAGAGACGCAGCGCCGGCGTGTCCGTGGGGCGTATAGACAGTGAAATCACAGCCCCGCAGCAAGCCCCGCCGCCGCGCCTCCGGCAGGTAGGCCAGCAGCAGCTTCCCTTGGGAGGTGCAGTGGAGCGGCAGCCGTGCCCCCTTTTCCGAGACGACCCGCAGGTCGCTGTGGGCATCGGCGCAGTCCAGCACCAGGACCTCCCCCCGGTCCAGGGCGGCGATGGACACCGTCTCCCCGGTCTCCTCAGCCACCCGGCGCATAGGCTCCGCCGCCGCTTCCAGAACATTCCAGTCCCGGCTGACCACGCAGCCGTACTCAAACAGCCGGATTCCCAGCCGGTATCTGCCGTCCTCCGCCGACTGCTCTACCACGGCGCTGGGCCGCATGGAGGACAGCAGTCCGTGGGCGGTGGCCTTGGGGATACCGGTGCGGGCGGACAGCTCGCCCAGGCTGAGAGGCCCCCGCGCCTGCGCTAGACAGGCCAGCAGGTCCATAGCCTTGCGCACGGACTGGACCTGCCCGGTTTCCGAGCGCCTGCTCATCGGAAGCGCTCCAGACTGCCGGACCGGCAGGCGATCAGCTGCGCGGCGACGCTCACCGCCACCTCCGCCGGGGTCTCCCCGCCGATGGGCAGGCCGATGGGAGCGTGGACCCGGCTGATGTCTTCATCGCTGAACCCGTCCGCCAGCAGCCGCTCCCTTGTGACGGCGATCTTTTTCCTGCTGCCGATGCAGCCGATATATTTTGCCGGAGTGCGCAGAGCCTGGGCCAGGACCTCATAGTCCCCCTGATGCCCCGGCGTCATGATGACCACATAGTCGTCCGCCGTAATGGCCCCAGTCCGCTCCAGCGCCTCCGAAAAGGGCCCGCAGAGCAGGGCGGATGCCTCCGGGAAAAACTCCCTGGAGACCATCTGTTCCCGCTGGTCGTAGACCGCCGTCCGGAAGTCCGTCATAGCCAGGATACGGGCCAGTTCCCGCGCCACATGCCCGCCGCCGAAGAGGTAGACCGTTCCGGACCGGGCAAGGGGCTCGGCGTAAAGGACAGTCTCTCCGCCGTCCAGCAGCCCGCGGCTGCCCAACAGCGGCTTCAGCCGCTCCATGGGGACCTCCAGCCCCCGCAGGCCGAAGGTGCGGTCGTAGGTCCCCATACGCCAGCCCGCGCCGTCCACAGCGGTGACCAGCCAGGATGGGCCGGTGCTGTCCAGCAGCGCCAGAGCGTTCTTCAGGGCCTCCCGCGCCGGAAGGTCCGCCGGGTCGAAATGCTGGAAATATACCCGCACATCCCCGCCGCAGATCATACCGGTCCCGGCGGCATCCCCGGGGGCCAGCCGGTAGCTCTCAAACCGGGACCGCTTCTGCGCCAGCAGCTCGCCGGCCAACTGCGCCGCGCGGTATTCCACCGCGCCGCCGCCGATGGTTCCCAGGGTCCTGCCGCCCTCCAGCGCCAGCATTCTGGCCCCCGCGCCCCGGGGCGTGGAGCCGTGGCTTGCGACGATGCCGCAGAGGACGGCGGCGCGGCCCCCTTCCAGCTCCTGGAGCAGGGTGAAAAATAGCTGTTTCATTTGGTATACCTTTCTAAAAACTCATCTATGTTTTGAATGTTCATGTCAAGGACCGCCCGGTAGACATCCATGGAGTAAAATTTGTCAAAGGAATACAAATTCCCTTTTATCAGCTCCTGCTTGATGGTGATGATCCGCTCCTTCTGGATGGCGCTGGCGGTGCTGGCAATGAAATCGCAATGCCGCTCCGCCGATTGGATCGTCTCCTGATCGAAAAACCACAGGTCAACATTCCACAGCCCGCCAGTAACCGATGTCTCAAAGCCATGGAACCAGACAGTTTTTCCATCCCGCGCACGTTCCTCCTTGGCCTCATACCAGGAAGGGCGGAAGACTTTGAGAATAGAGGCGGTCAGCTCATAGAGCCTGTCCAGGTCCATCCCGCTGTTTTCAATGTCAATGTCCAGGTCGTTCCAGGCCATCATATCCATTCGATAGCTTCCGATCACATGCGGCGCGCCCAGAGGCCTCAGCAGGTCGAGCAGACCATATTCATATAAGATGCGATCCGCGTTTTTCCGGATTTCCTGGCTGTTCAAAAGAGCGCACCTCCTCCAAATGGGTATCCAAGCGGTGTAAAAGAGCGGCTTCTGCGTATACGGCGGACAAGTCACATCAAGCGCGATGGTTCTGTCTGCAACAATAGTAGCACAATCGAAGTGGTAACGCAACGTCAAAGCAGCTCAAATCAACCGTATTATTTCCAAACCGAAAGGCCAGAGTAATATCAGCTGACTCAACAGCATACGGATTCCCTTTATTTCACATCTGAACCGTGTACGCGATATAGGTCAGGTGGTCGCCCAGACGCTCCAGGTTGGACACCATGTTGATAAACACGCCGCTGGACTCCGCTTTGCACTCGCCCTGGTTCAGCCGCTCGATATGGCGCTCAATCAGCCGCTTGCGCAGGCTGTCAATCTCGTTTTCAACCTGGTCAATCCGGGGAAGCAGGCCCGCGTCCCGCTCCAGTACCGCCTGCTTTGTGAGGACGTGCAGCTCCTCAACGCGCTCTACCATCTCCTTCAGCTCTGATTTCACACTGTCGGAGAACTCCAGGCCGCTGTCCATGGACCGCTGGGCATACTTGGTGAAATTGTCCGCAATCTCAGCAATACGCATGATGTCTCCCAGGTTGCTGTGAAGGTCGGAGATCGGCCGTTCGTCCGCCAGCTTGCTCTGCGCGGACAGACGGATAAGGTAGTTCACCATGGCCTGGGAGATGCCGTTTGCCTGATCGATAAGATGGTGGGTGGGTGCGATAAGGGACTTGTCCTTTTGCTCGAAGGCGCGATAGGCGGTACGGAAGGCGTCCATGGCCATATCGGAGAGGCGGGCCAACTCTTTTTCAAGCTGCGAGAGGGCCAGAGAGGCGGAGGACAGCATACGCTCGTCCAGGAAGGTGGCCGCCTCCGGGACCTCCCGCTCCTGAATCAACCGCTCCGACATTCTGACGAACCAGCCGCACAGGGGCAGGAACAGAACCGTACAGGTCACATTGAAAAAGGTGTGGAACATGGCGATCTGGGTGGCCGGAGCGGGAAACCATCTGCGGAAGGTCACAGCCATGAAGTCCGGCCAGCACAGCAGTACCGCGAAGAAGACAGCCGACCCAAGGGCATTGAACATCAAATGGATCAGGCCCGCCCGCCGCGCGTTGGTTCCGGCAGTCATGGAGGACATGAGGGCGGTGACGCAGGAGCCGATGTTGGTGCCAAGAATGATATACAGGACCTCGTTTCCCCCTGTGCCGATGGTGAGGCCCGCCACTGACATGGCGATGATGACCGAGGTGGTAGCGGAGCTGGACTGGACCAGGGCGGTGAGGAAAATTCCGGCGAGAAACAGCAGGAACGGATTTGTCACCGCGCCAAAAAGGTCCTGAATCGCGTCCCGGTTGGACTTCATGGCGTCGGACATGAGAGCCAAGCCGATAAAGATAATCCCCAGGCCCGCCAGGATCATTCCCGTCTTTCGCAGTCCGTCCCGTTTGCACATCATAGCCATCATGATGCCTGCAAATACCAGAATCTGGATATAGGTGGTGACGGGAAAGGCGCTGAGGGCGGCCACCTGGGCCGTGATGGTGGTGCCGATGTTGGCGCCCATAATCATTGCCGTGGCCTGATACAGGTTCATAATGCCCACGTTGACAAAGCCGACAATCAGCACTGTGGTTACGCCGGAGCTCTGGATCAGCGCTGTAGCGGCGGTGCCGATGCCCACATTCACCAGCCGCCTGCTGGCGGTTTTTCCGAACAGCTCCTTGATCTTTCCGGTGGCCACCTGCTCGATATTGGAGGTGAGCAGATGCACCCCAACCAGAAACACGCCTGTTCCGGCCAGCAGTCTGACGACAAACAGCGAAAGTTGCGCAATAGTCATTGAATTAACCTCTTTTCATTGTGAAATGGACTGGAAATTAATGGGATATATAAAGCGAGACCTTGCTGCCTCTGCGACAGCAAGGTCTCGCCATTTCATCACCGGGCCGGATCCAGAGATCGTACTGACGGCGCGATAAACACAGTATATCCTGTGCAGGCTACTCCCCTTGTATACTTCAATATATTACTTCCGAATTTTTATTCGGAGGTAATATATCCTATTTTTCCGCTGCTGTCAATCCCTTTCAGGCAAAAATCACGGAAACGCAGGTAAAAATACGGAGGCGGCGATTTTTTTGCTGGAAACCTGCTTCTCAGCTGTTCCAATCCACGATGTACTCCCTTTCATGTTCAGCATTTCCGCATCCGGGCAGCGCCGGAGGCCGCCGTTGTGTTTCGGGGGATATTTTACTCTTTCGCACAAAAAATTGCAATAGCCTTTTTCCCGAAGTTTGTAGGAAACAGGTATTAGCGCCTGCTTGTTGTTGTATCCCTGGACGCATTGCAAATTCCCCGTTGACAGAATGGAAAAATCTTTATATAATAACAAGAATGAAACAGTGGGGCCGTATGCCTGTTGATGCCAGAAGCGATGCGGCGTCCTGCATGGTCGTGCTTGCATGATCAGATTCTGCACAGCTGCTCCGTGCGGCGGCTGTCTCAGAGTATGGAAGAAGGAAAGGACCGCGAATTTATGAATACGAAAAAAGAATTCAAGATGAGCCAGGCCCGCTTTGACGAGCTGCAAAAGGAACTGAACTATCTGAAAACCACCCGCAGCGACGAGGTTGCCGAGATGATCAAGGTGGCCCGAGGCTTCGGTGACCTCAGCGAGAACAGTGAGTATGATGAGGCAAAAAACGAGCAGGGCAAGCTATATTCCCGCATCGGTGAGCTGGAGAATGTGCTGCTCCACGCCGTCATCATCGAAGAGACCGACATGCCTACCGATCAGGTGACGATTGGCTCCACCGTGACGGTTACAGCGGAGGCCAACGGCAAGAGCCGCTCCTTCAAGATCGCCGGCAGCCAGGAGGCTGACGCCATGCATGGCATCATCAGCGAGGATTCTCCCTTCGGCAAGGCGCTCATGGGACACAAAGAGGGTGAGACCGTTACCGTCAACGCTCCCGCAGGTGAGATGAAGTACCACATCGATAAGATCGAACGATAACGCTGCGGGGACGGGTATGCTCCGCCCCCTGCACAAACGAGGAGAAATATAGCTATGGCTGAAAACAATAATTTGCCGGAGGTCCAGCAGGACCTGAGCGAAATTCTGAAGGTCCGCCGCGAGAAGCTGTCCGCCCTGCAAAGTGAGGGACGGGACCCCTTTCAGGAGACCAAGTTCGCGGTGAGCCACCACGCCCAGGAGATCAAGGACAGCTTCGACGCCCTGGAGGGCAGCGAGGTCACCATCGCCGGGCGGCTGATGAGCAAGCGTGGCATGGGCAAGGTCAGCTTCTGCGACCTCCAGGACAAGTCCGGCCGCATCCAGCTCTACGCCCGGAAGGACGAGATGGACGAGGATGCATACAACCGCTTCAAGAAGTACGATATTGGCGACATCGTGGGCGTGAAGGGCGAGGTGTTCCGCACCCAGCGGGGTGAGATGAGCGTGAGGGGACGGGAGGTCACCCTGCTCAGCAAGTCCCTTCTGCCCCTGCCGGAGAAGTTCCATGGCCTCACCGACAAGGAGACCCGCTACCGCCAGCGGTATGTGGATCTGATCGTCAACCCGGAGGTCCGCCGGAATTTTGAGGTCCGCAGCGCGTTTGTCAAGTATCTGCGGAACTTCCTGGACAGCCGGGGCTATATGGAAGTGGAGACGCCGGTGCTGAACACCATCAGCGGCGGCGCTACCGCCCGCCCCTTCATCACGCACCATAATACACTGGATATTGACATGTACATGCGCATCGCCACGGAGCTGCCCCTGAAGCGGCTGATTGTGGGCGGCATGGAGCGAGTCTACGAGGTGGGCCGCATTTTCCGCAATGAGGGCATGGACACCAAGCATAATCCTGAGTTCACCACCGTAGAGCTGTACGAGGCGTACGCGGATTTCAACGACATGATGGACCTCTTTGAGGAGCTGCTCAGCGGCGCGGCCAGGACGATCTGCGGCAGTTATCAGGTCAAATGGCAGGGTGAGGACATTGACCTGACCCCCGGCTGGCCACGGCTGAGCATGGCTGAGGCGGTAAAGCGGTACCTGAGTGTGGACTTCATGGCGAT
Source organism: Oscillospiraceae bacterium (assembly GCA_022800525.1). GTDB lineage: Bacteria > Bacillota > Clostridia > Oscillospirales > Oscillospiraceae > Pelethomonas. The sequence continues at coordinate 19,999 of JAAWQM010000052.1, forward strand.
TTCTGATGACGCGGAGGCGGTCGCCGCCGCCAAGGCCGCTGGCGTGGACATGGACGGCGTGGAGCCCACCTGGGGTCACGCGCTGTACGAGTGCTTTGACCAGAAGGTGGAGGGCAGGCTGATACAGCCCACCTTCATTACCATGCATCCGGTGGATGTCTCCCCCCTGGCGAAGCGTTCTCCCAGGGACCCCAGGCTCACTGAGCGGTTCGAGCTGTTCATCTGCCGCAGTGAGATGGGCAACGCTTTCTCCGAGCTGAACGACCCCATTGACCAGCGTCAGCGGTTTGAGAAGGAAGTGGAGGACCGCATCAAGGGCAATGACGAGGCCGGCATGATGGACGAGGACTTCCTGACCGCCCTGGAGTACGGTATGCCTCCTACGGGCGGCTTGGGTATCGGCATTGACCGGTGCGTTATGCTTCTTACCGGGAGCGATTCGATCCGAGATGTGATTTTGTTCCCCACGATGAAACCGCTGGACTGAATTTCGGCATAAAGCATTCAGAGAAACGTCTAATTTCGAAGAAAAAGCTGGAGAAAACAGTCTGATTTGTTGCGAAGCAAGAAGCGTGTTTTGAGTTTTACGACAGATTTACGACAAATGAAAAGGATTTGGTATAGCAAAAGAAGTACCAGCCTCATGGCTGGTACTTCTTACTATATTGCGGCACCACAACAGAGAGTGCGCATCCGCTGGTGATCAGACGGCAGCCCCCTCCAAGGCTGGCTGCAAAGCCGTCAATTTTGCCGAGGCCATTCCAGTATCATAGAGCCAAGGCGTCACTTCATCATCTATCAGCAGGACCGGCATCCGGTTATGAACATTGATGATAGTGTCATTGGGAGCAGTTGTCAGAATCACAAACCGTTCCTCCTCCTGAAAAGTGTTCCAAAGCCCGGCCAGATACAGCCTGTCCTGCCCCGGCAGCCGAAAATGGTATTTCCTTTTTTGACCATCCCACTCATAGAAGCCGGTCGTAGGCACGATACATCGCCGCTCCAGCAGGGACCGGCGGAACATCGGTTTATCCAGCGCCGTCTCACCCCGTGCGTTGATGATGACACCCTTGCCTTTGAAACTGGGGAAACCCCAGGTCATCGGCTTGGGGGTCATTTTTTGTCCGTCTGGAAGCAGGACAGGTGCGGCGTTGGTGGGAAATATCTTCCCGGTATGGATACTGGCAGCCCCAAACCGCGCCTGTACCTCAGCCACGATCTGGGCGATTTCCTTGGATTGCTCCGGCGCTAAACTGTATCTTCCGCACATGCTGATTACTCCTTTCGAGGATGAAGGCCGGACTGCCCTCATATACTGAGGACATGAAGCCTGTGATTTTGCATTCGGATATGAACAATTTCTATGCCAGCGTGGA
>JAAWQM010000053.1 GCA_022800525.1 Oscillospiraceae bacterium
AACCCTCAATCGCGGTATCGTGGTTGAATTGGTTGATACGGTTTGGGTGCATGAGAACGGGGAGATAACGGTGGACTTCAATTTTGCCGACGAGTATCAGCGTATACTTGATTACATCGAGAACAATCACAACATACTTACGGTGATAGAGCGAAAGCCCGCGATGTAGCAGGCTTAATGACCCATCACCAAGCAAAAGTTACTGTTGTGCATTAATAAGCGGCCCTGTGGGACCCGTGGCGCCCTGCATCTGGGACGCCTCAAGAGCGCCCTGCATCTTGGCTCTCAGAAAAATCTGGTTCTGGACAGTGGCTTCCAGCAGATCGCGTACGCTCTCGTTGGCCGCCAACACGTCGCTGACCGTGGCGGGAGGGCCGCTGAGACCGGGCAGCGTCCCAAGAATATATTGAAGCTTCTCGCCTTCAGCGTTCAGAATATGGCTGAGACCCAGCTCCTCCATGGCGATGGAGGACAGGATCTGATTGACTGCGTCTTCCCGGTCGATCGGGGGATCGACAACAGGAAAGCTGGGCATAGATATGGATAAAACTCCTTTCCAACGGCGTCAAGCCGGGCGTCTTCTTCAGTTTGGCCGGACCTCCGGCCCCGGCAAGCGCCTGACTTATCATATGCGTCTGCAACCCCGGCGGTTCTTCCTTTCGACATTCCCAAGGTGAGGACAGGTGCATAAAATAGAGTGGCGACGCGGACAGCCGCGCCGTACATCCACCGTAGCGGTGATTGGAGTTAAGAGATATGTCTATGCCTTCTTTTCCTCCCTGCGGAGCGGATATGACAAAAGATGAGGCACTCACTATGATTGTCGCCTCCATTGCCATGGAGGAGCTGGCCCTCAGCCACATTGTCAACGCCGAGGGCGAAAAGCTTCAATACATCCTGGGAACCCTGCCTGGCCGGCATGGGAGCTGCGCCAGTCTCCAGGAAATCCTGGCAGTGAACAAGAGTGTGAAGGAGCTGCTGGACACTGTAATGCAGAGCCAGATGCTGCTGAAGGGAAAACTGGAAAGAGCGTTGGAAGCTGGCGGCCACGCGTGCGTACCTGCGCCAGAGCCGCCCTGTCCATGGGGGCCGCCCTGCCCGGAAGAGCCATCCTGCCCGTGCGGACCGTCCCGCCCGGAAAAGCCGCCCTGTCCGTGCGGACCGCCACGTCCCGAACAGCCGCCATGCTCCGGCAGTCCATGCAGCCCGAAAAGCATGATTCAACTGACCGGCCGGTGTAATGGCCTTTGCTGGGACAACGGTTCGCTCATGTCCTGGAAGTGCAGGGACCAGAGGGGCTGCGATATTCGCTGGAGCGAGAAGAACCCCGCATTGGTGAGCCTGAATCCCAGAAAGACCTACGCGCTGAATTACACGATGAACGTCCGGGACCCCTATCCTGGAGGCAGCGCGGGGGTTATCTTTGTAAGAATTGCGCCTTGCGGCGCTTTTTCGGGCGTCCTGCCCTTCTGCTTTTCCGTCAAGAGTACGGACCACAAACCCTTGACGCTGCATTACACCACCACGCTGTTTCCACAGGATTGTCCGGCGCCCTGCGCTGACCTGTCCCTGGTTTTAAACTACAGGGACAGACTTTTGGTTGAACAGGCGTCTCTCAGCATTGCCGAGGTCTGATACCCGCTGGCTGAATTCCAGCGAACGGAGTTCCAAGGTTTATTGAGTCAAGAAAGAGCAAGCCGCTCTCCAGCAGCTTGCTCTTCTTCCTGTCTCATGTTCAGGGCGTGGGCCAGACAGTCCGGGGCGGATGGAATCAGCCGCTGCGGCCCGGAACCAGCCCGGCGGTCTCCCGCACCGCCGCTGCCGCCGCTGCAATCTCTTCAGCGGTGGTGTACCAGCCGGGGCTGAACCGCACCGTCCCCTGGGGGAAGGTGCCGAGGGTCTTATGGGCGGCCGGGGCGCAGTGAAGGCCGCAGCGGGTGAGGACGCCATAGTCCTGCTCCAGGCGGAAGGCCGCTTCGGCGTTGTCCTGCCCCGAAAAGTCCACGGAAATGACGCCCGTCCGGTTTTCCAGCGTCCACGGGCCCGCCAGCCGGATATCAGGCACACCCCGCAGTTCCGCCAGAAACTGGCTGGTCAGCTCCTCTTCTCTCCGGCGCAGCGTTTCCACGCCAGTCTCCAGAATGAAATCCACCGCCGCCCGCAAGCCGTAAATTCCCGGCAGGTTGGGCGTTCCGGACTCAAAACGGTCCGGCATACAGGTAGGCTGGCGTTCGGAATCGGACGCGCTGCCGGTGCCGCCGGTCACAATCGGAACCAGAGTTCCGGCAAATTCCGGCGATAGCAGCAGCGCGCCTATACCGGAGGGCCCCATCAGCCCCTTATGTCCAGGCACGGACAGAGCGGAGAGTCCCCACCCTTCAAAGTCGATTTCCCAGTGTCCGGCAGTCTGGGCGGCATCCAGCAGGAGGGGAATTCCGCGCTCCCGGCAAATTTTGCCCACGGCGGGAATATCCTGCACCCCGCCGCCGACATTGGACGCGTGGGCCATTACCACCAGCCGTGTGTTGGGACGGATAAGGCGCAGGAGGTCCAGCGGATCCAGCCGCCCCTCCGCATCGCAGGAAACGCGGTCGAACGCCACCCCCTGCTCCGCCAGATCCCGCAGGGGCCGCATGACGGCGTTGTGCTCCATACCGCTGGTCAAGCAGTGGTCTCCGGGCCTCAGCCACCCCCGCAGCGCCATATTCAGGCCCATGGTGTTGCCGCCCGTCAGGATGCAGTGGGTGGGATCACTGTGGCGGAACAGGCGGCACAGGCCCTCGCGCAGCAGCAGCGCGGTCATCCCCGTGTCCAGGGCGCTGGCGTAAGCGCCCCGGTTGACGGAAGCGCCCACCTCCGTCATATACCGCAGCATAGCCTGCGCCACAGCCGGCGGCTTTGGGAAGGACGTTGCGGCATTGTCCAGATAAACAGACATAGAATTTCTCCGTTTTCCCTCAAACTCAATGACTGCTGATATAGCGCTCCGCCTGCATGGCGGCGACCGCGCCGTCCGCGGCGGCGGTAATCACCTGCCGCAGGCTCTTGACCCGGATATCGCCCGCCGCAAACACGCCCGGAAGGCTGGTACGCATATTTTCATCTGTTTTGATATAGCCGTTCTCCATCTCCAGCATCCCCTCAAACAGTCCGGAGGTGGGCCTGTAGCCGGTGAACCCGAAGAGTCCAAAGAGTCCGTCGGCCTTGTCCGCCTCTATTACCGTCAGTTCCCCGGTCTTTACGTTTTTCACCGTCATCGAGCTGAGCAGCCCGCTGCCGTCCACCCGGACCACCACGCTGTCCCACATAAAGGCGATCCTGGGATTGGCAAAGGCCCTCTCCTGAATTGATTTGACCGCCCGCAGCGTATCCCGGCGGTGGATGACCGTCACCTTCCGGGCAAATCTGGTCAGGTAAATGGCCTCCTCCACGGCGCTGTCGCCGCCGCCTGCCACATAAACCTCCAGGTCCCTGAAGAAGGCCCCGTCGCAGGTGGCACAGAAGGAGATGCCCTGGCCGATGAACTTCTCCTCATTCTCGCAGCCAATCGGTTTGGGGACCGCGCCGGTAGCGATGATGACGCACCTGGCCTGATATTCCCCCTTGGCTCCGGACAGCTTCTTGACGTCTCCCTCCAGCTCCACACGCTTGATGGTATCGGTACACCGCTCCGCGCCGAACCGCCTGACCTGCTCGGTCATGCGGGCAATCAGGCTCGCGCCGCTCTCGCCCTCCGCAAGCTGTCCGGGATAGTTCTCGATCTCATCTGTGACGGCAATCTGACCGCCATCCTGCCCCTTTTCGATGATAAGGGTGTTCAGACGGCTGCGCCCGGCGTACAGGCCGGCGGTCAGACCGGCAGGGCCGCCCCCCAAAACAATGACATCATACAATTCTCTCATAGCAACCTCCTGTTTTCAGAGAGTCCGGGGCCCTTCCTTCCGTTGGCTGAGCCAGGAGGCGGAAGGGTTCCCGTTTCCTGTTACTATAGTTTACGTTGTCCCGCCGCATTTTACAAGAGGGAAAATGAAAGTTGGGGAGCGCGCTGCAAAATTGCGCGTTCAGTGAATCATTCTGCTGACAACGGCAGGCAGCTCTGCTATAATGGAAACGCATCATCAAGTCAGAGGCCATTCCAAAAGGAGGAACACGATGGAAAACGAAATAAAGCTGACAAAGCTGGCCAGTTGCGCCGGGTGCGGGGCGAAGGTGGGAGCCGGGACGCTGGCCCGGCTCCTGGAGGGCATCCAGGTCCACAACGATCCCAGGCTGCTGGTGGGGTTCGACAAGAGCGACGACGCGTCGGTCTACAGGATATCCGACGAGCTGGCGTTGGTGCAGACTGTGGATTTCTTCCCGCCCATTGCCGACGACCCCTATCTCTTCGGCCAGATTGCCGCCGCCAATGCCCTCAGCGACGTGTACGCCATGGGCGGCGAGCCGAAGCTTGCGCTGAATCTGATGTGCGTACCTAAGGACATGCCCCCGGCGGCAATCCACCAGATGCTGCGGGGCGGTTACGACAAAGTGTATGAGGCAGGCTGTCTCATCACCGGCGGCCACAGCATTTTTGACAGCGAGCCGAAATATGGACTGGCAGTCACCGGCTTCGTCCATCCGGAGCGCATCCTGACCAACAGCGGCGCCCGGCCCGGCGATGTGCTGGTCCTGACCAAGCCGCTGGGGACCGGCGTCCTCACCACCGCCTTCAAGGGAGAGCTGGCCTCCCGGGAAGGGATGGAGCTGGCCTTCCGGCTGATGTCCACCCTCAATAAGAGCGCGAGGGATGTGCTGGTGAAGTACCGGGTCCGCGCCTGCACGGACGTCACTGGATTCTCCCTGCTGGGGCATCTGTTGGAGATGGCCCAGGGAAGCGATGTGCGGGCTGTGCTCCATGTGGACCGGATTGACCTGATTCCGGAGGCCCTGGAGCTGGCGAAGATGGGCGTCCTGCCCGAGGGGATGTACCGCAACCGGACCTTTGCGGAGTCCTTTGTTGATATGGGAGACACCCCGCTGTATCAGCAGGATGTGCTGTTTGACCCTCAGACCTCCGGGGGGCTGCTGGCGGCAGTGCATCCGGAGGACTCGGAGGCGCTGCTGGCGGAGCTGCGGACCTGCGTGCCCAGCGCCCAGCGGATTGGAGAGGTCCTGCCCAGTCAGGGCAATGTGCGGATACTCCTGCGGTAGAAGCTCTGAACCATGGCAAGCGCCCCGGAAGGCTGGCCTTCCGGGGCGCTTACCATCGGCCTGCTTGTTCCAGAACGCCGTCCGCCAGCATCACACCCGCTTCCTTGTGGGGATAACTGTCATATGGTACATGCTGGCGTACTCCTTGATGAGAATGTCGTCCGCGTCCTCCAGACGCAATGAGATGGCCGTCATAATTGGTTCCTCTTTTTGCGGCGTATTGTTGTAATGTATTACAGAATGTGGCAGCTGTCAATCTCTTCCTGGCCCGTCGGAAATTCCGCGTTGTAATCCTATCAGGCTTGTGATATAGTAGGTTTTACAAGGAGGCGTGAGTATGCTGATTTCAACAAAAGGACGTTATGCGCTGCGCATTCTGGTCGATATGGCGGAGCATCAATCCGAGCATTATATACCGCTGAAGGAGATCGCCCAGCGGCAGGGTATCTCTGAAAAATACCTGGAAAGCATCGTCAAGACGCTGGTAAAGGGCGGAATCCTGACCGGACTGAGGGGCAAGGGGGGCGGCTACCGCCTGAGCAGGCCGCCAGAGCAGTATACGGTAGGCGCGATTCTGCAAATGACCGAAGGCTCGCTGGCCCCGGTCTCCTGCCTGGAGAAGGACGCCGCGCCCTGCGCCAGGGCCGCCGGATGCCGGACGCTGGCCATGTGGCAGGGGCTGGACAAGGCCATCCGGGAATATCTGGACAGATTTACAATCGCTGACCTGATGCAGGCGGAGCAGCCGGGGGATTTCTACGTGATATGATCCTGCGGGAAAAATTTTGGAAAAAAATGCGGAACCCTCTTGACTTTCCCCTTGGTGGAAGGTATAAAATAGGCCCGTAAAGGAGGGAACGGGGTGAAGATCAACGAGGTTGAGTCCCTGGTGGGCATCACAAAAAAGAACATCCGGTTCTATGAGGAGAAGGGTCTTCTCTCCCCGGGCCGCAACAGCGAAAACGGCTACCGGGACTACGGTCAGGCGGAGGTAGACGCGCTGCGGCGGATCAAGCTGCTGCGGAAGCTGGGCGTGCCCATCGAGGAGATCCGCCGGATGCAGCAGGGGACCCAGACCGTGGGCGACGGAATGCGCCGCCATCTGGTCACCCTGGAGCGGGAGCGGCAGAATCTGGAGGAAGCCGTCAAACTGTGCGAGCTGCTGAAGGAGCGGACAGAGCCGCTGAGCGAGCTGGACGCCCAGAGCGTGCTGGAGGAGATGGAGAAGCTGGAACAGACCGGCACCACCTTCCAGAATAAGCAGCGGCAGGACGTGCGTATCCGCTATGTGGCCCCGGTGGCCATTACGGCGGTGCTGGTGGCGGTTCTGGCTGCGTTCATGGGGGTGTTCATCTGGACGTTCGTCACCTACCCTGCGGACTCGCCGCCGCTGGCGGTGCTGCTTCTGGTGGAGCTCGTGCCGGGACTGGCCATCTGCGGCATCCTGTACGCGCTGTTCCAGCGGATTGAGGAAATCGGGAAAGGAGAGATCGACGACGCAAAGAAATACTAGAAACGAGGTGCTTGTCCGGTGGTCCTGGCCAGTCAGCTCCTGCGCGCGGTCCTGCAATTGCTGCTTTTGACCGAGATACCCTTCATATGGTATCTCGTGAGCTGCCGCAGGGTCTCCGGATTTTTCCAGTTGCTGGGCTTGAAACCGGCGGCAAGGGTCCCTGTCAGAGCAAGCGTTTTGATTTTTGCGGGATTCGCGCTGGCGACGCTCCTCCCCCACTGGTGTCTGTACCAGACGGGAGCCTGACTTACAGCGGCTTCCCTGTGGACTCCTACCGCCAGACCGGCTGGAGCATTCAGACAGTCCTGATCATTCTGATCCGGGCCGTGCTGCAAACCGCGCTGTCAGAGGAGATTTTTTCCGGGGCTTCCTGTGCAGGCGGTTCTGCGAGGCGTGGGGCTGGAAAGCCGGGACCGCCGTTCTGTTCGGCGCGCGCCATCTCCCGGCTGTGTGGGGAAGGGCGTCCTTCCGGCTCTGGTGATTGTCCTGCTGACGGGGAGCACCGGCTTTGCCCCGGGCTGGCTCTCCCAGCGAAAGGCGGGGGGCAGCATCCTGCGCGGCTGGTGCGTCCACGCGGCGGTGAACATTTTGAGCCCAATCGTCGTATTCTGTTTTTTTGCTTTGAAAGGAGGCAGCTCGTATGGAAAAGAGGAACCGGAAGAAGATCGCGCCCGTCGTCATTGCGGCGCTGGTGGTGATCTATATATGTCCGATCATCGGGATGGTCGCCTATGCCGCCGGACTGGCGGGCGCGGAGGTGGGCTGGAGCATTCTGCCCGTTCTGCTGCTGTACGCCGCCGTGGGCGGAGCGGTCGTTATAGGCGTGCTGGCGGCTGCGGCCCAGCGGCTGCGGGAGATTGATGGAGGCGAAGAGGATGAAGCAAGCAAATACTGATTTCCAGGCCGCCCGCAGGAAGAACGCCATCCTGGGAGCCATGAGTTCCACTGCAGTGCGGCTGGCAGCGGCCCTCCTGTCGTTCTGGCTGAGAGCGGGCCTGGACCCGGCGGGATTCACGTCGAAGCTGCTGCTGATTCTTATTGTGTTGGATTTGGGGAGCATTCCCCTGATCTGGGTCAGCCTGAAAATGAGATTGAAAGAAATTCAAGGAGGAGAAGAGGATGCTGCTGCTCAATATTGACCATGTTCCCGGGAGGGAGATCGAGGCCCTGTCCATCGTGAAGGGCACGGTGGTCCAGTCCAAGAACTTCGGCAAGGACTTCATGGCCGGGATGAAGACGCTGGTGGGCGGTGAGATCACCGGGTACACGGAGATGCTGGTCGAGGCCCGGCAGATTGCCACCAAGCGCATGGTGGACGAAGCCCAGGCACTGGGAGCGGACGCCATTGTGAACGTGCGCTACGGCTCGTCGTCCGTGATGCAGGGGGCCGCGGAGGTCATCGCCTACGGGACTGCGGTAAAATTCAGGTAAGAAGCATTCACAGGCGTTGACGCCGTCTGGCCGGGGCTTTTCCCGCCGGTTTTCGTTGAATGGATGCAAAAATTGGGCGAGACCAGCGTCTCGCCCAATTTTTATCTTCCTGTGACCTCTCCCGTCCGGCAGTCCACGAAATAGGTATTTGTATCGGTCTCGATCTGCCACGCTGGCAGCAGCCGGGGCGACGCGCCCCCCTGGAGCTGGTACACGCAGCGGACATCCCTCACCTCGCTGCACACCACCCCGGAAGCGTTCCGGTAATCCAGAAACCGCACCAGAGCGGTGACGCAGGTCATCTCAGCCTCATCCGCCTCGGCGGAGGCGGAATCCAGACTGACATGGGCCCCAGTCACAGATACCAGCATCCCCCGGTCAAAGGAAAGCGTGACCCCGCTGCCGGCGACGTCAACTCCGCCCACCTTCTGGGAAGCGGCGACTGTGCCAGTCCCCTCCTCCACCTGGAACTGGGGGTCCTCGTAGCCGAACTGCTGGAAGAATTCCTGGCAGAACGCCCGGACGTCCTGCACCGGCGCCGCCATCCGGCTTCCATAAAAGCTGCCGCCGGCACGGAACTGGATGGCGCCCGTCTCCGCCTCGTAGCTGTAAATGCCGCCGCCCTGGCTGGCGGCAACGGCCTCGCTCCCCAGGAGGGAGGATGCCATAGCCTGTTCCGTCTCCGCGCGGCGGGAGAGGGCCAGCGCCGTAAGGGGCTGGCTGGTCAGGTCAAGGCCGCCGCTGAGGGTAAGCTGGCTGGCCTCGCAGAGCTCCCGCAGCCGCTGGGCGGTCTCCTGCTCCGTGCGCCGCTCCTGGAGCTGCTGGTATCCCACCAGCAAAAGCAGGGAACTGTTGAGCAGCAGCAGGAGCACGATCGCTATATTTTTCAGACGGTAGGTTTCCATAGCTGAGTCCTTTCATTGTGGGGCGGCGGCAGGCCCGCCTAGCTGCCCGCCAGCCACTGCGCCGCCAGGGGCCCCACGCCGCTGTCCTCATATCCTACCGACAAACTGGCGTTGGGATAGATGGCCGCCATCGCCTGGGCCATGGATGCGGGGAGCAGGGCGGAGGCCGTTTCGCCCTCCACTGGCGCATAGGCCCGGCAGCGGTAGGAGAATGCGGTAATCTGTCCGCCGCTGAAGGTCACTGACAACGCGTCCTCCTCATTGGAGAACACCACCGGCGTTCCGTCCGCCTCATACCGGAAGCTCAGCGCATATCCGTCCTCCGTCCGCTCCGCAGTCCGCAGGCGCAGCGGGGACGCGCCGGTACCCTCCGTCAGGGCTGCGGCCAGCCGCCAGCCGGCAGACAGCACCTCGCGCAGCGTTGGCGTTTCGCTGGAGGTGCGGAAGAGGTAGGAGCTGATCTCCCCCCGGCTGATAAAATTCACGGCGCCGTTTGGGCTGACGCGCAGAATCCGGGGGGATTCCTCCACAACCACCGTGCCGCCGCTCTCCGTGTAGCGTGAGAGGGTATGGGCGTTGAAGTCCAGAGCGGTGAGTAGGTTATAGGTCGAATACCCGGCAGGCAGCTCCGGGTTCAGGTCCGGCAGGGCCTCCGCCTGGGCGACAAGCATGGTGTAGGGCTCCAGGGAGCCGTAGTTGGTCTCATAGGAGAAGCAGGCGCCATTGGGTGAAAAGCCCTCGCAGGCGATCTGTACCGCTGAGACGGGCAGAGCCGTCTCATAGAGATAGATTTCCCCCTCCGGCTCCAGCAGGTACAGCTGGGCGAAGCCCTCCTCCCGGGCAGTGAGGGCCAGAGCCCGGACCATCCGGTCCGCGCCGCCCAGCTCCCCGAGCCATGGCTCCAGAGCCGCCAGGGGAAGAGCGGCGGAGGGGGTGAGATCCAGGTAAAACCCGGAATTGTCCAACGCCTCCCGCAGGGAGGCGTCCGCTGCCAGCCCGACCTCCGTGGCGGAGCCCAGCGCCTCCTGGAAGAGGGGCGTGACCGTCTGGAGGACCGGGTCCTCTGCCGGGATGTTCAGGCGGCCATAGCGGCCATATTCGCTGTCCCCGGTGACCAGAAGCTGCACCGAGGGCAGCATTTCCAACGGAATTCCGGCCTGCTCCCGGGGGCTGGAGGCCGGGGTGGGATTCAGCAGCTCCTGGACCCGCCCCGTCCACTGGATGCCCCGCAGGGAGGGGAGCTGGGTCAGCAGAAACAGTGCCGACGCCGTCAGCAGCGCCAGCGCCAGATTTTGCAGGGCATTCCGCAGGCGTTTGTCAGTCATGCCGCGCCTCCTCCCGCTGGCGGATGGGCAGAGAGATGCGGATGGTGGTACCCGGCCCCTCGTGGGGCGCCAGGGCGATGGCGCCGTGGTGGCGCATGACAATCTCCCGGGCGATGGAGAGGCCCAGGCCGGTGCCGCCGCTCTCCCTGGAGCGGGCCTTGTCCACCCGGTAGAAGCGGTCGAAGATGCGCTCCCGGTCCTGCTGGGGGATGCCGATACCGTTGTCAGACACGGTAATCCAGACCTTCCGGCCCCGCATTCCGGCGTCCACGGCGATGGTTCCGCCGTCGGGGGTATACTTGATGGCGTTGCCCACCACGTTCATCATCACCTGCTCCAGCCGGTCCCGGTCGCCCTCGATCATGGGCAGGGCGCCGCCGTACTGCCGCAGCAGGGTGTGGCCCCGGCGCTGGGCCTCCAGCTCCACAGCCCGACATACGGAGTCAATGGCATCCAGGAGGGGAAACCGGGCCATTTTGATCTCCGCCCGCCCGGAGTCCAGGCGGCTGAGGGTCAACAGGTCCTGGACGATGTGGGTCATGCGGTCGGCCTCGCTGATAATGACGTCCAGGAAGCCCTCCTCCATCTCCCGGGGGATGTCCGGGGTGGTGCGGATGGTCTCGGCGTAGCTGCGCACGTTGGTGAGGGGGGTGCGCAGCTCGTGGGAGACGTTGGCCACGAACTCCTTGCGCATTTCCTCGTTTTTCCGCTGCGCGGTGATGTCGTGCATCACGGCCATTGCGCCGCCGTCCTTGCCGTCGGACACGGGGGCCAGATACAGCTCCAGGATGCGTACGCCCACCGTCAGCTCGCGGGAGACGAAGTCGGGCCGCTGGAGGCTCATGACCTGCTGGAAGGGGAGCTCCTTGCCGAAGAGGGCGTCATAGTCGTAGAAGGACACCTCCCGGCCCAGCATCTGGCTGGCGGCCGGGTTGCTGGTGAGGATGGAGCCGTCGCTGGCGAAGGAGATCACGCCGTCGGTCATATGGAGGAAGAGTGTATCCAGCTTGCTGCGCTCATTTTCCACCTCCTCCAGAGTGTCCCGCAGGACGGCGGCCATGTCGTTGAAGGTGGTGGTGAGCACACCGATCTCATCGGAGGACTCCACCTCGATGACCTTGCCGAAGTCCCCCGCGGCCACCCGGTCGGCGCCCTCCGTCAGGCGTTCAATGGGGATAATCATGGTCTTGCTGAGCAGGAAGCTGAGCAGCAGGGAGATGAGCAGGCCCACCAGCAGGGCCTGGACGATAATCAGGAAGAGCTGTCCGTTCAGGGAGTTAACGGTGTCCCGGTTGTCATAGATATAGATGATATAGGCGTTCTCGCCGCCGGTGATGGGGATGGCCACGTCCATGTAATTGGCGGTGACGTCGCTGTGGTCGCCTACCTCGCTGTCGCCGTTGGCGATGCTGGCGCGGGCGGTGAGGAGGTTCTGGGTGGTGGGAAGGCTGTTGAAGGCGGACTCGCCGTCGCTGCCGGCAAGGAACGCCCCTGTGCGGCCGTCCAGAATGTAGTAGTTGCGGGTGTTGGAGTTGAGGCCCAGGTCCCCGGCCTTGGTCTCAACCATTTGCTGGAGGACCTGGAGGCCGCCGGACTGGGCCGCCTCCCGCCGCAGGTCGTTGACAAACGCGCCGTTGACGGGATTGGAGTCCCCGAAGACGGATTCGACCTGCTGGTAGAATTCGTCGATATAAAAGCTGGTGATGCTGGTCATCATGAAGGCTCCCACGACGGTCATCAGGGAGGTAATCAGCAGGAGCATAATCAGTACCAGCTTCATGTGCAGGCTGCGAAACATGGGGGCTCCTTTCTTTGCGCTGCTGCGCGGCGCAAGGCGAATGGTTTCTATTCGCTGCCCCGGGCCTGCGCGGCCCGGACCTGCGGTTCCTTTTTGCTTGTGCAAAAAGGAACCAAAAACACACCAGGACCGTAGGTCCTGGACCTCCTTCCCGGAGATGCCTCCGGCATCTCCTCGGCGAGGGATCATCGAGCCTTGGGCGGAGGGAAAGAGCTGCGGCGCCCCGTGAACAAAAGGTCCTTCGGGCATCTGATCCGGGGGTCTGGTAATATTTCAGCTCCGTCTGCCAGCCTGTCAAAGGGACAGATGCTTCAGCGGGGGGCCTGGCGCTGAATATTTCCGGAGCGCTACATCTCGCAGGATACGCCGCTCACTCTCCAGCGAAATAATACCCGACTCCCCGCCGGGTCAGGATGAACGTCGGATTGGCGGGATCATCCTCGATTTTCTCCCGCAGCCGCCGCACCGTAACGTCCACCGTACGGACGTCGTCACCCACATATTCATAATTCCATACCTGCTCCATCAGGTCGATCCGGGAAAACACCTTCCCCGGACTGGCCGCCAGAAATGCCAGCAGCTCATACTCCCGCTGCGTCAGCTCCACCGGCTTGCCCCGCTTGCTGACCTGATAGCTCTCCGTATTGATCGTCAGCCCGCCCCCGGCGGACTCTGCGGCAGGCTCCGCCGCCTGCTGCTGCATGGACGTGCGGCGGATGTTCGCCTTGACCCGCGCCATCAGCTCCTTCATAGAAAACGGCTTCGTGATATAATCATCCGCCCCGATCTCCAGGCCCAGGACCTTGTCCGCTTCCTCCTCCCGGGCCGTGAGGATAATCACAGGCACATGATCCCCCTTCTCCCGCAGAATGCGGCACACGTCAAAGCCGATCATCTTCGGAAGCATCACATCCAGCAGGATCAGGTCCGGCTTGCCCTCCAGAGCGGCGTTCAGCCCCGCCTCGCCGTCGTAGGCGGTCCGCACGGCATAGCCCTCTCTCTCCAGATTGAACCGGACGATATCCACGATGCTCTTTTCGTCCTCTACGATCAGCACGGTCTTTTTCCCTTCCATGTTTTTCCTCCGTTCTTTTGTCTCCTGTGGCAGAACGCGGGTCATAAGTCATACAGCAGCTTCGCTTTCAGAACGGCGGCAATGGTCTTGGCATCCTTGATCTCACCGCTGAGGACCCGCTCCACCAGCCGGGCAAACGGGACCCGTTCCATATTTAGAAACTCGTCCTTATCCAGATGATTCTCCCCAAAGTTCAGCTTCCGTGCGAGGTACATCCGGATGATCTCGCCGCAGTAGCCCGGAGAGGGGTACAGCTCGCCCAGGGACACAAATTCCCCCGCCTCAGCCCCCGTCTCCTCCTTCAGCTCCCGTATGGCGGCCTGCTCAGGGTCCTCGCCATACTCCAGCTTCCCGGCGGGCAGCTCCCACAGGACCTTCCCGTAGGGATAGCGGAACTGGCAGACCAGCAGAGCCCGGTCCTGGCTGTCCAGCGCCAGCACGCACACGCCGCCCGGATGGTCCACAACCTCCCGGAAGCTCTCACCGCCGTCCGGCAGCCGCACGATGTCCCGGTGAACGTGTATGATCCGTCCATCAAAAATCTTTTCGCTGGAGAGCGTGGTTTCCTTCAATTCCATAGAGGCCCCTCTTTTCATTTTGATTTTTTCCTAGTATACCATAGACGGAAAGGAAATTCCAGAGGAATACGAAAGAAATCACGGAAATCGATTTCCACAGGATTGTGCGCCAACCACTTGCAATTTCCTGCCGAATGTTCTACAATAGTGCAGAAAGGAGAGGATTGAGTCCATGATCGGTACACGGAAAAGTGATTTTTCTCAGGGAAGTATTGCTAAAAATATACTCTCCCTCGCGATTCCCCTGACGCTGGCGCAGCTGACCGTAGTGCTGTACAACGTGGTAGACCGGGCCTTTATCGGACACATCGACGCCGTAGGAAGAGATGCCTTTACGGGCATCGGCCTGGTCATGCCAATCACCTACATTATCAACGCGTTCGCGAATCTCTGCGGAACCGGCGGCGCGCCCCTGTGCTCCATTGCGCGGGGCAAGAACGATGATAAACGGGCCCAGCGGATTATGGGCGTCAGCTTCTCATTCCTGCTGCTTTCCGGCGGTGCGCTGACGCTGTTTTTCTATCTCTTTCATGAGCCGATCCTCTACTTGTCCGGCGGCAGCCCGGAGACAGTGTCCCACGCCAGGAGCTACCTGCTCATTTACCTTGCGGGTACCATCCCCGTGATGATCGGTCTGGGCATGAACCCCTTCATCAACGCCCAGGGCTTTGGAAAAACCGGCATGATGACCACCCTCCTGGGCGCAGTTATCAACCTGATTCTGGACCCGATCTTTATCTTTGGCCTGAATATGGGCGTCCAGGGCGCGGCGCTGGCAACCGTTATCGCCCAGACCTGCTCCGCAGCGTGGGTCCTCGTCTTCCTCACAGGCCCCTCCGCCATCCTCCGGCTGAGCAGAGAGAGCCTGGGGCTGGACGCCGCTATCCTGAAAAGGGTTTGCAGCCTGGGGCTCACCGGCTTCACCTTCTCCGTCACCAACAGTCTGGTCCAGGCTCTGGGCAACGCCCAGCTCCAGACCTACGGCTCCGTGACCGGAAACGGCAGCCTGTATGTCGCCGCCATGACAGCCATTACTTCCATCCGGGAAATCGTCTTTCAGCCCATCCGGGGCCTGACCCAGGGGGCTCAGCCAGTGATTGGCTACAACTACGGCGCCGGTCAGTACAGCCGGGTGCGTGAGAGCATTCGCTTCCTGACGGTATCATGCCTCTCCTACAACGTCGTGATATGGCTGGTGCTGATGCTCTTTCCACAGGCGTTCATTCTGCTGTTCAACAACGACGCCGGTCTCCTGGAGACTGGCGTGAGGACCATGCGCGTATACTACGCGGCCTATGTGATGATGAGCTTCCAGATGATCGGGCAGAATACCTTTGTCGCACTGGGCCGGGCGAAGAACGCGGTGTTCTTTTCCCTGTTCCGCAAGGTTATTCTGGTTGTCCCCCTGATGCTGGTCCTGCCCAGGATGTGGGGTCTGGGGCCGTACGGTGTGTTCGCCGCGGAGCCCATCAGCGACATCATCGGCGGACTGGCCTGCTACGTCACCATGATGCTGACCGTCTGGCGGGAAATGAAGCGGCCGGACACGCTGCTGGAGCGATGACCCGGCAGGCTCCGGCCCGCTTTCCGCAATTTTGGGGGTTTAACCGCACGCAAAATATGGCATATATTACTTCTGAACGCAGAGTTCGGAAGTAATATATGCCATCAATCAAAGTAAGCCGGCAAACAGGCGGGATGATAATACCGGTTTTCCTATACTGGCGCTGTTCCGTTCCCGGAGGTTGTATTCACAGGCGTTGAACGCCATCTGAATACAGCTTCTTACAGCTCTTTTCCGTCGACCGGGGTGACAATGGGCTTGCCGTTCTGGTCGACCAGCACGGTCAGTCCGGTCCCACTCGCCTTGTTATGGGAACTCAGCAGGTAGTTCACGCCGGTTTCCGTATCCACAATGATTTTTGCCACGTTCACAATGCCCTGGTCATAGACTTCCACAAAACGCTGCTTCGCCATGCACTCACACTCCTTTCCCGTCCTGCCGTTTGCGAGGGCAAGTATACCCCATGAACGAGGCCGCGTGGCCAAAATTTCCTGAATGAGCACCAGAATTTCCCGAATGGACTGGGAGGGAGCCTCATGGACTCCCTCCCAGTTTTCTGCGCAGCTCCGCTTTCCCCGCCCGGGAAAGCAGGCACTCATGACCGCCGGTCCACAGCCTGCCGCGCTTGAGATCCACCGTCTCAATCCTGTCCGCTGCCACCAGATAGGCCCGGTGTATGCGGACAAAGCGGTCTCCCAGCTGAGTTTCCAGCTCATTGAGGCTGCCTAAAAAATCCATCCGGCTTTTGGCCGTATGGAGCAGGACGTGGTGCGGCGTGGAGGCGGTTTCAAAGAGGAGGATGTCGCTCAAGGGGATGTGGCGCACCATCCCCCCCGTCCGCAGGGTGAACATTTCCGCCGGGTCCTGGCGCTCCGCCAGCAGACGGTCATGGATTTCCTCCAGGCACCGCGCCGCCGCCGGCCCAATCCGCTCCGGCTCCTTTACGATGTAGTCAAACGCCTCCAGGTGATACTGGAAGGTGCGCCATGCCAGATCCCTATAGCTGGTGATGTAAACCAGGGTGCCGTGGGGGTCCAGCCGCCGCAGCTCCATCCCCAGCCGGAAGCCGTCCCAGTCCCCGTCCTTCAGCTCCACGTCCAGAAAGTAGATGCCGCGCCCGCCGCTCTCCGCCGCGTCCAGCAGCTCCCGCGCGGCGGCGGCGCTGCACGCCACCTTCATGTCGTAGTCCTCTGCAAAGATCTTCCACTCCAGGGCGGTCTGGATCTGGTGGCGGACAGCGTCCTCGTCATCACAAAGATAGATCTTTATCATGCCCTGCCCTCCACCGTCAATTCCTGGACAAACACGCCGTTCTCCCAGCTGGTACAGGGGGAGGCGTTGGGATAATTCTCCAGAATGCTCCGATATCCGGACAGGCCCAGTCCACGGCCCGCTCCCTTGGTGGACCAGCCCTCGTCCCATATTTTTCCCGGGTCGACGCCATTTGCGTACGGGTTGGACACCCGCAGGTACAGCCGCCCGCTCTGGGCCAGAAGAATAATCTCCACCCAGGGCCGGCCCGTTTCCAGCGCGGCCTCCGCCGCGTTGTCCACCAGGATGCCCAGACAGCGGACAAAATCCCATGTATTCATGTTCACGGCCTCTACAGGGTAGAGGACCTCCAGATAGCACTCCACGCTGTTTTTCCGCAGCGCGGCGAGCTTGCTCAGCAGGAGACTGCGCACCTGCGGGATCCGCAGATTGCCGATCTGAGCGGACAGCTGGATCTTTTCCCCCAGATGCCGGTCAAAGTCCGCGTCCAGCT
Source organism: Oscillospiraceae bacterium (assembly GCA_022800525.1). Taxonomy (GTDB): domain Bacteria; phylum Bacillota; class Clostridia; order Oscillospirales; family Oscillospiraceae; genus Pelethomonas. The sequence goes on from JAAWQM010000053.1 coordinate 17,145, forward strand.
GCGACAGCGTGGAACGTACCGCTTCCAGCTCCCCCTCTCCCGCCTGCTGGGACAGGCACGCCAGAAGGTTCTTGTAGTCGTGGCGGAAGGAGCGCACCTCCCGGCGGATATCCTCCAGGTTCCGCTCGTAGAGCTGCTGCTGGGAGATGACGTCCCGCTGCGCCTGGAGGGCGCGGCTGTCGTCGAACCGACGGGCCAGATAGACCGTCAACGCGGCGATCACAATCGCCAGCACGACAACTAAAATGAAATATGCTGCAAGATATGGTTCCTGAACGCCGTTTTGCAGGATAAGAAGTGCCTCCATGGACGCTTCAAAGGCCAGGAGCAGCGCGGTGGTCCGGCGCAGGTTGGACTGGTCCTCCAGCAGTACGCGGAACCAGGCGCCAAAATGGCCCCGTCTCAGCAGAGCGGCGGCGGCAATGGAAAAAAGCAGGGTGACAGCCATGGCGGCGACGTTCAGCGCCGGACTGTCCGGAATAATCAGAAATAAGCTCTGGGCCAAAGCGGAGGTCGCCACTTGCAGGAAGCCCGCCATACACACGGAGGAAAACGCCCGCCAGAAGTCCAGCCGCCACGCCCACATCACCCAAAGGGCGCACATGGTGAGAATGAGAGCGTTGCTGATGGTATAGCGGAAGAGGTTGAATTCGGAGTCAGCGAACAGGACGGAGGCGGCCAGGGTGGCAACGGCCGGGGACAGGAGCAGGGGCGGCAGTCTTTTCAGCCGCCTCCATACAGCCTGTTCGTCCGTCACAGCCATCAGGTAGGCCACCAGAATCAGGTGCCCTGTCAGGGTATCCAATGCGGTCAGAAGGTAAATGTATACAATTGGAGGCATGGCGCAATCTGTCTCTTTCCTGATATTTTTGCCGGACTATTCCGGCACAGATACTTTGCTCACCGCCGTAAGCGGCGGTAATCGCTGAACATGGCATATGTTACTTCCAAACGTTCCGAAAGTAACATTATAGCACCACCCTGAAAACATGGCAAGGCTTGAATGGAGAGACGCAGGGAAATCAAGCCCTGATTTTTGTATCTCCCCGCCTTCCAGGGCTTGCTTTTTGCGCCGAAAGGCGGTATGATTTCCATATAACAAAAAAGGATGCTTTCCATGAGATCAAAAAAATCTGTACCCGCCATTCTTGCAGCCCTGCTCCTGCTGCTCACCGCCTGCAAAGCCAAGGAGCCGGAGCCCTATCAAACCCAATTCATGGCGATGGACACCATCATGACCCTCACCCTCTACGGCGGGGACGCTCAGTCCGCCGCCGCGCTGGGCGTACAGCGAGTTCAGGAGCTGGAAGCCCTCCTCTCCGTTACGGCGGAGGGCAGCGAAATCCACCGCGTCAACTGCGCAGGCGGTCAGCCGGTGGAGCTGTCCGAGGATACCCGGAAGCTGCTGGAGGACGCTCTGGCCCTATGCGCCGCAACGGACGGCGCACTGGATGTGACTATGTACCCGGTTGTCCGGGCGTGGGGCTTTACCACCGGCGAATACCGGGTCCCTGACAGCGCTGAGCTGTCCGCTCTGCTGGGGCATGTAGACTATACCAGCGTCTCCCTGGAAGGCAGCGCGCTCACCCTTCCGGCGGGCATGGAGCTGGACCTGGGAGCGGTCGCCAAGGGCTACGCCGGAGAACAGCTGATGGAACTGTTTGCCGGGGCCGGCGTCACCTCCGCCATCGTGGAGCTGGGGGGCAACGTCCAGGCCCTGGGCGCCAAGCCTGACGGCTCGCCCTGGCGGGTGGCGGTGCAGTCCCCGGACGGCGGAGGCTATGCCGGTGTTCTGGAGATCACGGACAAGGCGGTGGTCACCTCTGGCGGCTATCAGCGCTGCTTCGAGCAGGACGGCGAGACCTACTGGCACATCATGGACCCGGCCACAGGCTGCCCCGCCCGCAGCGGGGCGGTCTCTGTCACCATCGTGACGGACCGGGGCGTGGAGGCCGACGGGCTGTCTACGGCGCTGTTCGTCATGGGCAGGGAGCGGGCCGCCGCGTACTGGAAGGAGCATCCGGAATTTGACTTTATTCTGATCGGCGAGGACGGGAGCGTAACCGTCACCCAGGGACTGGAGACCAGCTTTTCGCTTCTGGGCAGCTGGGCCGGGAGTCCGCTGGAGATCATCCGCCGCTGAAAAAGGAGGACAAGCATGAAATCAGCTCTTATCATCATCGACATGCAGAACGGATTCCTGAATCCGGAGTCCCCCCTCTGCATCAAAGGGGCCAGGGCAACGCTGCCCGCCTGCGCCCGGGTCATCAGGGCCTGCCGCAGGGCGGGCATCCCGGTGATCTTCGTCAACCGGGCCTACCGTGCCGACGGCAGCGACGTGGAGCACACCCGCCGGCAGGTCTGGGCCGCAGGCGGCAAGCCTCTGACTCCCGGCAGTACGGGGCCTCTCTCCGTGGAAAACCCGCCGGAATTCGAACGCAGCCCCCAGGACTATGAAATCATCAAGCCCCGGTATTCCGCGTTCTTCCAGACGCCGCTGGACCTGCTGCTGCGGCGCTTGAACGTGGACACGGTGCTGCTCACCGGAACCACTACCCCCAACTGCATCCGCACCACCTGCTACGACGCCATCTCGCTGGACTACAGCGTGGTGGCGCTGGAGGACTGCTGCTCCTCCAACACCCAGGAGATCCAGCAGGCCAACCTGCTGGATATGGGCAACGTGGGAGCTGTTATCCGGTCCTCCGCTGGTTTTTTGCGGGAGCTCGACGGCGGCAGGCTGTCCATCCGTCCGGTGCGTCCCGGGGACCTGGACCGCTGCGCCGCCATTGAGGCCGCCTGTTTCCCTCCGGAGCAGGCCGCCAGCCGGGAGGCTGTCCAGGCCCGAATTGCCGCATACGCGGACCATTTTCTGACCGGGGAGCTGGATGGGACCATCGTCGGCTTTGTCATGGGGCCGGTGATCCGGCAGGAAACCATCGCTGACGAGATGTTTGACGATACGTCCTGCCATGACGGAAAGAACCCCTGGCAGTCGGTGTTCAGTCTGGCTATCCATCCGGACTGGCAGGGGCGGGGCTATGGCCGTGAGCTGCTGGACGCGCTGATCGCGCAGTCCCGGCGGGAGGGACGCAGGGGCGTTACCCTCACCTGCCTGGAGCGGAAGCTGGCGTACTACCAGAGCTTCGGCTTTGAGAACCGGGGCGTGTCCAGGTCCGTCCACGGCGGGGCGGTGTGGTACGACATGGCGCTGCCGCTGTAGGTCATTTCTTTTCCATCCAGCGTTTGGCGGCATCCAGCTGCTCCTCCGCCTCCTGGGGGGAGATGCCCTGGGCAATCTGCGGATAGGGATTCTCCGTGCCGTTGGTGCGCTGGACCTCGTAGGTGCCGTACTTGTTGATGACGTCGTCGTCGCCCTCCGGCCAGCCGGGCTTACGCTCGGGGGGCAGGCTTTCATGATTTTTCGGCATATCGCTTCACCTCCGTGGCTAGTATGCCCCGTAATATGTGAAAAGGTTCCCGCTTTGCACAAGCCGGGAACCTTTTTTATTTAGTTGCAGGATCGCCAACGTCAAAATTCAACAGCACAAGAGGTAACGAGACATCTTTCACAGGATGCTCGCCGCCGTCTCCCTGGCGCGGCAGCAGGTGAAATCCTCTTCAATCTCCTCCCGGCTGATCTCCGGGTCATTGATGAGCGCTTCCATAAACTCCACATATTCGTTGAGCGCGGCCAGCTTGATGTCCATGATATACCGCTCCCAATCGGGCTTGTGCTCCAGCCGCTCGTAGTGGGTGCGGACAAAGGCGGAGCGCAGCGGTCCGTCCATATAGAACGGGAACGCATAAGTTTCGGGCTTCTCCGACCCGTGGGCAATCAGCCGCGCGATATCCAGCGCATAGGGCATGACGCCGCCGAAGCCCCAGTCGATCATATATATAAATCGCCTTTCTGCGAAAGGCACCGACGAGGTAATGAAACGACGAGGTGCCATCGCGTAAAAATGTTGCTATACTTAACCACGGGAA
>JAAWQM010000054.1 GCA_022800525.1 Oscillospiraceae bacterium
GAGTCAGCTGAAAGATTAATCAAAAATATTAAAGAAATAGATAAACATTTATTACTTTTAAAAAGTGCCAAAGAAAATAAAAAACGACCCAAAATTGAGGGTTTATCCGCAAAACTGCGCATTTTGGGGGGCTTCGACGATATTAGTGCCTTTCATACACTGTATATGCTCCAGATAATCTCACGCGGGAAATATCAGATAGAGCCCAATTTGTTGGGACCTGTATAACTTTCAATGTGCTCTCACCCCAAAATTTGCATATATTTATCCAATCCGACTTTTTCAGCAGACCCTACCTTATCTCTGCAGGAAAATAAGTACAATGTTAATGAGGATGAGAATGTGTAAAATAGTATGATACAAATCAGGTATTAGCTTCGTATCGCTTGCCGGAATGAAACGAACAGTATCGCTGAAGCATTCATTATATCCCTTTAACTTTTTTTCTGACACTCCAAAAATGGTAAAGTACCAATGGCAGAAAAATTGAACAATTATCCAACATGACAAAACGAACAGCAAAAACCATTTCCCAACAGGATATACTGCATGATATAAAACCACCCCGGTAGTAAAAAGGCACAGCACTACAAATTCTGCACTCTTAATTCCAACTCCCTTTGACAATATCCATTTACTTGTCTGATATGATTTTATGCAGCCAAAAAACCATATCCAAAGAACAAGCTGAGCAACCAAACTTATCATTACAATTTCTCCTTATTTTTTGCTGAATTTAGCCAACTCAACAAATTAGAATTTGTCAATTTGTCACGAACCAAGTATATCACCAATACGAATGACATTCAACCCCATTTATAGGCGCTGATAGTAGTAGCAATATAATGTAGCGGTCTCGTGAAACCAGCCTTTATACATTATATTTCAATATAGAACCTTGTTATAAAAAACGGGAATCTTAATATGTTAAAAAGGTTGCCGCTTGCAACTTGCAAAAGGGGAACTGTTGTGATACAATAATATGTCAAATTACGAAATGATTTCACAGGAAAAGCAGGTTCCTGCAAAACGGAGAACAGCATGAGCAAATTTGAGCAGAAGGAGGCGGCGGTGTGTATCTAAAGGCGCTGGAGATCCAGGGCTTCAAGTCCTTTCCGGATAAAACCATATTGAATTTCGGCGAGAATATCACCGCCATCGTAGGCCCCAACGGGTCCGGCAAGTCCAACATCTCCGACGCTATCTGCTGGGTCATGGGCGAGCAGTCCGTCCGGAGCCTACGGGGGGACAAGATGGAGGACGTCATTTTCGGCGGCACAGAGAAGCGCGGCCCGGTAGGCTTCGCCCAGGTGACGCTGGTGCTGGACAACAGCGGAGGCATCTTCCCCTCCATTGAGAGCAGTGAGGTCATGGTCACCCGCCGGTATTACCGCAGCGGGGACAGTGAATACTATATCAATAAGCAGTCCGTCCGTCTCAGGGATGTAAACGAGCTGTTTATGGACACCGGCCTGGGCCGGGAAGGCTATGCTATCGTAGGCCAAGGGCGTATCGACGAGATTTTATCTGTGCGCAGCGCGGACAGGCGGGAAATTTTTGAGGAGGCGGCAGGCATTTCCAAGTACCGCCACCGCAAGGAGGAGAGCGAGCGGAAGCTCCAGCGCACCCAGGAGAATCTGGTGCGCATCAACGACAAGATCAGCGAGCTGGAGCTCCAGGTCAATCCCCTGCGGGAGCAGGCGGAGACGGCCCGGCGGTTCCTGCTGCTGCGGGACGAGCAGCGTACGCTGGAAATTTCCCTGTGGATGGAGCGGCTGGATGAGATCAAGACCGCCAAGAACCGCCTCCAGGCGGAGTACTCCGCCGCTCAGACCAGACAGCAGGAGGCAAAGGAGCAGCAGGACGCGCTGTATGAGGAGAACGACCGTTTCGCACAGCGGATGCAGGACATCGACACCCGGCAGGAGCTGAAGCGGCAGAAAGCCGATGAATTTACCGCTCAGGCCCGGGATCAGGAGAGCGCGGTGGATATGCTGCGTACCGACATCCGGCACCGGCAGGAGTCGATCCAGGAGCTGGAGGCGGAGCTTGCCCGTCAGGACAGCCGCAGCCAGGACGCGGAGAAGGAAATCGCCGGACAGATGCAGCGTCTGGAGGCGCTGGATGGAGAAATCGGGCGTCTGGAACAGGAGCTGGATGAGCTGCTGGAGAAGGTCCGCGCCGCCGCGGAGAGCGCAGGTGCGGCAGGCAGCGAGATCAGCGCCCTCCAGGCTGGAGAGACGCTGGCGGCGGACGCCGCCGCAAAGGCAAGGGAGCATCTGTCGGCCCTGTCCGCCGGGCTGGAGCAGATGGAGAACCGTCAGGCGGATCTGGAGCGGGAGCTGGAGTCTGTCCAGGCCCAGCGGGACGCCGCGCAGAACGAGGTCAAGGCTGCCCGCCGCGCTTTGGAGGAGGCGGAGGATGAGGCCGCCGCCACTGTCAATATTATCCAGGGCCATTGCCTGCGGATGGGAGGCCGGGAGGAACGCGCCCGGCAGGCCGCAGACCGTCACCTCCAGCTGACAATGGAACGGAATAACCTGGAGTCCCGCGTCCGGATGCTGGCGGAGATGGAGAAGGAGTATGAGGGCTTCAGCAAGGCTGTCCGGGTGGTGATGCAGGCCGCGGACCGGAACAAGCTGCGGGGGATTCACGGGCCAACAGCAAATTTGATGAAGACTGACGGCAAATATGCCGTTGCGCTGGAAATCGCTCTGGGGGCTGGGATGCAGAACATTGTGGTGGACCGGGAAGAGGATGCCAAGAGCGCAATCCAGCTTTTGAAACGGCGGGACAGCGGACGGGCCACTTTTCTGCCGCTCACCGCCATCCGCGGCGACGAGCTGCAGGAGGAGGGCGTGGAGGATGAGCCTGGATTTGTAGGCATCGCTTCCCAGCTGATTGACTACGATGAGAAATACGACAATATATTCAAGAATCTGCTGGGCCGCACCGTAGTAGCGGAGGACCTGGACTGCGGCATCGCCATGGCGCGGAGGTATCAGAACCGTTTCCGCATCGTCACACTGGACGGTCAGCTCATCAACCGCGGCGGCTCCATGACTGGCGGCAGTGTATCCAAGAATGCAGGTGTGCTGTCCCGTGCCAATGAGTTGGAACGGCTGCGCAGAAAAGATAAGGACCTTGTCGGACAAGTGACCGAGGCGCAGCAGGAAAAGGATGCCGCCGACCGCGAGCTTCAAGCCGCCCAATATGAATTGCAGGTGGCTGAGAGCCAGCGCAGGACCGCCGAGGATGCGGAGCTGCGCTGTCAGGGCGAGCTGAAGCGGTGCGAGGCGCTGCTGGAGACCGTCCGCGCCAGCGAAGAGAGCCTGGAGGGGGAGAAGGCCGCTTTGGCTCAGCGCGTCGAGGACAACGCCCGGCAGCGTCAGGAGGTCCGGAGAGAGATCGACGCTCAGGAGGCTCAGGCGGCCTCTCTGCGTCAGGCGGTGCAGGAGAAGCTGGCGGGCCAGGCGGATTTGCAGGACTACTCCAACCAGCTTTCCGCCGGGATGGCCCAGCGGAAGGAGACGCTGGCCGGATTGCGCGCGGAGCGTGCTGCCGGGGCGGAGGCTCTGGAGCGGATGGAACAAACCCGCCGTGATCTGGCTGGAGACCGGGAACAGCGGTTGGAACGGATGGCGGCTTACCGGGCCGGTATTGAGGCAGGCGAGGCGGAAATGGGCCGCCGGACAGAGGAGGCCGCGTCGTTGCGTCTGCGGGCAAAGGAGTGCAATGACGCGCTGCACGAATTACAGGAAGCACGGCTGCAATTGGAGCGGGACCGCACGTCTATGGGGCAGAAGCTGAAGGAGTGCAACGACGCGCTGCTGGACGCGGAGCGGGAGGCATCCCGCCTGGAGCAGAAGCTGAGCACCGGCGGCATGGAGGAGACGCAGATTCTGGACCGGCTGTGGGAGAGCTACGAGCTGAGTCATTCCGCCGCCATGGAGCAGCGCATCGAGCTGGAGAGCGTCCAGAAGGCCACCCGCCGGGTCAACGAACTGAAGCGGGAAATCAGCGCTCTGGGCGCCGTGAATGTGGGGGCTATCGAGGAGTTCCAGCGGGTGAATGAGCGGTATACCTATCTCACCAGCCAGCGGGACGACGTGGAGCAGTCCAAGGGCGAGCTGGAGGGCATTATCGCCGCCATCGTCCGGGAGATGACGGCGATCTTTGGCGAGCAGTTTGATTTGATTGCCGTGTCTTTTCAGGAGACGTATCTGCAGCTGTTCGGCGGCGGCTATGCCAGCCTGGATCTGGAGGACCGGTCGGATATATTGAATTGCGGAATTGAGATCAAGGTCCAGCCCCAGGGGAAAACGCTGAAGACGCTGTCGCTGCTTTCCGGAGGTGAGAAGGCGTTTGTTGCGATTGCGCTGTATTTTGCGATTCTGAAGGTACATCCAACGCCGTTTTTTGTGATGGACGAGGTGGAAGCGGCTCTGGATGAAGCGAATGTGCTGCGGGTCGCCAACTATATGAGGTCTATTGCGGACAAAACGCAGTTCATTGTGATTACCCACCGCCGGGGCACGATGGAAGCGGCGGATATCCTGTATGGTGTGACCATGCAGGAAAAGGGCGTCAGCAAGATGCTGGCGATCAATATGAATGAGATGGCGGAGGAGTTGAATATTGAGTAGGGGCCGGGGGTTTGCGGGCAGAACCATTGATACCGTGAAGCAGTCCTTCGATACACGGGCGTACCATGCGCGTCCCTGCAAAGATGTATCAGTTCAGAAGAATGTTTCGATTGAGCACCCCCTGTTGACGACTCTGTCCCTTTCACAGGGCGTCAGCCGGAGCTGGTTGACTGCCAGTCTCCTGGAGCAGATGCCCGAAGGACTTCTTGTTCATGGGGCAGCGAAGCTCTTCACTTGCAGGCGTGTCCAAAAATCCCCCGCCGAGGCCATGCCGGAGGCATCACCGGGAAGGGAGTCCAGAACCGCAGCTTCTGGTGTGTTTTTGGTTCCTTTTTGCACAGGGAAAAAGGAACCGCAGGTCCGGGCTGCGTAAGCCCGGGGCAACAAATTGAAATCACTAACCCTCGCGCCGGGGCGGCGCGAAGAAAGGATCTATACAATGGGTTTCTGGGAAAAATTAAAAAAGATCTATATGGGCGACGTCTTCGGCGCGGCCATCAGTGAAGCGGACGAAGCATTCTTCGACGATCTGGAGGAAATGCTGATTCTGGCGGACGTGGGCATGACCACCTCCGGCGAGGCGGTGAAGGCGCTCCGCCAGATCATGATTGAGGACAAGATATCCGGTCAGGAGCCGGTCAAGGCCTGCCTGCGGGATATCCTGGCGGAGAAGCTCAGCGTGGGCGACCCCGCGCTGAACCTGTCCACAAAGCCCTCTGTGGTGCTGGTGGTGGGTGTCAACGGCGTGGGCAAAACCACCTCCATCGGCAAGCTCGCCAACTCCCTGCGCCAGCAGGGCAAGCGTGTCCTGCTGTGCGCCGGGGACACCTTCCGCGCCGCTGCCGCCGACCAGCTGGAGATCTGGGCCAACCGCTCCCGCTGCGAGATTGTCCGCCAGAAGGAGGGGGCAGACCCCGGCGCGGTGCTGTTCGACGCCCTGCAGGCCGCGAAGGCCAGAGGCGTGGACGTGGTCATCTGCGACACCGCCGGGCGGCTTCACAACAAGGCCAACCTTATGGCGGAGCTGGCCAAGCTGCGCAAGATCATCGACCGGGAGCTGCCGGAGGCCGCGCTGGAGATTTTGCTGGTGCTGGACGCCACCACCGGGCAGAATGGGCTGATTCAGGCCAAGCAGTTCCAGGAAATTTCCGGCTGCACCGGAATCGTACTGACCAAGCTGGACGGTACCGCAAAGGGCGGCATCGTCATTGCCATCGCTCAGGAATTGCAGGTGCCCGTGAAGCTGGTGGGCCTGGGAGAAGGCATCGATGATATGCGGCCATTCGACGCCAGGGAGTATGTGGAGGCGCTGATCTGAGATGAATCGCATTGACGGCAGAAAAGAAAGCGAACTGCGTCCTGTTAAAATGACGGCGGGATTTGTAGATTTCGCTGAGGGCAGCGTCCTCATTGAGTGTGGCAAAACCATGGTGCTCTGCTGCGCCAGCGTGGAGGACCGGGCCCCCGGCCACGTACCGGAGGGTACCGGCTGGGTGACGGCGGAGTACTCCATGCTGCCCCGCGCCAACCGGGAACGCTCCCGCCGGGACGTCAGCAAATTGAAGCTCAGTCCCCGCTCGGCGGAGATTCAGCGGCTCATTGGCCGCAGCCTCCGGGCGGCGGTGGACTTGTCCGCGCTGGGTGAGCGGACCATCACCATCGACTGCGACGTTCTCCAGGGCGACGGCGGTACCCGTACCGCCTCTGTCACCGGCGGATTCGCCGCGCTGGCCATTGCCTGCCGCAAACTGGCGGAGTCCGGCGTGATCGAAAAAAATCCAATCAAAAACCAAGTGGCCGCCGTCTCCGCCGGGATTGTGGAGGACGTGCCCCTGCTGGATCTCTGCTATGAGGAGGACAGCCATGCTATGGTTGACCTGAACTGCGTAATGAACGACCGCGGGGAGCTGATCGAGCTGCAGGGCACCGGCGAGGGCCGGGGCTTCACCGTGGATGAGCAGCGGATACTGGTGGAGCTGTGCCATGGCGGCATACGGGAATTGCTGGAAAAACAGAAAGAGATATTGGGAGGCCAGATCTGACATGAAATTTGTCCTTGCTTCACAAAATAAGCACAAGCTTGTGGAAATGCAGTCCATCCTCTCCGCCCACGGGGTGGAGGTGGTTCTGGAGTCCGACATCGGTCTCCATGTGGACGTGGAGGAGACCGGGGAGACCTTTGCGGAGAACGCCATGCTGAAGGCCAGGACCGTGATGGAGGCCAGCGGCCTGCCCGCCATAGCTGACGACTCCGGCATATGCGTGGACGCGCTGAACGGCGGACCGGGAATTTACTCTGCCCGCTACGGCGGGCCGGAGCTGGACGACGCGGGCCGTTACCGGCTGCTGCTGGAGAACATGCGGGGGGCCAGGAGCCGCGCCGCCCACTTCACCAGCTGCATTGCCTGCATTTTCCCAAACGGGGATACCATTGAGGCGGAGGGCATCTGCCCTGGCACCATCGCTTTTGCGCCCCAGGGGGACGGAGGGTTCGGCTATGATCCGGTGTTCTTCCTGCCGGAGCTGCGCAAGACCTACGCCCAGCTGACGCCGGAGGAAAAGGCGGCGGTTTCCCACAGAGGGAAGGCCCTGGAGGTTTTTGATGGAAAATTGCGGGAATATTTGAAAGGGAACAACTGATGGAACTGACCAGTAAACAGCGGGCCCAGCTGCGGGGCATCGCAAACAGTATCGACACCATCGTCCACATCGGCAAGGACGGCATCAACGACAACCTGGTCAAGCAGGCCAACGACGCGCTGGAGGCGCGGGAGCTTATTAAATGCAAGGTGCTGGAGAACTCCATGCTGACGGCCCGGGAAGCCTGCGAACAGCTGGCCGCGCTGACCCGAAGCGAGGGCGTCCAGGTCATCGGGACCAAGTTCGTCCTCTACCGCCAGCATTACGACAAGGCCAAGCGCAAGATCGAGCTGGTGAAGGACAAGCCCCGTAAGCAGCCCGAGAAATAAAATCTGACCAAGGAGGCGTCCTGGTGAAAATCGGAATCTACGGGGGGACCTTCAACCCCATCCACCTGGGGCACATCCAGGCGGCGCGGTTCGCGGCGGAGTATCTGGAGCTGGACCGGCTGCTGCTGGTGCCTGCGGGCATCCCGCCCCACAAGGTCCTGGACGCCAGTACGCCCAGCCAGGACCAGCGGCTGGAAATGGCGGAGCTGGCGGCGGAAGCCATTGGCCCCACGGCGGAGGCTTCGGACATAGAGCTGCTGCGGAAGGGCAAGAGCTACACCCTGGATACGGTAAAGGCCGTCCGGGAGAATTATCCCAAGGCCAGACTCTATCTGCTGATGGGCACGGACATGTTCCTCACCTTCCACCTCTGGCGGGACCCGGATAAGCTGGCGAAGCTGTGTACCCTGTGCGCCTTCGGGCGCAGCGAGGCGGACACGGAGGCCATGTTCGCCGCCCAGCGGGAGCATCTGGCCCGGACGGTGGGCGCTGATTCCGTGATCATCACGCTGCCGGAGATCGTGGACATCTCCTCCACCCGGCTGCGGGCGGCCCTGGCGGCAGGCGGAGGCCGGGAGCATCTGGACCCCGCCGTCTGGGGCTGCATCCTGCGGGAGGGACTGTACGGCGTCCGCGCGGACCTGAAACATCTTTCCCTGGAGGATCTGCGGTGCGCGGCCTTCAGTATGCTCAGGCGCAAGCGTATACCCCATGTGCTGGGGACGGAGGAGACGGCGGCAAAGCTGGCTCTGCGCTGGGGAGAGGACGAGGAAGCGGCCCGCAGGGCGGCGTTGCTTCACGATTGTACAAAAAAATTGAACAGGGAACAACATCTGGATATCTGCCGTCAATATGGTATCAGGCTGGACCGCGAGGAGCAGCGGGAGGAGAAGCTGCTTCACGCCATTACCGGCGCGGCGGTGGCGCGGCGCGTCTTTGGCGTACCACCCGAGGTCGAGAGCGCCATCCGCTGGCATACCACCGGCAAGGCGGACATGACCACCCTGGAGAAGATCGTTTATCTGGCGGATTACATTGAGCCCACCCGCAGCTTCTGTGATCTGACGGAGCTGCGGACGCTGGCCTTTCAGGATCTGGACAGGGCGGCGCTTCTGGGGCTGGAGATGGCGGTAAGGGACTTGATGGAGCGGGGAGCGGCGGTCCACTCCAACAGTGTGCTGGCGAGGGATTATCTGAAAGGAAAGCGAACATGAGCAGAGGCAGACACGAGGCCGGCGGCGGCTGGCAGAAACAGGGCGACCCATTTCAGGAGGATCTGTCGCCCAAGGAGTCAAAAATCAAAGTAAAGAAGGAAAAGAACGCCTATGGCTGGAGCGGCATGAGCGGCGGGAAGAAGGCGGGCGTAATCGCGGGCTGCTGTCTGGCGGCGCTGCTCGCCATCGGAGTGGGCTGGTGGCTGATGTTCGTCAAGCCCCCGGACGTCACGAACAACGTCCTCCCCAGCGTGGCTGACAACGACCCTGACCGGCAGGAGCCGGATGCTTCCGGCTGGGAACAGCCGGAAGAGGGCGATCCAGCCGGGGCCGCCAAGGTGCCCGGACGGAAGGACGACGTCTATACCTTCCTTCTGCTGGGCAAGGACACCGGAGGCGGCGGCAACACGGACACCATGATCCTGGTGACCTACGACGTGCCCAACGGCACGGTGGACTGCCTGTCCATCCCGCGGGACACCATGATAAACGTCTCCTGGACCATCAAGAAGATCAACGCCGTCTACGCCTCCAAGCGGGGCATTGAGGGCCTGAAGGAGGAGGTGGGGCACCTCACCGGCATCGTCCCGGACTTCTATGTGGCGGTGGAATGGGAGGCTATCGGCAAGATCGTGGAGGCCCTGGGGGGCGTGGAGTTCGACGTGCCCTACAATATGAACTATGACGACCCCTACCAAAACCTGCACATCCACCAGAAGAAGGGCCTGCGCAAGCTCAACGGCGACGATGCCATGCAGGTCATCCGCTGGCGGAAAAACAACAAGAGCGACGGCGGCTTCGAGATCGGTGACACCGGGCGCCAGCAGGTTCAGCAGGATTTCCTCAAAGCGGTAGCCAAGCAGTGCCTGCAAATCGGCAACTGGACAAAGATCAGCCAATTTGCCCAGATTTTCTTTGAGAATGTGACCACGGACATCAAGCTGGAGAACCTGCTTTGGTTTGCCCAGAAGGCTATGGGCATCAACATGAATAACGTGTCCTTTTACACGATGCCGGGGAACCTGAACGGGTATTACAACCATCAGAGCTACGTCTTCGCCGACCCCGCGGGGATGGTGGAGCTGGTGAATGAGCACTTCAATCCCTACAGCCGGGATATTACGGCGGAAGACCTGCAGATCATGTATAAGACCAAGAGCGGCGGACTGGGCGTTACCAACGGGACTTTGGCCAGCGCGTCCATGGCCAATCCCCCTGCGAAGCCCAAGAAGGATACCTCTGCCTCCAGCGAGCAGGATAAGCCCGCGTCCACGCCCGCGGACGGCGGCGAGGCTGTCCTGCCGGAGGAGGATGTAACCACCACGCCGGGCTCGACAGTGACCGATCCGGGTACGGTCACTGACCCCGGAACGACATCCGATCCCGGGACCTCGACCAATCCGGGGACCTCGAACGATCCAGGGACCTCGGCTGACCCAGGCGTCACCACCGATCCCGGGGCGGCTGATCCAGGCGAAGCCACCGGTCCAGGAACCGTCATCGATCCTGGACCAACCGGACCGGAGCCGCCCACCGAGCCCGAGCCGGAGCCTGGACCGGGTCCCGCTTCTGACCCCACGCCTGAGCTCCCGGCCGAGCCGGAACCGGAGCCAGTTCTGCCAGAGGAGTAACGGCATAACGATATTGATAGATACAATCGGAAAGGACCGAATCAAATGGCGCGATACAGAGGAAAACGCGAGGAGCCCCGCAGTGAGCGCGGGTGGGAGGACAAGAGCGCGGGGATCGGTGACCCATTTCAGGAGGAGCCCATCAACCTGAAGGCTCCCAAGTCAAAGCCGGACCTCAAGGCCCGCTGGGGCGCGTACTGGGAATCCGGCAAGGGAAAGATTCTGGTGACGGTGCTGAGCTGTCTGGCGGTGTTCGTCCTGGTGGTTGTGGCGGCTGCGCGGATGTGGATCAAGCCGCCTTCAATCCCTGTCGAGCCAATTCAGGACGACGTGCCGCAGCAGACCGTCCCCAATCAGACCGATTTGAGCGGCGACGCCGAACCGACGGAGCCCACCGACGACGAGCTGTACCCTGACGACGGCTACAACGGCGACATGCCCACCGTCTCCGGCAACCGGAAGGAAGGCGTGTATACCTTCCTTCTGGTGGGCACGGACATGTGGGACGGCAACACAGACACCATCATGGTGGCATCTTACGATACGAAGGGGCAGGGCGTCAGCATCATGTCCATTCCCCGGGACACCATGATTAACGAGGGCTGGGATATCAAGAAGATCAACTCCGTCTACTCCCGTACCGGCGGCAGCATCAGCTCCCTGGCAAACCGCGTCCAGAAGCTGGTGGGGTTCAAGCCGGACTTCTATGTGAAGGTGGACCTCTCCATGTTCGTCAAGCTGGTGGATCTGGTGGGCGGCGTGGAATTCGACGTGCCCCAGGACATGAAGTATGACGATCCCTATCAGGACCTGCATATCGATCTGAAGAAGGGCGTCCAGGTACTGGACGGCGAACACGCCATGCAATTGGTCCGTTTCCGCCGGTACTCCGAGGGCGACATCAAGCGCGTGGAGGTTCAGCAGGCGTTCATGAAGGCCCTGATTAAAGAGTGTCTGAGCCTCCAGCACTGGGGGAAGATCAAGGCGTATATCGATCTGGCGATGGAGAACGTGCAGACGGACCTGGAGGCGGGATCCGTGGTCTGGTTCGCGGCCAACGTGCTGGGACTCAACGGCGTCCCGGCGCTGGACATGGAAAACGTATACACATGCACCATCCCCGGCAACTACTGGGGCGAGGCGTGGAGCCGTTCTACCCGCCAGAATCAGTCCTATGTGACCATCTACCCCAAGCAGGTGGTTGAGCTGGTCAACGAGCGGTTCAACCCTTATGAGCAGCAGGTGACCACTGGGATGCTGGACGCCATGAGCATCCAGTCCAACGGAAATATCGTCTCCTCTACCGGCAGCGTAAAGGACAGCCAGCACAACGCCATCATGGCGGTGCGCCGGGGCGAGGCGTACTATGACGGCAGCGGCAATATCGTCTATGGACAGCCGCCGGTGAAGCCGAAGCAGGACGAAAACGGGAATTATTACATTGAGGACGAGAACGGCGCCATTGTTTACACAGACGAGTCCGGCGAGCCGCTGGCGGACGGCCCTGTCCTGCCGCCGTCCGACGGCGTCGGACAGCCGGTGACGCTTCCTCAGACCCCAACAGACGGCAATACCTCCGGTGGCCAGACGGGTCCCGACAATCAGGGCGGAGGAAACAGCCAAGGCAATCCCGGTAGTCAGGACAGCCCCGGCAGCCAGGACGGCCTTGGCAATCAGGTTGACCCGGGCAGCCAGACGGAACCGGGACTTCCGTCCGGGCCGGAGGATTTGGAGCCTCCTGATACGCCGGACACGCCGCCGGAGGAACCCGGGCTTCCGGAGGATGAGCCGCCGGTGGAATCCACGGAGATGCCCGATTGGCTCCGGCCTCAGGAGTGAGCAGTAATTCAAACTTTAATAAAGAGAGGAACAGCTTATGACACCAAAAGAAATGGCGGTCCTGGCGGCAAAGGCCCTGGACAGCAAAAAGGGCGGCGAAATCAAGGTGATGGAGGTCACGGATCTGACCAGTCTGGCGGATTATTTTGTGATCTGCACAGGCTCCAGCAACACGCAGATCAACGCGCTGTGCGACGCTGTGGAGGAAAAGCTGGCGGAGGATGCTGGAGAGAAGCCCCTCCACCGGGAAGGGCACCGCGGCGGCGTGTGGGTACTGCTGGACTATGGGTGCCTGGTGATCCATGTGTTTGACACCGAGGCCCGGGAGTTCTACGGCCTGGAGCGGCTGTGGAGCGATGGGAAGCCTGTCGATATGACTGGTATCCTGTCGGGTGAGTGATCGAAAGCGCGGGCCGTATGGTCCGCGCTTTCTTGCCGGTTCCCCCTGCGGGGGGACGGGGGCATTCTTTTCCCTCGTGGGAAAAGAACCAAAAGCACTCTCAAGGTGGCGGTCCCCCTTGAGAATCCCCTGAATGCCGGGTTTTTGTTTGCCCTCCGGCGATACCCTGATTTGTTCTGGCTGAATGCCTTCGTTGGTGCGCCGGTCTTCTGCGTCTGCCCACTTGCTCTATCGGTAGCTGACTGCTGCGGCGCCGTTGCCGGACAGTGGTGCGCCAGCACCACTGCCCGGCCGGTCGTTGTCCGTAGGACAATGACGGCCCTCGCTTTCCCCCGCCGCCATCCATGCGGCTGCTCAACAGCCCATACGCAGAATGCTTTGTATTGATACATCTGCAGGGGCGCACATTGTGCGCCCCTGCACCGAAGGGCTGATTCTCGATAACAAACGTTGCACCTGTAGAGGCGGATATCATCCGCCCGCCCGATGACCACCGGCTCCCCAGCAGAAATTTGGAAAAGTAAAGCCACCCCCTTGCATTCCGCCCGGAAATCCGATATAATAACCACCGCATGTAACTTTTGCCGGGCGTAGCCTGGACAATATACAAAGAGAGTGTGATCAGTTTGAAATACGATTTTGCCGCTATTGAACCCAAATGGCAAGCCCGCTGGGAGGCGGGCAAGGTTTTCGCCGCCTCCGACCACAGCAATAAACCCAAATTCTACGGCCTCATCGAGTTTCCCTATCCCTCCGGACAGGGTCTCCACGTGGGCCACCCCCGCCCCTATACCGCCATGGACATCGTCACCCGCAAAAAACGGATGGACGGCTACAACGTCCTCTTCCCCATGGGCTTCGACGCCTTCGGCCTGCCCACAGAGAACTACGCCATCAAAAACCACATCCACCCCGCAGTTGTCACCAAGCAGAACATCGCCCGCTTCACCACTCAGCTGAAGCGGCTGGGCTACGGCTTCGACTGGGACCGTGTGGTGGACACCACCGACCCCGATTACTATAAGTGGACCCAGTGGATCTTCCTCCAGCTGTACAAAAACGGCCTGGCCTACAAGGCCACCATGCCCGTCAACTGGTGTACCTCCTGCAAGTGCGTCCTGGCCAACGAGGAAGTGGTGGAGGGCGTCTGCGAGCGCTGCGGCAGTTCCGTCATCCGCAAGGAAAAAAGCCAGTGGATGCTGCGCATCACCAAGTACGCCCAGCGTCTGATCGACGACCTGGACGGTCTGGACTTCATCGAGCGGGTCAAGACCCAGCAGAAAAACTGGATTGGCCGCTCCACCGGCGCGGAGGTCACCTTCAAGGCCACCACCGGCGACGACATCACCGTCTTCACCACCCGCCCCGACACCATCTTCGGCACCACCTATATGGTCATCTCTCCGGAGCACCACTTCGTTCAGGACTGGAAGGACAGGCTGTCCAACTGGGACGAGGTTGCGCAGTATATGCGGGAGGCCGCCCGCAAGTCCGACTTCGAGCGCACCGAGCTGGCCGCCGACAAGGAAAAGACCGGCGTGCAGCTCAAGGGTGTGAACGCCATCAACCCGGTGAACGGGCGTGAGGTCCCCATCTTTATTTCCGACTACGTTCTGGCGACCTATGGCACAGGCTGCGTCATGGGCGTGCCCGGTCATGACGGGCGCGACTGGGCCTTCGCCAAGAAGTTCGGCCTGCCCATCATTGCTACCGCCCAGGGCGGCGACGTGCAGGAGGCGGTCTACACCACCTCCGACACCGACCTCGTCATCAACTCCGATCCGTTCAACGGAATGACCGTGAAGGAGGCCAAGGAGGCCGTCACGGACTGGCTGGCGGAAAAGGGCTGCGGCAAGCGTCAGGTCAATTACAAGCTCCGCGACTGGGTCTTCTCCCGCCAGCGCTACTGGGGCGAGCCCATCCCCATGGTCTGGTGCGAAACCTGCGGCTGGCAGCCTCTGCCCGAGGATCAGCTGCCCCTGCTGCTGCCGGAGGTGGAGAGCTACGAGCCCACCGACGATGGCGAGAGCCCCATCAGCAAAATGACCGATTGGGTCAATACCACCTGCCCCTGCTGCGGCGGTCCGGGCAGGCGGGAGACCGACACCATGCCCCAGTGGGCCGGGTCCAGCTGGTACTTCCTGCGCTATATGGACCCCCATAACGGCAAGGCCCTGGCTTCCAAGGAGGCTCTGGATTACTGGTCCCCGGTGGACTGGTACAACGGCGGCATGGAGCATACCACCCTGCATCTGCTCTACAGCCGCTTCTGGCACAAGTTCCTCTATGACATCGGCGTCGTGCCCACCAAGGAGCCCTACCAGAAGCGCACCAGCCACGGCATGATTCTGGGCGAGGGCGGCGAGAAGATGTCCAAGAGCCGGGGCAACGTGATCAACCCGGACGACATCATCCGGGACTACGGCGCGGACACCCTGCGCATGTATATCATGTTCATTGGCGACTTCGAGAAGGCCGCCTCCTGGTCCGACAACGCCGTGAAGGGCTGCAAGCGCTTCCTGGACCGGGTGTGGAACCTGTCCGAGAGCTGCGGCGGCAGTCTGGACTACACCCCCGCCAACGAGTCCTCCATCCACAAGGCCATCAAAAAGGTGGCGGACGACATTGAGGCCATGAAGTTCAACACCGCCATCGCCGCTATGATGGCCCTGGTCAACGACTTCTACGCCAACGGCTGCTCCAAGGGCGACATGAAAACCCTGCTGCTTCTGCTGAATCCCTTCGCGCCTCATATGTGTGAGGAGCTGTGGGAGACCATGGGATTTGCCGCCGCCGAGGGGAAGATGGCCTGCCAGATGTCCTGGCCCGTCTATGACGAGAGCAAGACCATCGCCTCCTCCGTAGAGATGGCAGTCCAGGTCCAGGGCAAGCTGCGGGGCACCATCAACGTTCCTGTGGACAGCGAGGAGACCGCCGTGGTCGAGGCCGCCAGGGCCGTCGATAAGGTGGCCCGCGCCATCGAGGGCATGGAGATTGTGAAGGTCATCCATGTGAAGAACAAGCTGGTGAACCTGATCGTGAAGCCCGCGAAGTAAGATATATGAGCAGCGGCGCGGTATGGCGGGACATATCGCGCCGCTGTTTGTACGGCTGTGTTAGTGTTATAGCGAAAATATTTGCCTCGCGTTTGGCATTTCAAAAAAGGAATGAGGGAGGAAAAGTATGGAAGATTGGGTTAAAGAAGTAAAAACACACTGGAATAGCGTAGCTGATTCTGATTGGTATATGTCATTGCGAACAGATGAAAAAATATTGAGATTACGAGAAAATCCCGCTTCAGCATTTCATCCTGTGGTATTTGAACTTATAAAAAAACATGTGGGTGAGGTAAGCGGAAGGTATATTCTATTGCCATCCAGCGGAGATAATCATGCAGCTTTTGCCTTTGCAATCATGGGTGCTGAAGTAACTTCAGCGGATATAAGTGAAAGACAGTTGGATAATGCAAAAATGCTTGCAGACAAGATGGGTTTGGATATAGAGTTTGTATGTGACAATACAATGAAATTGGAGCATATAAAAGATAGTATCTATGACCTTGTGTACACCTCAAACGGAACACTTTCTTGGATAGGCGATTTAACTGAAATGTATAAGAATATTCACAGAGTTCTGAAAAACCAGGGATATTCTTTTATGTATGATGTGCATCCTTTTAACAGACCTTTCTCTGGAGAGGCTTGGAAAGAACCCCAAATTATAAAATCTTATCATGACGTAATGCCAGATATTCATTGGCGTGTACAGGACATAGTAAATGCAAATATTGCAGCAGGCTTATCCATAAGTGAACTTGCAGAGTTACCGGCGGTTGATGCGTCATTTTGGTTTACATATGATGAACTTATTAAAAAAAGTCAGAATGAATTGGCAAACATTAACGACTGGCGTAAAAATCCAATGTCAGCTCTTCCGGCATGGTTGGTATTGGCCTCAAAGAAAGCAGGAATGGAATAACGCCCGGTTTATTGTTTAATGGCGATGAGAAGGAATAAATCTTCCTTGATAACTGCGCCACGCCGGGGCCGAATGGAGGAAAAGAGACAATGGAAACTTCATTATCCGTCAATGGGAGCGAATACAGGATCGTCAGGCTGCTGGGGCACGGCAAGGGCGGATATTCCTACCTTGCGGAACGGGATGGCAGGCAGGTCGTTTTGAAGCAGATCCATCATGAGCCCTGCGGCTACTACACCTTCGGGAACAAGATCGAAGCGGAGCGGCACGACTATGAGCGGCTGGCCGCCGCCGGGATACGGATACCGGAAATGCTCGATATCGACGTGGATGCCGAACGGATCGTAAAGGAGTATATTGACGGCGACATCATTTTTGATCTTGTCAAAAACGATGTGTCCATCGAGCCGTATCTGGAGCAGGTCCGCCGGATGGCGGCGCAGGCGATGGCGGCGGGACTGAACATCGACTACTTCCCCACAAATTTTGTCGTACAGGGTGGGCTGCTGTACTATATCGACTATGAATGCAACAGCTACATGGAGGAATGGAGCTTCGAGAACTGGGGGATCAGATATTGGTCCCGGACACCGGAATTTGAGGAATATCTGCGCACACATACAAACTGACAACAGAAGGAGACGACACGATATGCAATACCGTACATTGGGCCGCACCGGCATCCAGGTGAGCGAGATCGGCATGGGCTGCGAGGGCTTCACCGGCAAGACTACGGAACAGGTCCGGGAGATGGTGGACCTCATGGTCTCCGCCGGAGTCAACTGCATCGACCTCTACACCCCCAACCCCCAGGTACGCGGCGACCTGGGCGCGGCTATGGAGGGCCGCCGGGAGAAATTTGTTCTCCAGGGGCACATCTGCTCCGTATGGAAGGACGGCCAGTACAAGCGCACCCGGCACCTCGCCGAATCAAAGGAGGGCATGGCTGAGCAGCTCCGCCTGCTGCGCACGGACTATCTGGACGTGGGCATGATCCACTATGTGGACGCTATGAGCGACTGGGAGACCGTGGTGAAGAACGGCATCCTGGACTACGCCCTGGAGCTGAAGGCGGCGGGGACCATCCGGAGCGTCGGACTCTCCAGCCACAACCCGGAGGTGGCTCTGGCGGCGGTGAACACCGGGAAAATCGACGTGCTGATGTTCAGCGTGAACCCTTGCTATGACCTCCAGCCCGCCAACGAGGACGTGGAGGAGCTGTGGGCGGACAAAAACTACGAAAAGCCCCTGGTCAACATGGACCCCCAGAGGCAGAAACTGTATGAGACCTGTCAGCGCCTGGGCGTGGGCATCACGGTCATGAAGGCATTCGGCGGCGGCGACCTGCTGAAGGCGGACATGTCCCCAGCGGGCGTGTCCCTGACCGCCTGCCAGTGCCTCCACTACGCCCTGACCCGCCCGGCGGCGGCAAGTGTCATGTGCGGAGCCCGGTCCATGGAGGATCTGCGGGCCAGTATCGCCTATGAGACCGCCAGCGACGAGGAGAAGGACTACGCCGCCGCATTCGCCGCCATGCCCAAGATCAGCTGGGTGGGCCACTGCATGTACTGCGGCCACTGCGCCCCCTGCCCCAAAGGCATCGACATCGCCAGCGTGACCAAATTCCTGAACCTGTGCAAGGCCCAGGGCGAGATTCCGGAGACCGTCCGGGAGCACTACGCCGCCCTGCCTCACAAGGCGGGGGAGTGCGTAGGCTGCGGCGCGTGCGGGAAGCGGTGTCCCTTCGGCGTGGACGCCGCTGAAAACATGAAGCAGGCGGCGGAACTGTTTGGCGCGTAATGACCTGAATTTTACCCGAAATATGAAAAGCCCCGAACGGAAACCACGATTTCCGTTCAGGGCTCTCTTGTGTCCCTGCGTTGCGCTCACGTGGGGCGCTGTACCATCCACAATGGCGGTGCGGATACGGGGGATATGTACTCCGTCCAGGGAACTGGGGTCACCGGAGCAGTACAGGTACTCCACGTCCTCCCCCCGGTCCTCCATAGCCTTGCCGACCCGGCGCATCATGGTGGACTTCCCCGCGCCCGGACCGCCCTTCAGGACGATCAGGTCGTGGTGGTCCTCCGGCTTACAGAAGCGCTGGAACAGATTCTGGAATCCCTGTCCGCTGTTTGCGCCAAGAAAAAAGTGAGTTGTCATGGGCTTTCCTCCCAACTTCAAAATCTAATTCACGATATGCGGGAAAAAGGGATCTTGACAATCCGTCAAGCCGTTTTCCAGGATTTGACCCGCCGGCGCAGCGCTTCCCGCGCCGGACCAGCCGGACAGAGAGGCCGCTGCCCCCCTCCGCCCCGGGGAGCAATGTGCGCCATTTACGGCGGCGGGCAAAATGGCTAAAATTGAACGCATTATTTCCAAATTTATTCAGAAATAATATCCAGCTGTCGAGGACGCTGACTTCCTCTTGCTTTTTTGCCCAATATGAGGTATAGTAAGTGTAAATCGCCGGGATAGAGTCCCGGAAAATTTCTCAAAGGGGGAATGTATTATGAAAAGACGGCTACTTGCGGCAGCGCTGGCTGTGTGTCTGGCGCTGCTGCTGCCAACATCCGCACTGGCGGCAGACAAACCGGCCAGTACGGATTACTGGCTCGACATGTCCGCGGAGGAAGCCCGCCAGATGCTGGACGCGGTAGCGGATGGAAGCGAGGCGCGGTACATCGTATTCATCTACTATGATGCCGCAACGCTGCCCAATCCCATTCAAAGCCAATTTTACAGATTTGCCAACCAGCAGAAATGCATCCTTTACAACTACTACACTGGCGACGGCGGAAGCCTCGCGGACGCGCTGGCTCCTCTGTTCGGAGGCGCCGCCCCCACGGCGATGCCGGCGGCTGTTACCTACAATCCGTCCACCAAGACCTGTATGGTCAGGGATAATGTACGGCAGCTGGAGGTTGTGGGCGATACCGGAAACGGGATCAACGGCCTGCGGAACCTCATGCAGGAAAATGGCGTGACTGACGGCTCCACTGTCTCACCTGATGTTCCCGTTATCCCGCCGGTTGACCCTGATGATCCGGAGCTCCCCAGCTATCCCAACAACAGCACCTCCATTCCCAACGTCCACCCCTATGCCTGGGAAGTGCTCCGGTTGGTGAACCAGCGCCGCATGGGCATGGGCCTGCAGCCGCTGTCAGTGTTCACGGAGCTTCAGCAGGCGGCGAATATTCGCGCCGTGGAGCTCTATACATACTGCGAGCACACCCGGCCGGACGGCAGCAACTTTGCCACCGTATTCACCCAACTGGGTATCACTCTCACCAGCGCAGCGGAAAATATCGCTTCCGGCCAGCATGACGCGGCCGACGTCATGGACAGCTGGCTCAACAGCTCCGGGCACCGGGCGAATATTGAGAATCCCAATAAGACCCATCTGGGCGTCGGTTACTATTACAACAGCGACCACCCCCACCGCTTCGCAAGCAACTGGGTGCAAAACTTCATCGCCGCCAGCAATTGCAGCTTCAGCGGTATGAAGCTATCCAAGGCCTCTATTGCAGGAGAGCCGGGAACAGATCTGGAAACGCTGCTGGCCGAGGCCGACATTGAAGTCACCGCGAACTGCTACCGGCATGGATTGAGCAGCCTGCCGCTGATCGCCGCCATGTGCAGCGGCTATGATGTGGACGCCAATGAGGATCAGACGCTCACCGTCACCTATGGCGGCCAGACGGCCATGCTGACAATCACGGGCGCTCAGACAGGCCCGGATAATCCGGACAACCCGGACAATCCCGACAACCCGGATAATCCCGACAACCCGGATAATCCCGACAACCCGGATAATCCCGACAACCCGGATAATCCCGACAACCCGGATAATCCCGAC
>JAAWQM010000002.1 GCA_022800525.1 Oscillospiraceae bacterium
ACCCGTCCCGAGGAGGTTGAGGAGTTCGTCAACAAGACCGGCTGCGACTCCCTGGCCATCGCCATCGGCACCAGCCACGGCGCGTACAAGTTCACCGCCGCTCAGTGCACCCGCAATGAGAAGGGCGAGCTGGTTCCTCCGCCGCTGCGCTTCGACATTCTGGATGAGGTTGTCAAGCGTCTGCCCGGCTTCCCCATCGTGCTCCATGGCTCCTCCTCCGTGCCCCAGGAGTTCGTGAAGATGGTCAATGCCAACGGCGGTAAGATGCCAGACGCTGTCGGCATCCCTGAGGAGCAGCTTCGTCAGGCCGCCCGCAGCGCCGTCTGCAAGATCAATATTGACTCCGACCTGCGTCTGGCTATGACTGGCACCATCCGCCAGTTCTTCTGTGAGCATCCTGACAAGTTCGATCCCCGCGAGTATCTGAAGCCCGCCCGCGCCGCCATCAAGGAGCTGGTCAAGCACAAGCTGATTGACGTCCTGGGCTGCGACGGCAAGGCGTTCTGAGAACAGTTTATCCCATTGCAAGAATACGGCGGCGCTGTCCACATGGCTGGACGGCGCCGTTTTTATGGTGAATGCGCGCATGCATGGCTGCTTCCAGGAATTACATTTGCAAAATAGTAACAAAACAGTTACAATTTATGTGCAGCTTCAAAAACGGACCACATGGGGAGGTATATACCATGAAAAAATTTGCCGCATTTTTGACCGCGTCAGCTCTGACTGCCGCGCTGACTGTATCCGCCGCCGCCGCAGACCTGAGCTATACCGTTGTTCCAGGAGACACCATGTGGAAGCTGGCGGTCAAATATCAGGTCGGGACCAGCGAGATCATCTCCGCCAATCCCCAGGTCGCCAACCCAAACCTGATCTATCCCGGGCAGGTCCTGAATATCCCGCAGATTTCAGATGCAGTCATTGATTATGAATCCGAGGTAATCCGGCTGGTCAATGAAATTCGCGAGGAGAATGGGCTGAAAGCTCTGCCGGCAAATTGGGAGCTCTCCCGCGTAGCGCGATACAAGTCTGAAGAGATGTCCAGCGCGCGCTACTTTTCCCACACCAGCCCCACTTACGGTACGCCCTTCCAGATGATGCGCTCCTTTGGCCTCTCCTACAGAACGGCGGGGGAGAACATCGCTTATGGCCAGAGGACTCCCGCGGCGGTGGTTGATGCATGGATGAACTCCAGCGGCCACCGGGCAAATATCCTCAGCGCCTCCTATACGCAGATCGGCGTGGGATACTGCGCCAGCGGAAACTATTGGACTCAGATGTTTATTGGCTGAGTTTTCTTTCGCGTCCTGCTCCCAGAGCGGGGCGCGAAAAATTTTTCCGTCTGCCTATTGACAAATCCGTTATCCTGTGTATAATCTAAAGCATGAACAGTTGCTCATATATTCATTCGTTCAAATACAGCACAAGGGGGAATGCAGTGTGGAGCGGGAACCGCTGGAGGTCTGCGAGATCAGCGTTATCCATGAGGACGTACTGGCAAGAGTCAAAGCCAGAATGCCGGATGAGGAGCCGGTCTATGAGGTGTCGGAGCTGTTCAAGGTTTTTGGGGACAGTACCCGGGCCAGGATTATCTGCGCATTGAACATTGAGGAGATGTGCGTATGTGATCTGGCGGCGCTGCTGGGCATGACCCAGAGCGCAATCAGCCACCAGCTGCGGCTTTTGAAGGTTGCGCGGATTGTCAAGAGCCGCAAGCAGGGGAGAGTGGTCTACTACTCTCTGGACGACGCCCATATCGGGCAGATTTTTGCCATGGCCTTTGACCATGTAATGGAAGAAATGGAGGGATGAACGATGGGTAAGGAAAAATTGACGGCTCCTACGCATGAGCACGGGCAGAAACACGAACATCACCACGGGCACGAGCATCATGACCACGATTGCTGCGGACATGAGCATCATCACAGTCATGAGGAGCATGAGCGCTGCGAACACAGTCACAGCCATGAGCAGGAACATGAGTGCCATGACCACTGCTCCTGCGGCCATGAACACCACCACGACGGCTGCTCCTGCGGCCATCACCACGGCAGCGAGCATGGAGACGGCTGTAACTGCGGCCACGACCACAACCACGAGCAGGACCCCGCTGAGGCGAAAAAGGAACTGCTGACTCTTGCTGCGGGCGCGGCGCTTCTGGTGGCCGGAGTGCTGCTGAAGGTTTTCCTGCCCGGTACCCCCTGGGCGGCAGCGGCAGTATTGCTGGCGGCCTTTGCCGTTGTGGCGGCGGAGATTGTGCTCCAGGCGGTCAACAATATCCGTCACGGTGAGATATTCGGCGAGAGCTTCCTTATGGCGATTGCCGGCATCGGCGCGGTATGCATCGGCGAGATTCCTGAGGGCGTTATGGTGTTCCTGCTGTACCGTTTGGGTGAGTTCCTGCAAACAAAAGCGGTTTCTTCCTCCAGAAAGTCCATTTCCGCGCTGCTGGATGTGCGGCCTGACCACGCCAATCTGCTGGAGAACGGCGTCAGCAAGGAAGTGGACGCTGAAGACGTCCGGATTGGGCAGACCATCCTGGTCCGCCCCGGTGAGAAGGTTCCTCTTGACGGAGTGGTGCTGTCCGGCGAGTCCCAGTTGGATACGGCGGCGCTGACCGGCGAATCCGTCCCCCGCGACATCGCCCCCGGCCAGCAGGTCATGGCCGGGTGCATCAATCTCAGTGGCGCGCTGGAGATCAAGGTGGAGAAGAGTTTCGGCGAGTCCACCGCCAGCAAGATACTGGAGATGGTGGAGCATGCCTCTGAGAAAAAAGCCGCCTCTGAAAAATTCATCACCCGCTTTGCCCGCGTCTATACGCCTATTGTATGTCTGGCAGCGGTGATCGTCGCGGTGCTGCCGCCGCTGGCGGGACTTATGACCTGGAGCAGGTCGGTTTACAGCGCACTGTGCTTCCTGGTTATCTCCTGTCCCTGCGCGCTGGTTATCTCTGTCCCGCTCAGCTTTTTCGCCGGTATTGGCCGCGCCTCCCGGGAGGGCGTGCTGGTGAAGGGAGGTAACCATCTGGAGACGATGGCGGCGGCGCAGATCGTAGCCTTCGACAAGACCGGGACGCTGACGGAAGGCCGCTTCTCTGTATCCGAGTGCCGCATGGCGGACGGCATTTCCCGGGAAAAGCTGCTGGAGCTTGCGGCGCAGGCGGAATGCCGCTCCACGCACCCCATCGCCCAGTCTGTCCTCGCCGCATACGGCAAGCAGGTTGATGAGGCCGCGCTGGAGGATTACCAGGAGGTCTCCGGACACGGCGTATCCGTGACTGTAAAGGGCCGCCGCATCCTGGCAGGGAAGCGGGAGTATCTGCTGGAAGAGGGCGTGGCTTTGCCGGAGCCTCCGGCTGCCGCCGCAACGGCAGTCTATATCGCCGCGGACGGCGTTTATCAGGGCGTTGTACTTCTGCGCGACGCGCCCAAGAAGGACGCGAAGACAGCCATCAGCGCCCTCCGGAGCCTGGGCATCCAGAAGACCGCCATGCTCTCCGGCGATAGCCGCCAGGTGGTGGAGGAAATCGCAAAGGAGATCGGATTGGACCAGGCGACAGGCGAGCTGCTGCCCCAGGATAAGCTGAAGGAGCTGGGCAGTCTGCGCGGCCAGCTGACCGGGAAAGGCAAGCTGCTCTATGCCGGAGACGGCATCAATGATACGCCGGTGCTGGCCTCTGCGGACATCGGCATTGCCATGGGCGGACTGGGGGCTGACGCCGCAATTGAGACGGCGGACGTCATTATCATGGGCGACGAGCCCAGCAAAATTGCCTCCGGTATCCGCATAGCCCGGCGGACCAACCGTATCGCCGCAGAGAATATCGTCTTTGCAATCGCCATCAAGATCCTGGTGATGATTCTGTCCGTCACAGGCCATGTTGAGCTGTGGGCAGGCGTATTCGCGGACGTCGGCGTATGTATGCTGTGTGTGCTGAATACGCTGCGCATTAACCGGAAATCATAACGCGAGTCACCCCTTCCGCATATACTGTGCGGAAGGGGTGATTTCTTATGGATGAAGGAAGCCTGCGGCTGGTCCTCTATGACCGGATGGCGGCGGTACGCTACGCCCATCAATGGGCCTACGGCAGAAACCCGGCGTTTTACGACTACGAATATATCGGCGGCGACTGCACAAATTTCGCCTCCCAGTGCGTCTATGCCGGGAGCCGGGTGATGAACTATACCAAGGACCTCGGCTGGTACTACATCAACGCCAACAACAAGGCCCCCGCCTGGACAGGGGTGGAATACTTCTACAACTTCATGACGCGGAAGGAACCGACAGCCGGGCCTGTCGCCCAGGAGTCCTCGATCAGCCAGGTGGAGCCGGGAGACGTGATTCAGCTGTCCTTTGACGGCGAGGGCTGGAATCATTCGCCGGTGGTTGTCAGGCTGCTGCACCAGCCTGCTTTGCAGCCTGCGGATGTGCTCATCGCCGCCCACAGCTATGACGCTGATAACCGGCCGCTGAGCAGCTATGATTACCGCGCTGTCCGGTTCCTGCATTTTATTGGCGTCAGGAAGCCGGTTCGGTAAGACCATATGATTCTTCTTGCTTGCAGGCGGCGGGTGTGGTATAGTTGACATGCTTTGGGGAAGGGGAAGCGTCGGGTTCTGCCTGCTTCCTGGCCTTTCAAGGACTTCAACTACGGAGGATGTTCAAATGGAGGAGAAAATTCAAACGCTGGTGGAGCTGCTGAAGGAGACGGCGGAAGGAAAGTGCGCGATTGCTCTGGCGGGGGCCCACGCCAAGGAAATGGCGGACTCCGCCTCGGACATCGACCTCTATATATTTGCGGAGAGGGCGAAGCCGCGGGAGCTGCGCCTGGAACTGATCCGCAGTATAGCGGACCCGGGAACCACGCCGTGGGTGGACGACTTCGATGCCGCGCCCTGGGGAGGCGGAATGGACTTCACATACCAGGGAACGCCGGTAGAGGTGGTGGGGAGAACCCTGTCCCGGATGGATCAGGCAGTCGGGGACTGCCTGGAGGGAAAATTTGAGATCATTCCAGCCACCTGGACCTCAAACGGGTACTACACCTTTATTTACCTCTGCGAATTGAGCTTCATCAAGCCTGTGTGGGACCCGGACGGAGTACTGGCGGCTTACCAGCAAAAAGCCGCCAGCTATCCGGAGCCTCTGCGCCGCGCGATTCTGGAGACCTTCATGGGCCGCGCCGGAACATGGATTGGCAACTTTCACTATGAGAGCGCCGTCCGCAGGGGAGACGTCCTTTTCACCGCGCCGGTCGTGCTGCACACCGTAATGGACATGGTACAGGTGGTCTTTGCGCTGAACCGCGTCTATTTCACCGGAGACAAAAAGCTGGAGGCTGCGCTGGCGAACATGCCATATTGCCCGGAAGCCCTGCGGCCCAGCCAATTGGACATCCTGCTGACAGCGGACAGGAGCCCCGGACATCTGGAGCGGCAGCGGCAGCTTCTGCGTCAGGCCTGGGATGAGCTGTCCCAGCGTGTGCGGGAAGCTTAGAAGCTGTTGTAAATACAGCTTCTTAATCCTTTGGCGGCTTCACACGGCCCAGCGGGTTGGCCTTCGCGGCCACCCGCAGGGCTTCGTTGTCTATATGGGTGTAAATTTCCGTCGTATTCAGATGCTCATGTCCCAGCACCTCCTGAACCGCCTTGACGTCCACGCCGTTTTGCAGCATCAGGGTCGCGGCGGTGTGCCGCAGCTTGTGGGAGGAGTACTGGGCGCTGTCCAGCCCCGCGTGGGAGATGTGCTTTTTCACCAGGGCATGGACGTTGGAGCGGCTGATCCGCTGGTCCCGGGAGGACAAAAACAGGGCGTTCTGATCTCTGCCGGTGATGGGCCGCCGTACGGACAGATAGCGCTCCAGCGCAGACTTGCAGGCGTCATTGAGATAGACGATGCGGACCTTGTTGCCCTTGCCGAGCACCCGCAGGGCGTCGCCCTGGATGTCCGTCAGGTTCAGGCCGATGAGCTCAGAGATTCGGAGGCCGCAGTTGAGAAAAATTGTCAGGATGCAGTAATCCCGCTCCTTGTTGGGGCCGTCCACGCTGTCCAGCAGTTCCAGACTCTCGTCCAGAGTCAGGTACCTGGGCAGCGTCTTTTTCAGCTTCGGAGAGTCCAGCTCCTTGATTGGATTGCTCTCCAGAAGATGGGCCTTCTGCGTAAGATAGTTAAAAAAAGAACGAAGTGTGGCAATCTTCCGGGCGCGCGTGGACGCACTGAGTCCATAGTCGGTTTTGGAGCTGTTTTGCTGCTGGGCGCGGTCCCGGCTGAGATAGGTCAGGTAGCTGTAGACGTCAGTCAGGGTGATGGTACGGATAAAATGGATGTTCACATCCAGAATCGAAATTTCATCCAAGTCCTTGCCGCGCAGCGACGGGTCTCGGGTCTGTTTCATATAGCGGAAAAAATTCCTGAGATCAAGAAAGTATTCGTCAACAGTTTTTTGCGAATGCGCTTTGATGGTCTCGTGGTATGCCAGGAAATCAACTAAAATCTGCGGAGCTTCGCAGCGATAATCGTTCATATCAAAACCACAGGTCTGAGGGCCTGTCCGCCAAAGGAAGCGTTTCAGCCTCCCCTGAATTGAACAAAATTTTTATTTTGTTCAATTACATATATACCTGTGGATGCTCCTCCCTTCAGGTGTTTTCAAGTTCAGATGTCTGCCGGTGCAATAACCGATTTCTGCGATTTTCAGATCCTGGTCCAGGCGAACTACGGCTATACGCCCAACAGGCATATTTTCTTCCTTTGGTACAATAGCCCACTGGTAATAGCGTATTGCTCCATCCAGCCTGCCAGATATTGCGCCGATACCCCCATTGAGGCATGGCACGGCCAAGCAAAAATTTTGTCACCGCCGGATCGGAGGCCCAGTTGCAGTACATAGCTTCAGCATCTGTCACAGCAAATCGGCGCAGGATCAGCCGCTCTGTTTCCGGAGGCTGTGTTCCCAAGCGAATCATCTTATGTAAATTCCTCGGTTATTTTCCCAATGCGGCCCGGATGGCCTCGCCGACGTTGGCAGCTTCAACAATACGAAGCCCCTCCTGGGGAGCGGGGCTCTTCCCCCGGCGCAGCGGCACGATACAGGTTTTGAATCCCAGCCGGCAGACCTCGCTGAGCCGCTGGTCCAGATTATTCACTGCCCGCAGCTCGCCGGTAAGCCCCACCTCCCCGATTGCCGCCAGATCAGCCGAGATGGGCTTGTCCAAATAGCTGGAGGCCAAGGCCAGAATCGCCGCCAGATCGGCGGCGGGCTCGTCCAGATTCAGCCCACCAATGATATTCATATAGGCGTCGCAGGCGGAGACCTTCAGTCCCCCCCTCTTCTCCAGCACCGCCAGCAGCATCGCCGCCCGCCCGAAGTCAAACCCATTGCTGGAGCGGCGGGCGTTGCCGTAGGACGCAGGGGCCAGCAGAGCCTGGATTTCTGCCAGCACCGGGCGCACTCCCTCCATTACGCAGGTGACGCAGGTCCCTGGCGCGCCGTCAGGCCTCCCAGACAAAAGCATCTGGGAGGGATTCTCCACCTCCTCCAGCCCCGCGTCCAGCATCTCAAAAACACCGATCTCATTGGTTGCGCCGAAGCGGTTCTTCGCCGCCCGGAGAATGCGGCATGTGCTGTGCTGCTCCCCCTCAAAGTAGAGAACGCAGTCTACCATGTGCTCAAGAACCTTTGGTCCCGCGATAGACCCCTCCTTGTTGACATGCCCAATGACAAACACTGTAATGTCTTTTCCCTTTGCAAGCTGCATGAGCGACATGGTGCAATCCTTCACCTGGCCGATGCTGCCGGGAGGGCTTTCCAACGCGCCGTTGTACACTGTCTGGATGGAGTCCACAATCAGAATATCCGGCATCGTGTCGGACACTGATTGCAGCACATCTTCCAGCGCCGTCTCGGACAGGACCAGCAGATTCTCGCTGGACACCCCCAGGCGCTGGGAGCGCAGCTTCAACTGCCGGACCGACTCCTCGCCTGATACATACAGCACCCGGTTTTCACGGCAGAGGCTCCCACAGATTTGAAGCATCAAGGTGGACTTCCCTACTCCCGGCGCGCCGCCCACCAGTACAAGCGATCCCTTTACCGCTCCACCGCCCAGAACCCGGTCCAGCTCCCCCATTCCAGTAAAAAAGCGGATTTCTTTTGTTGTATCAACATCTGTCAAGGAGATTGCTTTTACAGTATGAAAGGGGCTTCTTCCGCCGGAATGCCGGGCCTCACGCCCCTTTGGCGCGGCCTCCTGCTCAACAACTGTGTTCCAGGCGCCGCAGGCGGGGCACTTCCCTGCCCACTTCGGCGTCTCATTGCCACACTCCGTACAATAAAATACACTTCTAGCTTTTGCCATCGCTGTTGTCCTCCAGTAAATTTGACCTGCCTATAGTATACAACAAATGTTTCCTTTTGGCTAGTGTTTTTTACTGAAGATGTGATAAAGCGCCAGCCAGAATTGTCAGCGCCAGCCGGGTCTGGTGAGCTTGGGTATTCAGCAAGGCGGTCTCATCCTGGTTGGAGAGAAAGCCGCACTCCACCAGCATAGCCGGGACCTCCGCATTTTCCAGCAGATACACGGAGCTGCCCGCCGCCTTGACCTCCTTGGGCCGGTCGTTGACTGCGGCGTTCAGCGCGGTCTGAACAGCCTCCGCCAGCGCCTGACTGCCTTCAGCTTCTCCATAAAACACTTGGGCCCCATGGACGCTGGGAACCTGCGGCAGGCTGTTCTGGTGCAGGCTGACCAGCACGCCGCCGGAGATGCCGTTAGCCTTCGCAACGCGGTTTTTCAGGTCGGAGACCTTCTGCTGGCGGACTGTTCCAGCGCTCTCGTCGTGCAGGTCCACGTCCTCCCGGCGGGTCATGACCGTCTCTACGCCCAGCATCTGTGCGATCTCCTCCATACGCAGGCCAATCTCAAGATTGATCTGTGCCTCTATCGTACCGTCCTTGCTCACCGCGCCGCCGTCCATGCCGCCGTGCCCGGGGTCAATAATCAGAACAAAGCCTCCCCCCTGCTCCAGCGACAGGTTTTTCGACGCGTTGACTGCGCTCCCCTGCCACAGGATCGCCGCGAAAATACCGAACAGCGCCAGCAGTGTCAGCAGGTACAGCGCTGTCCATTTCTTAAAAGTCAGAAACATGTGACCACCCCCTCCTACCCTATGCCCCGGCATGAAAAAATATGCTGCACTTCTTTTCACATCAGGCATAAGATGGTTTGAGGGCGCACTGCGCCCCGACTTTACCTGAAGGAGTGATCCCCTCTTGGAGAATACAAATCCCAACGCCTGCGGCGCCATGGAGGGCAGTCTGCCCGGAAAATGCGCAAATCTGGCGTTTCCCTACATTCCTATGCAGAACCCCAACGCAGAACGCTACGACCAGGCGCAGGCTCTGGCCGCCGGTACGCTGTTTCCCGGTCTGAACCTGCCTTTTTTCAAGGCGGTCAAAAGTAAGATGAACTGCGCCAACACGGCGCTTTGCGAGCTGATGGCTATTGGCTTTGCCATCAACGAGCTGGGCCTCTACCTGGATACCCACCAGAACGACAAGGAGGCTCTGGCGCTCTATACGGATTATGTCAACCTTGCAGAGGAGGGCCGTAAGCGCTACGAGGCAGCCTACGGGCCATTGCAGCAGTCCAATGTGACCGCCGCCGGGTACACCTGGCTCAACGATCCCTGGCCTTGGGATTTTGCAGAAGGAGGAAAGCAGTAATGTTCGTTTATGAGAAGCGGCTGCAATATCCCGTCAGGATTAAAAACACCAACCCGAAGCTGGCTTCGCTGATTATCAGTCAGTATGGAGGACCGGACGGGGAGCTGGGCGCGTCCCTGCGGTATCTCAGCCAGCGGTTCTCCATGCCCTACCCGGAGTTGAAGGGGCTGCTGACTGACATCGGTACGGAAGAGCTGGGACATCTGGAAATGATCGGGACCATCGTCCATCAGCTGACCCGCGATCTTACCGAGGAGCAGATCAAGTCCGCTGGGTTTGACGCCTATTTTGTGGACCGCACTGCCGGCGTATATCCCACCGCCGCCTCCGGCTTCCCCTACAGCGCGGCAAGCATGGCCTGCAAGGGCGATCTCATCGCCGACTTGACAGAGGATCTTGCAGCGGAGCAAAAAGCCCGCGTTACCTATGACAATATCCTCCGCCTCAGCGACGATCCGGATGTCAATGACGTCATCAAGTTTCTGCGGCAGCGGGAGGTCGTACACTTCCAGAGATTCGGCGAGGGCCTGCGGCTTGCGAAGGACCGTATGGGCGAGAAAAACATTTACTTTATCAACCCCTCTTTTGACCATTAAACAGAGGGACCCGCAGCGGCTGCTTGCTGCGGGTCCCTCCGGTAAAAAACAGCTTACCTGCCGTATCCAGAAGAAAACAGAGAAGGTCATTGACAAACCTGTTTCCCTGCCCATGTAATAGGAGCCCGTCGCCTGGGTTGAGCGGTGCATATCAGATGTGGAATCGAGGTAAAAGAACAGGTCAGGCATGATTTCTCCTGACCTGCTCTTATTTGCACCTTGGAAATGATGCATTTGATTTCAGCCGCCAGATGGCCGTCTGGCCGGATCGCAGAAATTAATTTTCCGTTATGCAGATTTCTGGAGAAAAGAAGAGCCACCATAGGGGCGCAGCTGTGAAAATTGATTTCCCTGTGGCCGGATTCCTTACTGTTGCAGTTCTTCCGCATTTGGTGTATACTATACCAGTGTCCAATTTGAATACCGCAGCAGCGGTATTCAAATTCCATATTCTTCTGTTCCCGCGAAAACCAAGGAAAACAATAGTTCAATTCATCAGGTAGACGCCGAAATTCAAGTATCCCGCAAAGGCAACCCAAAGCAAGTAGGGAACCATCAGATACCCTGCTGTTTTTGACAGGCGGTAAAACCGCAGAGCTGTCGCCGCAATCAGTACCCATAAGATCACCAGCCAGAAGAACGCGAACAGATAGCGGTCCATGTGAAAGAACAGAATCGTCCACAGGAAATTAAAGCCCAGCTGAACCCCATACAGCGCCAGCGCGCCGCGCACCGCGTGCCGGGGACTGTTGGACCTCCAGACCAGATAAGAAGCGAGCCCCATCATCAGAAACAAAATTGTCCAGACCACCGGGAACAGCCATCCCGGCGGCGTCAGCGGCGGCTTGTTCAGCTGCTGGAA
This sequence comes from Oscillospiraceae bacterium, assembly GCA_022800525.1. GTDB lineage: Bacteria > Bacillota > Clostridia > Oscillospirales > Oscillospiraceae > Pelethomonas. Next base: position 11,183 of record JAAWQM010000002.1, read on the forward strand.
CTGCTCCATACCGTCCCGTGTGAAAAGCGAAGAAAGTGCGCCAACCGCCAGCGGGACCGCCAGACACAGGAGCAGATATTTTGTATTTTTCTTCAAGAAAGCACCCCCTTACCAGCAGTGTACGCCAAAGAAAGCGGTTTTATCCATAACAAAATCAGACCAATAAGAGGACCATACCATGCAGATCATAATTTCCCCAGCGAAAAAAATGAATCTGGATACCGACAGCTTTGCCTGCCGCAATCTTCCCCGTTTTCTCGCCAAAACCGATCAGCTCCACGCCTGCCTGCGGGCGATGTCCTATCAGGAGCTGAAAGCTCTCTGGCGCTGCAATGACCAGATTGCGCGGTTGAATTTCGAGCGGCTGCAGGCCATGGATTTACGCCGGAACCTGACGCCCGCGCTGCTGGCCTATGATGGTATCCAATACCGGTATATGGCTCCAGGCGTGTTCACCAGCAGCGCCCTGGAATATGTGGAGGAGCATCTGCGGATTCTGTCCGGCTTCTATGGCCTGCTGCGGCCCTTTGACGGCGTAATCCCCTATCGTCTGGAGATGCAGGCGAAGCTTTCCTGCGGGGATGCGAAGGACCTTTATAGCTTCTGGGGGACAAGCCTTTCCGATGCGCTTTTTTCTGAATCAGACTGTATCGTCAATCTTGCCTCCAAGGAATACTGCCGGTGTGTGTCCCAATATGTCCCAAACGGGGCGCGGTTCATCACCTGCGTATTTGGTGAGCGGAAGAATGGCAAAATCATTGAAAAAGGAACCCTGTGCAAGATAGCGCGCGGGGAGATGGTTCGGTATATAGCCGAGGAGCAGCTTGCAGAGCCCGAACAGATTCGGTCCTTCGACCGGTTAGGCTATCGCTTTGCCATCAATGAATCCAGTCCCGACACATATGTTTTCATCAAAGAGGAGTAGTGTGGAGCTATGGAGAACAACGAAAATTTATTATCTCCGCAGGATATGGAAACCGCTTTGGCCGAGATTGAGCGCATTCTCGATCAGATGATGGTCCTGGCGCAGCTGTCCGCTAGCGGTCTGGATGTGAACCGGGCCGCTCTGCAAAAGACGTTAGAACGTCTGCAAAACAAGATCGACCATATTGCGGACGGACTTTCCGGCGCGTCTTCCTGAACGCAAGGCCCCTTCCCGGAGTACATCCCAATTCCCTGCGGGCAGCTGCCCGCAGGGAATTTTTGCATTTTTTGCAGCCAATACCTTTCTTGACGGACCGGACAGAATGTGTTATCCTTACTTTGTCGAAATTTGTAATAGGGAGAAGAATCATCTTATGAATCTACAGCAATTCCTCCGTTCCGCGACGGCCTGCGCTTTGGCGGCCGCAATGCTTTCCCCCACCGCTCTGGCGGTCCCGGCTGCGGCCGGTGGTGCAGCTTTTGCCGAACCTGTCAGCTCCAGCTCCGTCGAACCTGCCGCTCCCACCGATTCCGCCAACGTGATTTCTGCCGCCCTGAACGAAGTGGGTTATGTAGAGAGTGAAAATGAGTACAGCAAATACAGCGAGTGGTACGGCCTGTCCAACGCCTTCTGGTGCGATATGTTTGTCTCTTGGTGCGCCATGAAAGGCAGCGTTCCTGAGACCCAGTTCCCCTCCCAGTGCAGCTGCACCAAGCATGTGGAGCTGTTTACCGAAATGGGACAGTATCAGAACAGCGCCTCTCGCGGCGGAAGCTACACCCCCCAGCAGGGAGACGTGATCTTTTTTTATAATAATCTGCGGTACGCCTCCGGAAAGGTCTGCAACCACACCGGACTGGTGCTCTATGTGGAGGACGGATATGTCTATACGATTGAGGGCAACGCCTTGACCAACCGTCTGGACTATCTCTATACTGAGGTAACGCCGGAGATCGACGGCAGTCTGGACCCGCCTGACCGCGTCGTGGTCAACCGATATCCGTTGGACGCACTCCATATCCACGGCTACGGCGTCCCTGCGTATGACCGCCGTACGCCGCTGGAGCTGGAGGGCTTTGTTGACCTGGGACGGCACGCCGGGAGCGCCGGTATTTTCCAGTACTTACATGACACGGGTGTGATGCCGGCCACAAGCGAGCACACTTTTTCTCCTGACCACGGCATGACCAGAGGCGAGTTTATCACGCTCCTTGCAGACTTCTTCTGCCTTCCGGACAGCGGCGCGGAGGTCCTTCCGTTCGAGGACGTACCGCTGGACAACCCCTGTTATTCCGCCGTCATGTCGGCCCGTTCCGCAGGGTTGATCTGCGGCGCGGAGGACAAACGGTTTCTGCCGGATATCTACATATCCCCCGAAGAAGCTCAGACGCTTTTTGACCGCACATTGGGATACTTTGGCTTGGATGAACTGCCGTTTGCCTTTTCCGGAGGGGACTACAGCTACCTCTTGACTCCATACACCATCCGAGCGGATATCGCCAAAGCCTTCTATGTCCTTTGCTGGCAAATGCCCCTGTCTGAGGAGTTCGACGGACAGGTCTTCCTGGGAGACGAGGCGTGTCCGGCAAGGAGCCTGGACGGGGTCTGCTGCGTACCGGCGCAGTCTTTGCAGGAGGTCTTCCCCGCGCTGGAGCTGGCGGAGGAGGCGGCCCGGGAGCCGGAGAACGAGCTGGATGAAATCATTCCCGGACAGGAGCTGACAGACGAACCGGAGGAAGTTCAGGCGCATGTGTGGAACTCAGAGAGGGTATTCCCGTCTGAGCTCACACTGCTGTATGAGGGTGAGGTTCTGACCGTAAATGGATTTATTTATCAGGGTATCCCCTACGTGAGCCTGTATGCCGCCGCCGGACTCCTGTCCGCAGAGTTGGAGTACTCGGAGGAGGAGCCGGAGTCCTCGGAGGATCTTCCGGAAGATGCTCCCGAGGGGACTTCTGAGGATGTTTCCAATCATACAGTAACGGTTGTGCGGCTCTCTGTATAAGAGCGTCCCACTATACCGCAAAGCCAGGACCCGCAGCGAAGCCCGCTGCGGGTCCTGGCGCGCAATGGGCACGGCAGGCGGAGGCTTTCGGCCCTTTCGCTGGAAATCCAGGATATTTGTTGTGTGTTTTTTGTGCAAGAAGAAGTTGACAATCCAGCGTCTTTCCTGGTATGATTCGGTGTCGGAGCAGGCTGGCAAGCCTCGTGGGATATTATTACTTCCGAACGGAAAGGCCGGGAACACGATATGCCATGCTTTGCGGCTGCCGCCCATTTGATAGAATTCTGCAAGGAAGGACTGCCGCAACAATGAACATACTTGTGAAAATTTACTGCCGGGGCTTCCAGTTGGCGTTCTGGCTGGCGATGCCCCTGATGCCCTATCGGGAACCGGAGCGGTTCGACAGCATCCATGCCCTGCCGCCGCTGCTGGAACGGCTGGGAATTCATTCTGTCTTACTGGTAACAGACGGCCCCCTGCGGGAGGCAGGCGTCACAAAGCCCCTGGAGGAGTTGCTGGAGCGGTCCGGCGTTCGCTGCACAGTCTATGACAAGACACGCGCCAATCCAACGGTACATAACGTGGAGGCCGCCAGGGCGCAGTATCTGGCTGGACAGTGCCAGGGCCTCATCGCCTTCGGCGGTGGGTCCTCCATGGATTGCGCCAAAGCGGTGGGAGCGAGAATCGTCTACCCCGGACGCACCGTCAATCAGATGAAGGGCCTGCTGCGGGTGCTGCGCCGTCTGCCGCCGCTGATTGCCATTCCTACCACCGCCGGAACCGGCAGCGAGGTGACAGTCACCGCCGTTATTACAGACAGTGACCGGAAGCACAAATATACCATGAACAACTTCACCATGATTCCCCGTTATGCGGTGCTGGACCCCGCGGTGACCCGCACCCTGCCGCCCGCCCTCACGGCGACCACAGGCATGGACGCGCTGACCCACGCGGTGGAGGCATACATCGGCGGCTCCACCACCAAAGAGACCCGGCGGCTGTCGCTCCAGGCGGTCCGGCTGGTCTTTGAGAATATCGAAACCGCCTGCCGCAGCGGCGATGACCTGACCGCCCGGAAGAACATGCTCCACGCCGCCCACATTGCGGGCATCGCCTTCTCCAAATCTTATGTGGGCTACATCCACGCAGTGGCCCACTCCCTGGGCGGGCAGTACAACACGCCTCACGGCCTTGCCAACGCGGTGCTGCTGCCCATCGGGCTGGAGATCTATGGCCCCTGCGTTTACCGGAAGCTGTGGGAGCTGGGAAGGAGCACCGGCATTGTGCGGGAGGCCAGTTCCCTGCAAGAGGGCGCCAAGGCGTTTATCTCCGCAATCCGCACTCTCAACCGGAAGCTGAATATTCCTGAAACGTTGCCGGAGATCCGGCGTGAGGACATCCCCGCCATGGCCGCCCATGCCGCCCGGGAGGCCAATCCGCTCTACCCTGTTCCCCGCCTGATGGATGCGGCGGGGTTGGCCCGGTTTTACGAAAAGGCCGCCGCGTCAAACGCCTGACCGGAGAGCGCCTGGGTCCGCTGCGGACCCAGGCGCTTTGATTCCTTTTACTCGAAGGTGCCTTTGACCAGCAGCTCTTTGTCCAGCATCATGCACCTGCCTTTGGCAATCACGCCGTCGATCTTCAGGTCCTGATCCAAAAGCACCAGATCGGCGTCGCTGCCCACAGCGACAGCTCCTTTTTCCGGATAGAGCATAAGGGCTTCCGCCACATTCCTGGTAACAAACCGCAGCGCCGTCTCCAGCGGGATGTTCTCCTCCGTCACCATACTCCGCACCGTGCGGTAGAGGTCTCCGATCTGTCCCACGCCCATGCCGGCAATATACTCCCGCTTGGCATCCCAGCGGGGCAGGCTGCCGTTGGAGTCTGAACTGAGGGTGATTCGCTCAATATCCGCCTCCGCCAGAAGCTGATGGAATGACGCGGCTGTGCCGGCGTGTACTGTGATATCGGCATAACCGCCCATGCGGGTGAAGGCGACGACCTGATCCGGACGCCGCCCCATATGGGTGGGCCGGAAGTGGTAGACAGGAATATCCGTGGTGCGGACAATGTCCATAACAGGCTCAATGCCCTCCGGAGCCGCGCCGGTGTGGAGATGCAGGACGCCGGGCTTCCCCGCCACCAGCGCGGCCATGCGGATATCAGAGACCAGCCGGATCAGCTCCTCGCGGCTGGGATGGGACCCCCGGTGGTCCGCGATGGCCAGCTTGCAGCCCAGAACCTCACTGATAAAGACAATGTCCCGCATAACGGACCCTGTCAGAGTAACAGGCGGGTACTGGTAGGCGCTGGTAAGGCAATAGGCGGTGATGCCCTCGTTGGTAAGAGCCTTGGCCTTGGCGACCAGATTCTCCACGCTTCGGGTGATGCCGTCCGTACCCAGTACGCCGACCAGCGTCGTAACGCCGGCCCGGATGGCGGCGGACAGCTGGAGTTCCGGCACGCGGGTATGAAGCCCCCCCTCCCCGCCGCCCCCGATGATATGGACATGCTGGTCAATGAAACCGGGGACCAGAGTCTTGCCCTTCGCGTCCAGCACCTCCAGCTCCGGCAGAATCGGGGACAGCTCTCCGGCGATGGCGGCGATCCGGCCTCCGGCGATGAGAACATCCTGCTTTCCAAGGTAATCCGGGGAATAGACCTGTGCGTTTTGAATCAGCAGCATGGCGTTGCATCCTCCTCATATGCTGTTATTTTGCTTCTGCAAAACAGTATACCACAAATATCCAAAGGAATCAACGGCGCAAAAGGGCCTGCGGAAACTGACCGCAGGCCCCATGCGTTATGCGATGCTGACAACCTCGTACCCGGCGTCGGTGACCGCCTTGGTCAGAACCTCATCGGACACATCCCCCTGAACGGCGGCGGTACCGGCATCCAGATTCACGGCAGCCGTAACGCCTGGCAGATCGTTGAGAGCCTTCTCAACCCGGCCGGAGCAGTGGGCGCACATCATGCCCTTGATGGTCATAGTCTTTGTCATAGTAGTTTCCTCCTGAATAACAGCTGTTTTTTTATCGTTCTCGTCCGTGGACGGGAGCTTCGTCAAATCAGGCTTCCAGCTCCGCAGGCGCAGCGCATTGGATACTACGCACACCGAGCTGAGGCTCATAGCGGCGGCGGCAAACATGGGATCCAGCTTGAACGCAAAGGGCAGATAAAACACACCGGCGGCAATGGGAATCCCGATGGTATTGTAGAAGAAGGCCCAGAAAAGGTTCTGCTTGATATTCCGGATAACGGCCTTGGACAGCTCCACGGCGGCTACCGCGTCGTTGAGGTCGCTCTTCATCAGCACCACATCGCTGGACTCAATGGCGATATCCGTCCCCGCGCCGATGGCGATGCCCACATCCGCCCGCGCCAGAGCGGGGGCGTCGTTGATGCCGTCGCCGACCATGGCGACCTTCCGGCCCTGGGCCTGGAGGCCGGAGATACATTTCTCCTTGTCCTGGGGCAGCACCTCAGCGATGACCTGCCCCACGTCCAGCTGCCTGCCGATGGCGTCCGCCGTGCGGCGGTTGTCTCCGGTGAGCAGCACCACGTCGATACCCAGCTTTCTCAGCTGCGCGACAGCTCCCGCGCTGGTAGGCTTCACGGTGTCCGCCAGCGCCAGCATCCCCAGCAGCTTCCCATCAGCGACGAAATACAGGGGCGTCTTGCCCTCCTGCGCGGTACGGACGGCCAGGCTGTCAAAGGCGGACAGGTCTACCCCCTGCCGGTCCATGAGCCGCTGGTTGCCCGCCAGCAGCTTCCGGCCCTCCACGACCGCCTCCACCCCGCCGCCGGGGGTGGCTGAGAAGGCTCCGGCTTCCGACAGGGCAATTCCCCGCTCCTTCACATACTCTACGATGGCCACCGCCAGGGGATGCTCCGACAGCACCTCGGCGGAACCAGCCAGCCGCAGCAGCTCGCTCTCCTGGACGCCCATTGCCGGAAATACGTCCGTCACCCTGGGACGGCCCTCCGTGACTGTACCGGTCTTATCCATGACCACGGTGTCGATATGGTGTAAAATCTCCAGCGCCTCGGCGGATTTGATGAGGATGCCCTGCTGTGCGGCCTTGCCGGTCCCTACCATGATTGCCACCGGCGTCGCCAGTCCCAATGCGCAGGGACAGGAGATCACAAGCACCGCGATGGAGATTGAGATGGAGAACCCTGCGCTCTGATGTCCAACAAAATACCACAGCAGCCCCGCGATAACAGAGATGGTGATAACAGTAGGAACAAAGATGCCGCTGACCTTGTCTGCCAGCTTGGCGATCGGCGCTTTTGAGGAAGCCGCTTCCTCCATCAGGCTGATGATCTTGGAGAGCGTGGTATCCTTTCCCACCTTGGACGCCTCCAGCTCCAGATAGCCGGAGCGGTTGATGGTGGCGGCGATGACCGAATCCCCCGCGCTCTTCTCCACCGGCAGGCTCTCTCCGGTAATGGCGCTCTCATCCACCGCGCCGCTCCCCTCCAGAACCACGCCGTCCACCGGGATGCGCCCCCCCTGGCGGACGATGACCTTGTCGCCCTCCACCACTTCGCTGATGGGAAGCGTGACCTCCTTCCCGTCCCGCACCACAACGGCGGAATCGGGCGCAAGGGCGATGAGGGCGGCGATGGCCTCGCCGGTCTTTCCCTTGCTGCGGGCCTCCAGATACTTCCCCACTGTAACCAGGGCCAGAATCATCCCCGCGCCCTCAAAGTACAGTTCCGGCATCATACCGGCGGTTCCCTGGAATATCTTCACGGTTTCCATCAGACTGTAGACCAGCCCCGCCGCGGCGCCCAGGGCCACCAGGGAGTCCATATTGGGCGCAAGCTGGAACAGCCGCTTGAAGCCCACGGTAAAATATGCGGAATTTACCGCCAGAATGGGCAGCAGCAGAACAATCTGCGTTATGACAAAGACCTTCTGGTCATGGAGCGCGTGAGGTACCGGCAGTCCCATCATATGCCCCATTGCAATATAAAACAGCGGAATCAGAAACACGATGGAGATGATTAACCTCTTTTTCATCCACGCAATATGCTTGTCGCTGGCCTCACGCTGCCTGCCCCGGTTCGCGGCGGAGGCAAGCTCCGCGCCATAGCCGCCGTCCACAACTGCGGCTATGATCTGATCCGCTCCTGTGGCGTTCTCGTCAAAGTCGACCGCCATGCTCCCCGCCAGCAGATTGACGCTGACAGTGCACACGCCCTCCACCCTGCTCACCGCCTTCTCCACGTGAGCCGAGCAGGCGGAGCAGGTCATCCCGGTCACCGCGAATTTTTCATGTTTCATCCGATCGCCTCGTTTCTGGAAAGCTGGGCTTCCACCTGTCAGGATGCGCAGGTCTACTGGCGGATATGCGCCGCTCTCCTGTGTTCTACCGGCATTATATACCCCCATAGGGTATTTGTCAAGAGGTTTCTGAAAAAAGAATCCTGGACTTGGACCGGCAAACAAGTTCTTCCCCATATTGACACAGCGCCATCTCATTTGGTAAAATGTAAGAAACAGCTCAGCCCCTGGGCGGCCAGCCGCCGCGCGGGGATATGGAAAGAGGAAAGATTATGTACCATTGTCATCTGCGGTTCTACCTGGTTGGCCGCCAGCATGGGCCGCTCAAACAGATCAAGGACGCCGCCCCCCTCCCCCGCTTTACCCATGAATTCCTGGAGAGCGGCGAGCCGGAGGAAACACTGGCGGCACAGGCCGATCTGATCCTGGCTGATCTGACGGAGATGGACGCGGCGAAGACAGTACGCACACTGGCGGCGGCCAAAAAGCCTGACGCCTCCCTGATCGTCATCGCGGACCGGGAGCAGATTGACCGCCTGACCAGCCAGCTCTCCGTGATTCAGGACATCTGGACCGCCCCTCTGTCCCCCATAGAACTCCACTTCCGCTTCTGCCGGTGGCAGGAGAACTGCAAGGCCGCCAAGGACGCCTGGGAAACCCACCACTTCCTGGAGGCCACCATCAACGGCGTCCCCAACATGATCTGGTACAAGACCAAAGACGGCGTCCACGAGAAGGTCAACGACAGCTTCTGCCAGACGGTCAACAAGAGCAGGTCCCAGGTACAGGGCCAGCGTCACGCCTATATCTGGGACGTGGAGCAGGATGACCCCGCCTGCATCAGGTCCGAGGAGGAGGTCATGAGCCGGCGGAAGACCCTTGTGTCCGAGGAGGTGGTCAAGACCAGGGCGGGAACCCGTCTGCTCACCACCTACAAGTCCCCACTGTACGATCTGGACGGCAGCGTCATGGGTACTGTGGGCATCGGCATCGACATCACCCAGGAGCGGGCCTATGAGCGGGAGCTGGTCCAGAAGACGCAGACCCTGGAGACGCTGTTCACCACAATGGACTGCGGCATCGTGTACCACAGTCTGGACGGCTCCAGAATCCTCAGCATCAACCAGGCCGCTCTGAACATCCTGGGCTATGAGAGCCAGGAGGCGCTGCTTCAGGACGGGTTCAGCATGATTGCCCCCACAGTGCTGGAGGGAGACAAGCTGCGGCTGAAGGCTACCATCCTGTCCCTGCAAAAGGACGGGGACAGCGCCAATATGGAATACCGGGTCCAGCACCCCGACGGAGATATCCGCCATATCCTGGGCAACATCAAGCGCATGGAGCAGAACGGAGATGTCTTCTACCAGCGGTTCCTGCTGGACATCACCGAGCAGAAGCGCCAGGAGAACGAGGAGCGCATAGCCATTGAGCGCCGCCAGTCCGCGCTGATTCAGGCGCTGAGCATCGACTACAATCTGGTCTGCTTCATCGACCTGGACACCAATGAAGAGCGTATCCTGCGCCTCCACGAGTGTCAGTACCATATCCTGGAATCCATCTTTGACGGCACCAGGACCTTGCAGCAGAGCATCTACCACTACATAGACACCTGCGTCCACGAGGAGGACCGGGAGGAACTGCGGCACTGCCTCTATATGGGCCAGCTGGAAAAGGAGCTGTCTGAGAAAAACATCTACTTTGCCAACTACCGCACCGTCTGCGGCGGCGAGGTGAAATACTTCCAGGTGAAGGTGGTCCGGGCAGGCCAGTGGGACCGCAGCCGGGGGATGGTGCTGGGCTTCCGTAGCGTCGATGATGAAATGCGCCTGGAGATGCAGAAAACCGAGGCACTGGAGGACGCCCTGTGTCAGGCCAATCAGGCCAGCAAGGCCAAGAGCGTTTTCCTGTCCAACATGTCCCACGACATCCGTACCCCCATGAACGCCATCATCGGCTTCACCGCTCTGGCCCTCACCCATATCGACCGGAAGGAGCAGGTGGAGGGCTACCTCAAGAAGATTATGACCTCCGGCAATCACCTGCTCAGCCTGATCAACGATATTCTGGATATGAGCCGCATCGAAAGCGGCAAGATGAGCTTGGAGGAGAAGCCCTGCTCCCTGCCGGAGATTCTCCACGGACTGCGCAACATCGTCCAGGCGGACGTCCACTCCAAGCAGCTGGACCTCTATATGGACGCCATGGACGTGGTGAACGAGGACATCTACTGCGACCGGCTGCGGCTGAACCAGGTGCTGCTGAACCTGCTGAGCAATTCGGTCAAGTACACCAACGCGGGCGGCTCTGTCAGCATCCGCATCAAGGAGAATCCCGGCGCGCCCGCCGGCTGCGCCAACTACGAGTTCCATATCAAGGATACGGGCATCGGTATGTCGCCGGAATTTGTGAAGCACATCTTCGAGCCCTTTGAGCGGGAGCGGAACTCCACCACCAGCGGCATCCAGGGCACCGGCCTGGGCATGTCAATCACCAAGAACATCATCGACATGATGAACGGGACCATTGAGGTCAAGAGCAAGCAGAACGTGGGGACAGAGTTCATTGTCTCCCTCACCTTTCGCCTGTGTTCGTCGGGCGCAAAGGAGCTGGAGCCCATCCCCCAGCTGTCCAACTGCCGGGCTTTGGTGGTGGACGACGACTTCAACGCCTGCGACAGCGTGTCCAGTATGCTCCAGCAGATCGGCATGCGGGCGGAGTGGACGCTCTCGAGCAAGGAAGCGGTGCTGCGCACCCGTCAGGCCGTAATGCGGGGCGATACCTACAGCGTTTATATCATCGACTGGCTGCTGCCAGACATGAATGGCATCGAGGTGACCCGGCGGATCAGGAAGGAGACCAGCGAGGATGTGCCCATCATTGTGCTGACCGCCTACGACTGGTCCGACATTGAAGAGGAGGCGCTGGACGCCGGCGTGACGGCGTTCTGCAGCAAGCCGTTGTTCCTGTCCGAGCTGCGCAGCTGCCTGTATTCCATTGTGAGCGCCGAGGCAGGCAGCAAGGACAGCGGACATAAGACGCACCTGCGTTCGGGACGGATTCTCCTGGCAGAGGACAACGAGCTGAACCAGGAGATCGCCGCCGCTATTCTGGAGGAAGCGGGATTCGAGGTGGAGATCGCTTCCGACGGGCAGATTGCGGTGGATATGCTGAAAAGGGCTGAGGCGGGCCACTACCGGCTGATCCTGATGGACGTTCAGATGCCGGTCATGAACGGCTACGAGGCAACCCAGGCAATCCGCGCACTGGAGGACAGGGAGCGGGCCTCCATCCCCATTCTGGCAATGACCGCCAACGCCTTCGAGGAGGACAAACAGGAAGCTCTCCGCTGTGGTATGAACGGGCATATCGCCAAGCCGATCAACATCGAGAAGCTGATAGAGACATTGGACAGCGTCTTGGATTAACGCATAGAGCAAGCCCTGCGGCGGTTGATTCGCCACAGGGCTTTGTTTTGCACGTTATTCTTTCTCCTCGGACAGGGTCAGGGAAACAAGGGAAGCATCCTCAAACCTTGCCGTGAAGTACCGGACCGTCTCCGCGCCTGTGCCGTCCTTGGTGGTCACATAGGACTCCACAATCAGCACACCGTCCTCTTCCTCCGTGAAGGTCCAGTGGCTCCTGGAGGGGAACACGGCGACCTCCGGAAGCTCCAGACGGTCCTTCACCTTGTTCAGGACCTCCTGCATGAAGATGTCACGCTCCGACATGTCCATATAGTAGTCCGTGACCTGGGAGACAACCTCTTCGCCGTTATAGATGGTCTCCTCCCGGAACATGACGGACTGGACGGTCTTGCTCTCGTTCTCCATGCGCACCAGAATGGGGTCCGTCCCGCTCAGGAAGCGCTCCGTATCCACATCATGGACAGCATAGGAGGTGGTCTCAGTGTCGGAAGCCACCTGGGACACCTTCGTGATCTCCTTGAAGCCGCACTCGCCAAGAACCGCAGTGACAGCCTCCTCCTGCTTGGCCGTCAGCTCCATGCCCAGGCCCAGGACGGTCTCCGACATCTTCGGTCCGCTGATGATCGGGATGTCAAAGGGCAGCTCAAAGGGGGGAGTGACCGGGAAATGGAAGCCGAACAGGGACACGAACGCCCCCAGCAGCAGGAGCAGCACCAGCGGCAGGACCAACAGAATGACTTTCCCTTTCTGCTTGGCCGCGCAGCTGGGACACACCTTCGCCTTCTTGGGAATCTCCGCCAGACAGTTGGGGCAGACCTTGACCTTTTTATTGCTGGGCTTCGGGAGTTTCTGCTTTTTAGGCTTCTTTTCTTTCTTCTCTTTCTTTTCCTTTTTTGGTTTATCGCTCATGTACGCTCCTCTTTTCTTGAAAGGATCAAAAGGAGGCTCCCCGCTGAAAGGCGGCGGAAGAAATTCCTCCTCCGCCGATTATACCAGTTTATTCCCGCTGATGCAAGCCCCAATGTTTGATTGACATCCGCCGCATGGCCGTCCCTGCGGAAAATGCACCCGGATAGCCAGCGTCCCATCCCGATACTGCGCATCCGCCCAGCCGCCCATCTGTTCGGCCATCTGCCGGGCGATGGACAGCCCCAGTCCTCCGGCCTCCCGGCCCGTCTCTACTGTGAAGTAGCGGTCGAACAGCCGCTGGGCCAGCACCGGCGTCAATCCCGGGGCGGTGTTGGAGAAGGTCAGCGTTCCATCTGCCGTCAGCGATACCCGCAGGTCTCCCGGACTGTACTTGGCCGCGTTGGACAGGATGTTACTGAGGATGCGGGCAAGGGCCTCCCGGTCCAGCCGCCGGACCACCGGCTCCTCCGGCAACTCCACCTCCGGCGCGATACCTTTGGCGGAGAACGTCCCATACCACGCCGCCAACGCCTCCTCCACCGCCCGGTTCAGGCTGACTTCCTCCGGCTCGCCGGACTCCTGGGCGGCCAGGACGGCGGAGGTCCGGAAGAATTCCTCTGTCAGGGAGCGCAGATGGTCTGTCCGGCCCCGGATCAGTTCCAGGTACCGCGCCGCGGCTTCGCTCTTCTCCTCCCCCTCCAGCAGGTCCAGGTAGCCGCAGATGGCGGTCAGGGGCGTGCGCAGGTCGTGAGAGATGTTGGTGACGGTATCCTTCAGGGTCCGGTCGCCGCTCTGGTACTGCCTGCGCTCCTGACGGAGGAGGCGGAGCTGCGCATTCAGCCCGGCCGCCAGACGGCACATGGCGCTGTCCCGGCTGGAGATGGACAGCAGCGTATTGGTGTCCTCCTCCAGCCGTTCCTGCAAGCCCTGGCACAGTTCCTCCGCCGAGCGGCGCAGGAGGACAATCTTCCAGGCCAGCAGCAGGACTGCCAGCGTCAGGACGGCGCAAAGGGCGCAGAGGACATACACCATGGAATAACCTCACTTCAAATCTTTTCTCCGGAACAGCGCCAGCCCAACGCCAGTGCTGGCGGCGGCAGCCAGCAGGTTCACCAGCGGCAGACGTGCCGGGCACGCCTCCGCTGTAGCCAGCAGCTGCACCGCCTGACAGCCGGGCAGGTCGTACAGACGCTCAAAAATTGTCCGCTTCATTCCCTGCACATACCCTGGATTGGGCATGGCCTCACGCACCATGATCTGGCCGTTTTCGATGTACTCGCGGGCCGGAATCGTAGCCTGTTCCGTCAGCCGGGAATTGAGGTATATCCCCAAAAACAGCAGAAAATACGCCAGGAAGATGCAGATGATGGCCACCACCGCCTTGTTCTGGTTCAGCATGGCAATCATGGTAAAAAAGGCGCACAGCGCGGCGGTCATAATGAACGCGCACAGCGTAAACCACGCCAGCGACGCCGCGCTCATCGTAAACGGTCCCAGCAGCGGCACGCCCACAACCACCATAGGCAGGATGTACCCGAAGCACGCCAGGATGCCCGCCGCCGCGCAGACGGCGAGGTTGGAGAGATACACGGCGGTCCTGGAGTGCCCCACGGCGATTTTGTTGCGCATGGTGCCGTCGCTGTACTCTGAACCGATAAACAGGCTGCAAAAAGCGGACAGCACCACGCCGGATAACAGGGCGAAGATCATGTAGCGGTTGTCCAGGATGCCAGCTGCGCCCTGGAGCCTGGGCTGATAGCTGACGGCCAGCTCAAAAATGCTGATTGCGAACATGACGCCTGCACACACCCAGAAGGCCGCGCTGCGCCAGAGGCGGGAGAAGTTGGCGCAAAGCAGATTTCTCATACGCCCCTCCCCTATTTCAGGTCCTTGCGCTCAAAGAGCTTCCATCCTCCCAGGGTGAAGGCGGCAGTGATGCCTGCCGAAGAGAGCAGCATCCGCACCGGGTGGTCCAGCTTGATATTTTGCAGCAAGGACGACTGGCCCGTGGGCAGGAAATCCACAACAAATTCATAGATCGCTCGCTGGATGCCGCCGATATAGTAGGGGTTGGGTATTGGCTCTCCTACCATCCGCACTCCATCCACAAACACCATTGGATTCGAAAATTCCGGCTCATAGAGGGCGTTCTCAAAAAAGTTGGACACCAGAACCAGGACCAGCCACAACGAGATCGTGATGACCGTGGCCGTCCGGCGGTCGTTGAGCATACCAATAAAGGTGTATATGGCGGAGAACGCCGCCATGAAGCCTACGATAACCGCCAGACAGAGTATCATCCCAGCGGGCCCGATGGTCAGGAAGCCCAGGAACGGCACCCCCACCAGACCTCCCACCAGCCAAACCGCCGCTATGCACAGCGACGCGGCAAAAACGGTGAAGAAATTGGAGAGATAGACCGCCCGGCGGGTATGTCCTACCGCCAGTTTGTTGCGGATGGTCCCCTCGCCGTACTCTACGGAGAGGAACAGGCAGGTAAACATGGCGGAGAAAAATCCCATGGCAGCCGATAAGCGGAAATAAAATGCGTCCAGGTCCATCAAGTCTACACGTTCCGCGTTCTCCTGGCACCAGAGGACCATAAAGCCAACAGAACACACCAGCACTGTGAACATACAGCTCCAGAAGATACTGTCACGTTTCAGCCGGAAAAAATTCGCCCGCAGGAGGTTATTCATCAACATCACCTCCCACAAGGTTCATGTAGAAGCTCTCCAGGCTCTCGTCGTGCTCACGGATGTTCTTCACCTCGCATCCGGCGTTGTGGAGGGCCAGCGTCAGCTCCGTGACGGAGGGCGCGTCGTAGACGTCCGCCTCCGTATCGCTGCGGATGGAGTACTCCAGCCCCAGCCGGTCCAGCGCGGCGGTGAGCGGCCGCGCGTCGCTGACGGTAAGGCGCAGGCACTTCCGGCAGCTGGCCTCCAGTTCGGCGGCGCTCAGCTCCTTCACCATCCGTCCGCCGTCGATGAAGCCGTAGTGGGTGGCGAGACGGCTCAGCTCGTCCAGGATGTGGCTGGAGATCAGCACGGTAATCTGCCGTTCCCGGTTCAGCCGCAGGATCAGCTCCCGGATCTCCACGATGCCCTGGGGGTCCAGTCCGTTGGCCGGCTCGTCCAGGATGAGGAAGTCCGGGTCCCCCGCCAGCGCCACGGCGATGCCCAGCCGCTGGCGCATTCCCAGGGAAAAGTCCCGGGCCTTCTTCTTCCCGGTGTTTTGCAGGCGCACCAGCTCCAGCAGCTCACGCAGGCCGTCATAGGACGGCAGGCCCAAAATCTGGTATTGCTGCTTCAGATTGTCCTCCGCAGTCATGGACAGGTAGATGGAGGGCGTCTCCACCACCGCGCCCATGCGGCGGCGGGCCTTGGTGATCTCACGGCTGCCGTTGGAGCAGCCATACAGGGTGAAGGCCCCCTCCGTCGGCTCCTGCAAGCCGCAGATCAGACGGATGAGGGTGGTCTTGCCCGCGCCGTTGCGGCCCACGAAGCCGTAGATCGCGCCCTTTTCCACACGCATGGTCAGGCCGTTGAGGGCCTTTCCGTTTTTGTAGTGCTTGATAAGATTTTTGGTTTCCAGGATGTATTCCATTTCCTTGCCTCCTTGTGATGGAATGGACCTATTGTAACCGGAAAGAGTTAAGGAACCGGTTAAGGAAATGGTTAAGATTCAGTAAAGATTTTGCTGTATCCCTGCGGTTAATCTGGATTGCATGTTTTGGGAAACTATTTGAAGGGGAAGCGCTGTACCCCCATCTCAGACGGCGCTGTCATGTATCTGACGGAAAAAGATCATTTCGTCCCTGATATCGTCTGCGCTCCGGAGAAGATCCAAAACACCGGCGTCTACGGCGCGCCGGACCTTGTGGCGGAGGTCCTCTCCCCCACCGCAAGCCGGAACGACTGCGGACGGAAGATGCAGACCTACGCCCGCTGCGGCGTGCTGGAGTACTGGATCGTCAGCCCAGGCGGCCGATCCGTCGAGCAATATTTCCTCCAGGATGGCAGCCTGGTCCTCCATGATATCTGCCAATCCTACACGGCGGACTTCTTGGAGGTGATGAAGGCGGAGGAGCGTGCCGCGCTGGTGACAGAGTTCAGGTGCAGCCTGTTTGACGATCTCTCCATCAGGCTGGACGATGTGTTCTATTGGGTCAAGTGAACAGAGAACCGCCCCTGGCGCATCCGGGGGCGGTCTTTCATTCCGCCAGCTTGAACCCGATCCCCCAAACAGCCTCGATGCACTCCCCTGCTCCCGCCTCCCGGAGCTTCCGGCGGAGGTTGCTGACATGGACCTTCAGAGAGCTCTCCACGCAGTCCGGCGTCTCCATGCTGAGCTGGTCCAGCAGCCGGGATTTGGGAATCACCTGCCTGGGGCTCATCATGAGGAGCTTCAGGATGGCGAATTCCGTTCGGGTCAGCCGGACCTGCGTACCGTCCGCCTCCGCCACGCGGGAAGTGATATCCAGAGTCAGATTTTTGTGGCGAAGGAGGTCGGGACGCAGGCCGGACGGCCCCTGTTCCGCGCTGCCGCTCCGAAGCTGGACAGCGATCCGGGCCAGCAGCTCGCGGGTATCAAAGGGCTTGGTGAGGTAGTCCGCCGCGCCGCCCAGCAGCAGCGAGACCTTTTCCTCCACATCCACCTTGGCCGACAGCACAATGACCGGAATGCCCGCCAGATGGGGCAGCACGTCCTCCCCGCTGAGTCCCGGCAGCATCAGATCCAGCAAAACAAGGTCAGGCCGGTGGTCCCCCAGGAGCAGCAGGGCCTCCGTGCCGGAATAGGCCCGCATGACCCGGCAGCCCTCCCTGACCAGCAGCTCCTCCAGCATGTCACCGATGTAGACGTCGTCGTCCACAATAGCGATCAAGGGTCCGCTCATCGCGCCAATTCCACCGGGAAGACCGTCACCTTCCCGCCCTCCTCAATGTCCAGCAGCATCATGGTGGGTGTTGCCCGGAAGGGCCTGGGATAGGAGCAGCTTCCCGGATTCAGCCACAGCCGTCCTTTGACCTGCTCGTGCTCATAGTGGTGGGTATGGCCGAAGATGACCACATCCACGCCCTTCAGGTCCCAGGGGATGCTGTTGCGGTCATGGGCCATACAGAAGGACACGCCGCCCATTGTAAAACGCATGATCCTGGGCAGATCCCTGGTCCAGCTCCCCCAATCGTTGTTGCCCCGCACACCGTAGACGGGCGCAACCCGCTCCAGCGCCGTCATGACCTCCGGGGTGTCGAAGTCTCCGGCGTGGAGGATGCAGTCCACCCCCTGCAGCCGTTCCAGCGTCTCCAGCCGTATCCGGCCATGGGTGTCCGAGACCACACCAATGCGCATCAAATCCCCTCCTCTCACTCCGCCAGCATGGCGGCGAACTCCTCTTCCGTCAGTACCGGGATGCCCAGCTCATTGGCCTTGCGCAGCTTACTCCCGGCATTCTCTCCGGCGACCACGTAAGATGTCTTTCTGCTGACGGAGCCGCTGGCCTTGCCGCCTCTGGCCTCAATCAATGCGGCGGCCTCGTCCCGCGTAAACTTCTCCAACGCGCCGGTGAGTACGAAGGTCATGCCCTCGAACTGCTCTCCGGCGCTCTGCTGGACGGCTTCCATGGATACTCCGGCCTCCTTGAGCCGTTGAATCAGGTGCCGGGACTGGGGATTGTCCACCCACTCCCGGATATAGGCGGCGGTGATGCCGCCCACGTCGTCAATCCCAGTCAGCTCCTCCACGCTGGCTGCCGCCAGCGCGTCAAAGGAGCCAAAATGGGAGGCCAGAACCTTCCCGGCCTTCTGCCCCACCTGCCGGATGCCCAGCGCGTACAGCAGGCGCTCCAGTCCCCGATCCTTGCTGGCAGCGATGGCGCTGACCGCATTCCGGGCGGATTTCTTGCCCATGCGCTCCAGCTCCGCAAGCTGCTCAGCGGTTAAAAAGTACAGGTCCGCCGGAGTCCGCACCAGCTCCTTGTCAATGAGCTGCCGCATCACCGCAGGCCCCATGCCGTCAATGTCCATGGCGTCCCGGCTGGCGAAGTGGGTCAGGTTGCGGTGGAGCTGGGCAGGGCACTCCGCGCCGGTGCAGCGGATGGCGGCTCCATCCGGGTCACGCTCTACAGGGGCGCCGCACACCGGGCAAGCCTCCGGAAGATGGTAGGGTACAGTCCCTTCGGGCCGCAGGTCCTTGAGGACTTCCACCACCTCGGGGATGATTTCCCCCGCCTTTTGCAGAATGACTGTATCTCCAATACGGATGTCCTTTTCGTCAATAAAATCCTGGTTGTGAAGGGTGGCGTTGGTGACGGTGGTGCCCGCCAGACGCACCGGCTCCACCTCCACCTTCGGGGTCAGGACGCCTGTCCTGCCCACCTGGACCACGATATCCAGCACCCGGCTCGGTTTCCGCTCCGGAGGGTACTTGTAGGCAATGGCCCAGCGGGGACATTTGGCGGTACTCCCAACTGTACCACGGTCTGACAAGGAGTTTAATTTTACAACCGCTCCATCCATATCAAAGGGCAATTTATCCCGGGAATCCCCCAGCCGGACAATCTCAGCGTTGACCTCGGCGGCGCTGGAGAGTATTTTCCGGGGAATGGTCTGGAAGCCCTGGGAGGTCAGGTAGTCGATGGATTCGCCATGGGTGGCGAACTCCCTCCCCTCCGCCAGTTGGAGATTGAAGACCCGGATATCCAGCAGCCGTCTGGCGCAGATCTTAGGGTCCAGCTGCCGCAGGGACCCGGCGGCGGCGTTGCGGGGGTTGGCGAAGAGAGCTTCCCCGTTCTCCTCCCGCCGGCGGTTGAGCTTGTGGAAAACATTTTTCGGCATGAACACCTCGCCCCGGACAATGAGCCGGGGCAGCTTCTCCGGGAGGGTCATGGGGATGGACTTGATGGTGCGCAGATTTTCCGTCACATCCTCCCCTACCCGTCCGTCGCCCCTGGTAGCGCCCTGCACGAAAACTCCATCCCGGTACTCAAGGGCTACGCTGAGGCCGTCCACCTTGGGCTCCACGCTGTAGGCCACAGACTTCAGCGCTTCCTCCATCCGTTGCGCGAACTCCTCCACCTCCTCCGGGGCAAACACGTCCTGCAAGCTCTCCAGCGGCACCGGGTGCTCCACCTGCGCAAAGCTCTCCAGCGCCGCGCCGCCTACCCGCTGGGTGGGCGAATCCGGCGTAATTTCCTCGGGGTACTGCGCCTCCAGCTCCTCCAGGCGGCGCAGCATCCGGTCGTACTCATGGTCCGCCATTGCCGGATCGTCCAGCACGTAGTAGCGGTAGCCCGCTTCGCTGAGCGTCTCGCGGAGCTGTTTCATTTCGCTTCTGTAGTCCATAAAATGTTCTCCTATATTAGCATTTGAGCAATTTTAGCCATTGTTGATAGAATATTCAAAGGCGTCGTCCCGGATATCGTTGCCGGAATCAAAATAGGTGTACGTGTCGGGCACGTCTCCGACGATGATGGTTTCCGCCACGGAAAAGGAATTGCTGACGTCTGTCCCTGTGCGGAACCCGGGCAGCAGGATGGACATGGACACATCCACATACAGGATAATGCTGTGGGTTGTCTGGTTGATACCCGCATGGGAGAACTGATTCTCAAACCGCGCAGAGCAGCTGCCTGTCGTCTGCATCCGCACCGTGAAGCCCGGCCCCCGGCCTGCCAGAAGCGCGGAACCGGTCAACGTTCCAACAGGGATCACCAGGTCGATATCCGACATCTCTCCCAAGCGGTTCAGGATATCCTGAGTGATGGCGGACTGCAGGCGGTTGAATTCCGCCATGTTGCTCTGCATGGCGGCGATCCCGCCGCTGGTGTTCTTCTCCAGGGAAATCAGGTTGTTGTACTGGATTTCACCGCTGTTGATCGCGTCACTGACCGCCTCCGTGACCACCGTGCCCACCAGATTGGACACCCGGGTCACCGCAAGGCCGCCCAGCATGGTACGCAAATGGGTCGTCGCAATGACCGCCAAGGTCATCAGGACCGCCGCCAGGAAAAAACAAACGAGCTTTGCCTTCTGCTGCGGCCGCATAGGGGGACGCCGGCGCATAAAACATCACCTCACCTACAGCCTATGCGGCGCCGGCTTTTCCCTATTCCGGCAAAGCGTTGACCAGTTCCTTGAAGACCCGGCCCCGCTCCTCGAAGTTTTTGAAGCGGTCGAAGGATGTACTGGCCGGGGACAGGATGACCACATCGCCCTGCCGGGACCTCTCATCCGCCAGCCGGATGGCTGTCGGATAGTCCCCTGTGACAAGAATCTCCAGGCCGCTATAGTTGTCCGACGTCTCCGCCGCCTTCCGGATTGCTCCGGCGGTAGCGCCGCAGAGAATCAGCAGCTTTACATGCTCGTTGATCTCCGGTCCCAGGGGAGCGTAGCTGATCCCCTTATCCTTGCCTCCGGCAATCAGGATGACCTTCTCCTGGAAGGAACGCAGTCCGGCGATGGTACGGCTGGGGCTGGAAGCGATGGAATCGTTATACCAGCGCACACCCCGCCGCTCCCGGAACAGTTCAATGCGGTGCTCCACCCCTCCGAACGTACGGGCAAATGTGCGAACCGCCGCATCCGGAACCAGTCCCTGAACCGCGCAAATGGCAGCCATGTAGTTCTCCGTGTTGTGGGTCCCCGGAAGGAGGATATCCGCCAGTGGCAGCACCGCGCGCGCTCCGGTTTCATCCCGATACCAGATAGCGTCATCCCTGAGATAGCATCCACAGGCTGGAATGTCCTCCGAAACACGTGTAAAGTATATCTCCATTCCAGCGGTTTTGCTGGAAAGTTCACGGGTGATTTTATTGTCCCAGTTGCACACTGCCCGGTCTGTCTCCCTCTGATAGCGCAGGATGTTTGCTTTTGCGTCCACATATTCATCCATATCTGTATGAATGTCCAGATGGTTGGGCGCAAGATTGGTCAGCACGGCGATATGCGGACTCCTTTTCATGGTCAGCAGTTGGAAGGAGCTCAGCTCTACCACCGCCCAGTCCCCGGGCCGGATGGCGTCCGCCTCCGCCAGCAGCGGACGCCCGATGTTGCCGCCCAGATGAACCCTGTGCCCTGCCGCTTCCAGCAGCCGGGCAATGATCGTGGTGGTAGTCGTCTTCCCGTCGCTGCCGGTGACAGCCAGGATCGGACAGGGGCAGACCTCAAAGAATACCTCCATTTCCGAGGTTATGACGCTCCCCCCTGCCCGCGCTCTTGCCAGATTACGGGGATGCAGGCCGGGCGTGCGGAATATTACATCGTGGTCCAGCCCCTCCAGATACGCAGGCCCCAGGCAGAGCTTACAGCCCGATTTCTCCAGTTCATCTGCCAGCGGCCCCAAGGCCGCCCGGTCCTTTTTATCGCAGGCGGTAACGTCAATCCCTGCCTCCAACAGCAGCCGCAGCAGCGGCTGGTTGCTGACGCCGATGCCGGTCACCGCCACCCGTTTTCCCTTCAATGTCTCCAGATATTCATGCAAGGTCATGATGCTTCCCCCTTACAGGTATTTCGTGTTCTTCCATGATATAGTATACCACCGTTTCCAGTCAAAAACAACTGGTTGACAATATCTGATTTCTCCTGTAAAATATCTCTTGAGTAAGACAGACAGTCGCGTGGCGGCGGCGAAAGCCCCGTCATGAGGAAAGTCCGGGCTCCATAGGGCAAGGATAACGGGTAACGCCCGCCGAAGGCGACTTCAGGAAAAGTGCAACAGAAATAAACCGCAGAATCGCGCGAGGGCTCCCTGCCGGGGCGCCTGCGATTTGATCGGGCGCTGTCCCAGAGGGGCGGTACCTGATCTCTGCAAGGATGGAAAGGCGAGGTAAGAGCTCACCCATCGGCTGGAAACTGTCCGATGCTGTAAACTCTATCCGGAGCAACACCGTGGGAGAACAGGTCGAGCTTGCTCGATCAGGACCGGCCCGGTCGTTCTCAAGGAGGTGGCTGGAGCGGTTTGGCAACAAACCGCCTAGATAGATGACTGTCAGATACAGAACCCGGCTTATAGTCTTACTCAATATTTGCCCGGCCACTTTGTGGCCGGGCAAACTCACGCAGGGCTGCCGGCAGAACAGCCGCCCCGGCCGCGCTTCGTCAACAGAACATTTTTCGCATACTTTTCAGCACCATAGCTCATTATACTGCATAAGCTGTTTCTATAAAATGGTATCAGACCATATACTTGGAGGTAACATATGAAACAGCCAGTTTTTACCGGTTCCGGCGCAGCCATCATTACGCCTTTTACGAATAAAGAAATCGACTACCCCGCCCTCGCCCGTCTGTTGGACTTCCAGCTGGAAAACGGCACAGACGCCATTGTCGTCTGCGGCACCACAGGCGAGGCTGCCTCTATGAGCTACGAGGAGCGGCGGCGCGCCATTGAATTCACCGTACAGCATGTAAATGGCAGGGTTCCGGTCATCGCCGGGACCGGCTCCAATAACACGGAAAACGCCATCGCCCTCTCTGACGACGCAGTCCAGGCGGGAGCCGACGCTCTGCTGGTAGTGACGCCCTTTTATAATAAAGCCACCCAGCGCGGGCTAATCCGCCATTATACAGCTATCGCTGATGCGGCGTCAAAGCCTGTCATCCTGTACCACGTCCCCTCCCGCACGGGCGTAACATGTACCGCTGAGACCTACGCAGCCCTGGCGCGGCATCCCAACATTGTGGGCGTGAAGGAGGCGGGCGGCGATCTGTCCCTGGTCCAGAAGACCCGGGAGCTGTGTCCGGAGGACTTCTGCATCTGGTCTGGCAATGACGACGAGACTGCCCCCATCATGCTCTTTGGCGGCAAGGGCGTCATCTCTGTTGCGGCCAATGTGATGCCGAAGGAGATGCATGAGCTGACCCGCGCCTGTCTCAGCGGTGATTTCGTATCCGCCGGGAAGATGCAGCTGAGACTGCGCAGGCTGTGCGAGGCGCTGTTCTGGGAAGTGAATCCGATTCCGGTCAAGACCGCTTTAGCTCTTATGGGATACTGTCAGGAGGTCTTTCGGCTGCCTATGTGCGAAATGGTGCCGGAGAACCGGGAAAAACTGAAAGCCGTGCTGACTGAGTATGGCCTGATTTGACATCTACATAAGACGGAGGACAATTCCATGATCGTTCAGGCCCAAAAACAGGATATCCCTGCTGTCGCCACGCTGGCGGCCCAGCTGTTCGGCAGTTCGGCGGAGAAATTGGCGGCGGAATTTGATACGCTGATCCCCTCTGAAAAATGCGCGGTATTTCTGCTCACTATCGCGGACCGCCCCGCAGGCTTTGCCCAATGTCAGCTGCGCCGTGACTATGTGGAGGGTACCCACAGCAGTCCGGCAGGCTATCTGGAGGGCATCTTCGTCCTGCCGGAGCACCGGTCCCAGGGGCACGCCAAGGAACTGCTGTCGCGCTGCGAGCAGTGGGCCAGAGAGCATGGCTGCACGGAGTTCGCCAGCGACTGCGAACTGGACAATGACGGCAGTCTGGCTTTCCACCTGAAAATGGGCTTTGCGGAGGCGAACCGGATCATCTGCTTCACAAAGAAACTGTAACTTGATATCCGCCCTCCTCTGTGCTAAGATAAGCCAAAGCACAGAGGAGGATATTTTATGAGCGGCACCGTCTATTATATCGACCACGCCTCCATGGGCAACGGCGCGGTCGGCATTATTTTTGACCAGGATACCAAAGCCGTCTACACTGGCCTGGGCGTCCACACAGAGGATGATCCTATGGCGGCGGATATTTCCCGTCTGTGCGGCATCCACTTCTTTTCGGACGGGACCCCGGAGATACCGCTTTACAGCGTACCATACCTGGAAGTCGTGGCATCAGACGGGCTGGGCGGATGGTTCGCTATGACGCAGGATTTCATCCGCGGTCCTCTCTACCATATCGCCCAGGACCGTACAGTCCATCTGGTGACGGAATCCTACCGGAACATATTCAACCTGGCAATCCCGGACCCGGACTGGCGGAGCAAATACCTCCCTGGAGGCCCCTGGCCCCGCCTCCCGGAGGACCCAGAGGGACGCCGGAAGCTTGCGGAGGCTTTCAAGCTCCCCTCTCCCCCGCCGGACGATCTGTGCCTGCTGGACGCACCGCCCCGGCTGTTCGCTTCCCGGTCGGAAGCGGAAAAGGCGCTCCCCATCCAGGACCTCTGGACGGTCCTGCGGGAGCGCAAGGGGCCCCGCTTTCAGGTTCACTCCTTGATGTCCCCGCAGGACCGCGAGGGCCGCGCTCAGGTCCACTATCAGGCGTGGCTGGAGACCTACACCGGCTTGATGCCGGAAAGCGTCCTGGCGGCTCACACGCTGGAGCAATGCCGGAAAAAGGCCAATGACCACCATTATTCCAACAGCGCCAATACCTTCGTAGCCCTTGACCGCGAGAACGGCGACCGCGTGGTTGGCTTCGGTACGCTGTCATGCCGCGCGCAGGATTTTGTCTCCGTACCGGAGGCGGGAGAGATCGCCGCGCTGTATGTACTGAAAGAGTTTCAGGGGCTGGGGCTGGGAAAGGACCTGCTGGAGCGCTGCATTGCATGGATTCCCTGGCCTAATGTTGTGCTGTTCGTGCTGAAAGGCAACGACAATGCTATCAGGTTTTATGAGCATATGGGCTTCCGCCTTACCGGGCATGAAATTGAAACGAGCGGAATGACTGAGCTGGAGATGGCGCTGGAGAAAAAACGCATTAGAAAATAAAAAAGTACGGCGCAGGCAAAAACCTGTACCGTACTTTTCTGCTAAGTATGAATCATTTTCCCAACCGCTTCTCCAGCGCGGCCAGCCGCAGACAGACGCAGAACACGTCAATCGCCATTTCCAGCTCAGCCACCGGAGGCAGGCTGGGCGCAATGCGGATGTTCCGGTCCCTGGGGTCCTTGCCATAGGGGAAGGTAGCGCCCGCGCCGGTCATGACTACTCCAGCCTCCTTGCACAGAGCCAGCGTACGCTTGGCAAGACCGTCCTCGGTATCCAGGCTGACGAAATAACCGCCGCTCGGACGCTTCCAGGACGCAATGCCCAGCGGAGCAATCTCCCGCTCCAGAGCATCCAGCACCGTGCGGAACTTGGGCCCCAGGATGGCGGCGTGCTTCTTCATCAGCTCCAGCGTGTGGGCCTTGTCCTTCAGGTAGCGGACATGCCGGAGCTGGTTCACCTTGTCATAGCTGATGGTCTGGAATGTCAGAAGGCTTACCATGTATTTGATGTTCTCCGCACTGGAGGCCATCACGGACACGCCCGCACCGGGGAAGGTCACCTTGGACGTGGAAGCGAACTCGAACACCATATCTGGGTTCCCGGCCTCGCGGCAGAGCGAGAGGATGTCTGGGAAGGGCACATAGTCCCCCTCAAACTCGTGGATGCAGTAGGCGTTGTCCCACATAACCACAAAGTCGGGCGCGGCGGGCTTGAGGCTGGCAATGCGGCGGATGGTTTCATCGCTGTAGATGATTCCGTCAGGGTTGGAGTACTTGGGGACGCACCAGATTCCCTTCACGGCGGGGTCCTTCACAGCCTCCTCCACCGCATCCATATCGGGACCGGTACCGGTCATGGGGATGGTGATAAGGTCCATGCCAAAGGACTCTGTGACCTTGAAGTGGCGGTCATATCCCGGTGAGGGGCACAGGAATTTCACAGTGTCCAGCTTGCACCAGGGCTTCTCACTGTGGAGCAGGCCGTGGGTGAACGCCTTGGCAATCAGATCGTACATCAGGGTCAGGCTGGCGTTGCCGCCGATGAAGCACTCCTCCGGCTTGCAGCCCAGCACATCGGCGAAGTACGTTTTTGCGCAGGGCAGGCCAGTCAGCTCACCATAGTTGCGTACATCGAAGCCATTCTCCACGCAGTCCTCCGGCTTTTGCAGCACGGTCAGGATGTCGCTGACCAGGTCCAGCTGCTCCTTTCCCGGCTTGCCCCGGGACATGTCCAGCTTCAGCCCCTTCCCTTTCAGCTTCTCAAACCGCTGGGAAACAGCGGCGTACTCAGCCTCCAACTGAGCGGGGGACATCTTATTGTATTCCATTTTACCCAATCTCCTTCTCTCCCAGGAGGGAGTATGATGTCTCTATTGTACTATAGGCGTGAAGAAAAGGCAAGGGGGAGTTCACGTATGGGTACGGAAATCAATACGGTGCCGGCAGCTTCTTTGACACAGGCGTCAACGCCTGTTCACACCAGTCCCTGGAACCGCTCCACGCCTCTGGTCTGGAGCCAGCCGTACAGGATGGCGCATCCCGCCAGCAGGAGCCCCGCGCACACACCCATAGCAGCCGTCTCGCCCGCAAGTCCGCTCACAGTCAGCCCACATACTACGCCTCCGCAGGCCAGCGCAGCCGCCATGCCTCCCAAGGTCGCCGCAAATGCGGCGGCGGACTGCTTGACCACCACCATATCATTCAGGGCGTCCAGCTTGGGGAAGCAGAGATTTGCCGTCAGTCCCAGCAGGGCGGTAAAGCCCGCGAACGCCGCCCCCGCTGCCAGCAGAGCCGCGCCTTCCGCCAGGGTCAGTCCCAGCCCCCAGGCCATCCCCACACTGTACACCAGGACGCAGGGACACACAAGCAGCAGATGGAACCCGGCTTTCACATTCAGCAGCTCCCTGGCCGGGATGGGAGCCTCCTTCAAAATCCAGAGGCATTTGCCCTCCAAGCTGATCGAGGACCCGGTAATGGCGACTGTGGACACAAGGAAAGCGATGACCGCCGCCGCCAGGGACAGCAGGGGCATTCCTCCCATGCCCGCCTGAGCCAGCATATCCCGGAGCTTGCCGCCCATAACCACCGCCGCTATGCCCGCCACTGGCATCAGCACCAGACCAATGCCGGTGTTGAAGAGATAGATGGGCGTTCCGAAGTAGCGTTCCGCCTCCTTCCGCAGCAGGGCGCAGCGGCGGCCCGCTGCGTTCATGCGCTGGAAGCGGTAGGCCGCGCGGCGGCCATAACTGCGCAGTCCGGTGAGGATTTGCTGATAGAACCGGGCACACACCCCCGCCGCCAGCAGCGCAAGGGCCAGCATCCCCAGGCAGAACCCGCCCAGCTCTCCCCAGCTGCCGCATACGCCCCGCTGGAACCACAGGAAAGGCAGCTCCCATCCGGTGGACACATCACCGATCTCCGCCATCAGCTCTCCGGCCATCAGGGCGGAAACGCCCAGATTGATCTGGATTCCCGCCACGAACACGCCAACCATCAGCAGGGCGTACAGCAGCAGATTGACCGCCTTCCGGTTGGCGAACCTGCCGCCCAGCCAGCTCAGGACGCCCCCCGCCGCCAGCGACAGCACCGTAGGCAGCAGCGTCAGAAACAGCACTCCAACCAGCAGGCGCAGGACGAACAGCAAGCCCCCTCCCCCGCCATGCCACAGCCACGCCGCCCCTGCGGGCAGCGCCAGAAACAGGCAGAACACCAGATTTTCAGCATATAGCGCAATCAGCTTCGCCCCCAGCACCATCAGGCTGGGCACCGGCATGGACAGCAGCAGGTCCGCGTCCCGCCCGCCGAACACCACGCCCTGGGCGGCAAAGGCGGTGAAGAACAGCCCGGCGATCACCGCCATTGCCGGCACCCACAGCAGCAGCAGGTGCAGCGCCCCGATCTCCGCCAGCTGTCCCGCTATGGCGAAGCTGTAAAAGCCGGAGATATAGACACACAGTCCCGCCGCCAGCAGCAGGGCCGCCCAGCCGGAAGCGGCCCGTTTCCGGCTGCCGCCCACCCGCATGGAGGACAGCATCGCTTTCAGCTGGACCCCTGCCAGTACGAAAAATTTTTTCATGATACCTCTCCTCTCGCAACCAGAACCATAATAAAGAGAAAACAGAAACAGCCTCAGACGCGTCCGCAGCCAGATCGCCCCTTCATTCATGGCTCCTCTCCGTCATGCCCAGGAACACATCCTCCAGGCTGGAATCGCCTACCACCTGTTCGGTTGGGCCGTGGCGCACCAGGCGTCCTTCCTTGATGATGGCAATGGTGTCGCACAGCTTCTCCGCCACCTCCAGCACGTGGGTGGAGAAGAACACCGCCCCGCCGTCGCCGCAGATTTCCCGCAGATAGCCCTTCAGCAGGTGCGCCGCCGCCGGGTCCAGCCCAACAAAGGGCTCGTCCAATACCAGCAGCTTCGGCTTACGGATCAGCGCTGAAATAATCGCCAGTTTCTGCTTCATACCGTGGGAGTAGCTGGCGATGGCGCTGCCCAGGTCCGCCGTCAGCTCAAAGGCGTCCGCGTACTTCCGGATACGCGCCTCACGGTCTCGGGCGGAAATGCCATACAGGTCGGCGATCAGGTTCAGGTATCCGATGCCGCTCATGAATTCGTACAGGTCCGGGTTGTCTGGCAGGAACGCAGTGACAGCCTTCGCCGCCACGGGCTCCTTGCGGATGTCATGCCCGCCGATGGTAATGACGCCCTCCGTAAAGCTCATGACGCCGACTACCGCCCGGAGCGTGGTCGTCTTGCCTGCGCCGTTGTGGCCGATGAAGCCGCAGATTTCTCCGGCGGGGACATGGAGCGTCAGGTCGTCCACGGCGGTCTTGCCGCCCGGGTATGTCTTGGTATAGTGGGAAATGTTCAACATGTGGAAGCCCTCCTTTCGTTTCTGCCCTCTTTATACACCATCCAGCCGCCGGAAGGTCAAGAGGGAATCCCATATTTTCTCCAGAATTTTTATCCTTCCACCTGCTGGAAGGTCTGATCCACGCAAAAAACAGCCCGGAACAGTGCGGTCACTGCTCCGGGCTGCCAGGGTGCGGCCCTGTCTCCCGTTTGCCGGCAATTGGGATTTTTTATGGATTAATTGCTGAAGGCGTCAGTGAAGAGGTTTGCCATCGAATTCGCGCCGTCGGGATAGACGAACATGCCCACACATTTGGACACAGAAGTGGTCACGCCGTTCTCCCAGGTCTCACAGGATGCCGGATAGAACGCGCCGCCCTCGGCCTGCGCGGTAATCCGGCTCTGGAAGACGCTTTGAACCGCCAGGACGTCCTCTATGGTGGCGCTGTCAGACAGCCGGACCAGCCCCACGGCCACATTGGCAGAGCTCATTTTGGTCTCCTGGACCAGTACCTCCTCCACGGCGGCGATGCTGGTGAGGCCGGGATAATAGGTGTCCAGCAGCTGCGTGTCCATGACCATCATCGCGTCCAGGCCCTCATACTTGCTCTGGAGGGTGGCGAAGAAATCGCTCAGGGACGGCCCGGAGGCTGGCGTACCGTCCGTATCCGGGTCAGGCAGGCCGGGCTCCTCCGCGCTCCAGCGGCAGCGGACGATGCACTCAAAGTCACGCTTTTCGCCGCCGAATTCCACATGGGCTGTGATGGTGGTGGTCCCTGGGGCCACAGCCGTGATTTCGCCGCCAGTCTCGTCCACCGCCGCAACCGCCGGGTCGGCAGACGTATAGGTGCAGGCGTCAGGAGCATTGCCGCTGCTGTTCCATACAGTGAAGCGGAAGCTCTCTCCGGCGGAGAAGAGGGACACATCCGTATGGCTGGCCATGATGTCCGGCGATGGCTGGGACTCATCCTTCTCGGCGGGCTCCGCCGCGCCGTCCGGCTCCGGCTGGGAAACAGGCGGCTCCGCAGACTCCACAGGACCTTCAGGCTCAACAGGCGTATTCCCGCCGGAGGGCGTCGTGTTGGGGATGGATGGCTCCTGTGCCTGGACGTTGTTTGGCGTATCGTCCTTATTATTTTGATACAGCAGCTTGGAAACAGCGTCCTCACAGGCCGTCAGGCTCAGCAGCAGGACCAGCGACAACAGGATCACAGTCAGTCTTTTCATGGTTTTACTCCCTCCATCGTATTTACATGATACTACCTAACACAATACCGCACGGGTGTACGTTTGTCAAGCCTGAATTATTTTCCCTTCGCACCAGATGTTGACAACGCCCCCGCTCTCTGATATAATAACTTGCAGAAAGGCAGGTGAACGGTATGACAACTGAAATCAACCGGTTTGGGAATCTTTTCCGTTCACTGTCCAGAGCCTGACGCGGCCACCGCTGGATGTCAGGACGGAGGAATTTGGCGTTCCCGGAATCGGGAACGCTTTTTGTTTCGCCGCGAGAAGGAGTTTTCATGGCTGTACGCACAATTCTGCTTTCTGATTTCACG
The DNA here is from genome assembly GCA_022800525.1 of Oscillospiraceae bacterium. Classification (GTDB taxonomy): domain Bacteria; phylum Bacillota; class Clostridia; order Oscillospirales; family Oscillospiraceae; genus Pelethomonas. The sequence goes on from JAAWQM010000002.1 coordinate 41,857, forward strand.
GACCCCCGCTTCCGCACCGCCTTTCAGACATACTTTCATGAGCTTGGCATTTCAGTCAGAGACTGGGACGGACTGTTCCAGGAGATGAACGAGGAGGGAAACAACCTTGCCTATCTCCTGCTGGATGAGGACAGAACGCTTGGTTTTCTCCAGTTCCAGATGACCAGCTTTTCCAACTGGTTTTTCCAGGAGCCGTTTGGATTCATCCGGGAATTCTGGGTCGCCTCCGCCTGCAGGCGGCAGGGGTATGGCAGGACGCTCCTGCGCCTGGCGGAGGCATATTTTCTGGAGCATGGCGCATACCGCGCTGTCCTGACCGCTGATGATGCCGCAGCGTTTTACCTTGCCAACGGTTACCAGAACGCCTCTGGCGTCAAGGCAAAGAATCATATGGATGTTTTCGTCAAATCATTTCAGGAACACTGTGCTGGAGGACAACATGACGCTGACGGTCAGAGCATATGAAAAAACAGATTGGACTGCCATCGAGCAAATCCATGACAGCGCCCGGGCCATCGAATTAAAGCTGGCCGGACTGGAGGAATCCTTTCTTCCCCTTGAAGTTTCCGCAGAGCGGGAAGGACTGCTTGCATACCCCGGCCTTTTTGTCGCGGAGGCCGGTCAAAGGATTGCCGGCTTTGCTGCGTGCACTGAAGAGGAGCTGGCCTGGCTGTACGTCGATCCCTCGTATATGCGTAAGGGCATTGGCCGCTGCCTGTCAGAATATGCTTTGCGGCAGTTTCCCGGCATCCGCTTTGTTGAGGCGCTGAAGGGAAATGAACCTGCACGGAAACTTTACGAAGGTCTTGGCTTTACCGTCGTCTCCATCGAAACTGGGCGGATGCCTGGAAACGAGGAATTTACTGTAGAGGTCTATTCCATGGAAAAAATAAATCTATTGTAAAGGAAGATTTGAAATGGTAGAAATCAACCCCTCCCTCTGCACCGGCTGCGGCCTGTGCGCTTCCAACTGCGCTGTCCATGCCATCGTCCAAAGTGACAATGGTACATATTTCTGCAACAAGACATGGTGCTTTGCCTGCGGGCAGTGCGTGGCCCTGTGCCCCACCGGAGCGCCGTCCATGCCGGGGCTGGAAGCCCCAATCCCCTATGACAGCGCCTCCTTTGACCTGGAGCCTCAAACACTTCTGAACGCAATGCGCTTCCGCCGGAGCATCCGCCGTTTCACCGGCGGGAAGGCCACCCGGCAGGAGCTGGAGCTGCTGCTGGAGGCCGGCCGCTGCGCCCCTACCAGCACCAACAGCCAGACCGTAGGCTTCACAGTACTGGACGAGGAATTTGAGGCCATACGTCCTAAAATCTGGAAAGCCTTTGCCCGTATTTCCCAGGAAAAGGGCCGCAAGCTGCTTCTGCGGCGGTATGAGAACTATCTGGCCCACCCCGACCAGCCGGATACGCTGTTCTATGGCGGAAACCAGATGATCGTGGTCACCTCCGAGCGGCCCGTGGACGGAGGTCTGGCCCTTGCCAACATGGAGCTGATGGCTCACGCCCTGGGGCTTGGCGCGCTGTACTGCGGCTTTGCCACCCGCGCCATCGACAGCGACCCGGCGCTGAGGGAATACTTCGGCCTTACAGAAACGCGGACGATTGACAGCTGCCTGATCGTAGGCCGCACAGACCTCTGTTTCCAGCGCACCGCGCCCAGGAATCCGGCGCGTGTGCAGTGGCGGTAACGCAAAGATAGAACTTTCCTGCTCAAGGCCTGTCCTGATACAACATAAATGCAAGGAGCGACTCATAGTGACAGAACACGAAAAGATGTTGACCGGAAGCATATATGACCCTTTCGCAGAAGGTATGCCAGAAGAGCGCGCAAATGCTCATCGGCTCCCATTACTATTGGAAACAACTGCTGGATCGCTGCAAATGTGACGATCTGTGGAGGTGTGACGATTGGGGATGGCTGTGTAATCGGTGCGGGTTCTGTTGTAACAAAAGATATTCCTGCCGATTGCCTTGCCGCTGGTGTTCCCTGTCGTGTCATCCGGCCGATTACAGATGCAGACCGGCTTTCTGCTCATCCAGAATTATTTGTTGATTGAGCGCACATCAGGGCGTTTGGATATCATTTCCGAAGGTAAAATTCGGTTCGGGAGCAATATTCTAGGATAAGGCATATCGCCAGACGCAACGAACCATATGGAAGGAGGTCTGACCAGCGTCAGACCTCCTGTTTTTGCTTACTCCTGCTCCCAGTTGTGCCACACATTCTGCACGTCGTCATTCTCTTCCATGAGGTCAATCATCTTGGTCATGTTCTTGATATCGTCCTCACTGGTGAGCTTGATGTAGTTCTGGGGCACCATCTCAATTGCGGCCTCTGCGAAAACATACCCCCTGGCCTCCAGGGCAGCAGTGACTGTATTGAAGTTATCCGGCTCGGTGGTGATCTCGAAGATATCCCCGTCGGCCTCAAAGTCCGCCGCGCCGCAGTCCAGCGCGTCCATCATGACGGTTTCCTCGTCCAGGTCTCCATCTTCGTTGTCGATCACAATGACGCCCTTGCGGTCAAAGCTCCAGCTGACGCAGCCGGTAGCGCCCATGTTTCCGCCGTACTTGTCGAAGAGGTGACGGACCTCGGGCGCGGTGCGGTTGCGGTTGTCGGTCAGGGCCTCCACGATAATGGCCACGCCGCTGGGCCCATAGCCCTCATAGACCACCTTTTCAAAGTTGTCGGTGTTGCCCGCGCCCAAAGCCTTGTCAATGGTGCGCTTGATGTTGTCATTGGGCATGTTGGCGGCCTTGGCCTTTGCGATGACGGTGGCAAGGCGGGAGTTGTTGTTGGGATCGCCGCTGCCGCCCTCCTTTACCGCCACGATCATCTCACGGGCGATCTTGGTGAACGCCTGAGAACGCTTGGCATCCGCCGCGCCCTTGGTTTTTTGGATATTATGCCATTTGGAATGTCCAGACATATTGATTGATTCTCCTTATCAATGGAATTGTGTATTTTTAAAGGCGTCAAGTATAAAACTCCGCCATATCCTCCAGCCGCAGGCAGGCCATACGGCGCTGAGGAAACGGATAGCCGCAGGAGCAGTCCAGATTTACATAGCCATGTCCATGGAAGATACGGATATGTCCGCCCTCCAGATCCCGCAGATACCGCGCCGCCTGATCCGCGCCCCACAGCTCACAGACCGGCGTATGGCCCGCTATGACAGTCCTTCCGTCCTCGAAGGGACTCTCCGCATCCGGTCCTGGCCGCAGCCAGAGCCGGTCATGGGGGTTATCCGCAGAAAAGCCGTGGACCAGGTGAAACCTTCTGCCGTTCAGCTCCAGGTCCAGATGGTCCGGCAGAGAGCGGAGAAAATCCAGCGTCCGCTCCCGTTCCTCCGAAGTCAGATGAAAGAGCGCGTCGCGGGTGACCTGACCGCCATTCCTCGTCCAATGGCTGACAGCCCGCTGGTTGTCCGGCTGGTCAATGGCCTTGAGGCACATCGCCTCGTGGTTGCCCAGCAGCATAACTGCGTTGGAACGGTCCATCAGGTCCAGTAGGATATCGATTCCCCCAATACCGCCCCGGTCCACAACGTCCCCCAGGATATACAGGGTGTCCCCGGCAGAAAACCCGATCAAGTCCAGCATCCGCCGGTAGCGGTCGTATTCCCCATGCGGGTCAGCTATGACATAGTGCATTTCAGTTTCCTATCCATCCTTTTCCCGCAAAGAAGCAAATCACACATAATACTGTATGACCTCACGGTGAGAAGCAGACTTTTCAACAGCCAGCCCCGGAAATTTTTCCCGCAGGTATTCAACCAGCACAGGGCATACCACGTCCTCTGTCGGAAAGTGCCCTGCGTCAACCAGCGTCAGGCCCATCGCCTGAGCGTCCATGAACTCGTGGTACGACACATCGGAGGTGACAAAAGCGTCGCAGCCATTTTCCGCAGCCGCCCGGAAATAGTCTCCGCACGCTCCGCCGCCCACCGCCACGCGGCGGACGGGTTTGCCTCCATCCACAAAACGGATGCCATTAGGGTTAATCGCCGCCTTCACCCATTGCAGGAAAGCGGGCAGGGCCATCTCTCCCGGCAGTCCGCCCATCCGGAGGATGTCGTCACCTCCCGGCAGCTTCTCTACATCCTTCAGTCCCAGCCGCGCCGCCAGCGCGTCGTTGACGCCGCCCCCGGCCCGGTCCAGATTGGTATGCATACAGATGGCGGCAATGCCGTTTTCAATGAGCTTGAGGAGCAGCCGTCCTTGAAGCCTGTCGTTCCGGATACTCTGCACGGGGCTCCAGGCGCAGTTCATCACAGGATGGTGGGCCACAATCAGATTGGCTCCCATCCGCACAGCCTCCTCCGCCACATTCTCCGTGATATCCAGGGCCACCAGGATTTTGGAGGCCTCCCGGTCCGGTCTGCCGACCAGGAAACCAACGTTATCCCTTTCCATGGCAAGCTCCATGGGCGCCATCTGGCACAGAGCCTTTTCAACGTCCAGCAGCGCCGGCATCTTCCCACTCCCTTTCTTTTTTCTCCAGCTGCGCGATCACGCCCAGCAGTCTGTTTCGTTTTTCCGCCATCGTGGGGTCGCGGGCCTTTTCCAGCCCTGCCGCCGCCCGGCGAAGGCGAAGCAATTTATCCGCCAGATACATTCCCCACAAAGGGTCTTGCTCCAGCAGGAAGCCGCCCCATGCCTGCGCGCCGCTGGCGGGCGGCATCTCCCCGCCCCGGACCGTCAGAATGGGGTACAGCACCCCCTTGTCCTGGACCAGCTCCTCCGCCAGGACTTCGTATCCATTCAGCGGCAGCCATGTACGCAGAGACTCAGCCTTGCTCATAGGCTGGAGCAGCAGCAGGGGTCCCGCGCGGCTCCAGGGCGCGGCGGCCAGTATCGCCGTGATTGCGTCGCCGCCCATTCCGGCGATAACGATGGTATCCGCCTCCCCCGGCCCAAGGACAGTCAGGCCGTCCCCCAGCCGGAAGTCCAGACCCGCTGTTATGCCGTACTGCGCGGCGGTACGGCGGGCATGTTCCAGGGGCAGGGCTCCGATATCCGCGGCTACAGCGCAGCGGATCTTTCCCTCCAGGAGGAGAGATACCGGGATGTACCCGTGGTCGGTACCGATATCGGCGAGGCATTGGCAGTCCTCCGGCACAAGGGCGGCGATGGCGCGCAGACGGGGGCCTGATTCCAGCATGTCCGCCACGGTATCGCCTCCCTTCCGGCGCGGACTGGTAAACTCAATGAGGGACTCATAGGAAAAGTCTATGAGTCCCTGAAGCTTGGTCTCGTTTACTTGTTGGCCTCAGTGTTGACGGCCTCCAGGAGCTTGTCCACATCCACGCCGTGGACGGCGCAGGCCTGCTCGACGGTCTCGCCGCGGCTGCTGGGGCAGCCCAGGCAGTGCATACCGATGGAGAGGAAAATAGGTGCGGTCTGGGGGGCCATGTCCAGAATGTCGCCGATGATGGTATCTTTTGTAATGGTGACCATGGGATTTACCTCCGAATTTTCTTTCTGGTTTCAGGCGGCGCATCCGCGCCGTCCGGATACATTTCAGCGGGAATAGTATACCCCAATATTCCGATGATTTCAATACCTTTTTTCTTCTTTCTTATCCAAAAAGGTTTTTTGCCGCCTCCAGCGGCAAGGGGAGTCCTTCAGCCCGGGGGCTTCTCGCCCCCGGACCCCTCGGATACTTTTGCCGCGCGGCAAAAGTATCCAAAAACGCGCCAGAACCTGCGGTTCTGGACTCCCTTGAGCATCGCCCAAAGGGCGATACTTTATGTTTTGTTTACGCTACGGTATGGGAGACTGATTATCCTGCGGGGCGCTCCGGGTCGCCAGCAGTCCATACTCCTGCGGATACGCCCTGCCGGCAAACTTCGCTGTTGCACCGGAGTGCATACGTCTACCATTTGGCGCTCGTCGATGCTCCGCGGTTCTGGCGATGGATACAGACCAATTCCAGAAGCGGCGCAGCAGCGTAATCTGTCGTCAGGACCTATGGGCAGCCGCAGAAGACTGGCGCACCAACGAAGGTATCGGAACAGAAGCAAGCAGGGTATCGTCGGAGGCCCAATCAATGCCCCCGCCATTCAGGGGTTTCTCAAGGGGGTCCGCCCCCTTGAGAGTGCTTTTGGTTCTTTTCCCACGAGGGAAAAGAACGCCCCGCCGCCGAGGCGGCAAATCAGAAGAACGACGCTTTTTTCTTCCGTTTATTCTGATAGGGCGGCCTCCGCTGGACCGGCTTATCAATCAGGATAATATCATCACCGATCTGCTTGATGCACTCCCAGGGGATATAATACTCCTCCCCACGGCCAAACAAACCAAAGAACCGGCACGGACCCGGCACAATCAATGCCGCCACCCTGCCCTCCGGCATCAATACCTCTACATCTCCTACATACCCCAAACGGCATCCGTCGCAGATATTGATGACCTCTTTACACCGAAGCTCCACCATCCTGCACTGCATGGCAGCCACCCCCTTCACAGAAATTCTATGCCGGAGGTGGCTGTCCTATTAAATATTCTTTTTGATCGTCTTCAACGCGTTTTTCTCCAAACGGCTGACCTGTGCCTGCGATATCCCTACCTCGGCGGAAACCTCCATCTGCGTCTTGCCTTCATAAAACCGCAGCGCCAGTATATGCCGCTCCCGCTCTCCCAGCCGGTCCAGCGCGTCCTTCAATGCAATCTGCTCCAGCCACTTCTCGTCGGTATTCTTGATATCCTTCACCTGGTCCATTACGCACACCGTATCGCCTCCGTCGGAGTACACCGGCTCAAACAGGCTCACCGGATCCACAATGGCGTCCATCGCAAACACCACGTCCTCCCGAGGGATACCCAGCTCCTCCGCAAGCTGCTCTACCGTAGGCTCCCGCTGGGTCTGGCTCATCAGACGCTCCCGCGCCTGCATCACCTTATAGGCAGTGTCCCGCATACTGCGGCTGACCCGAATGGCGCTGTTGTCCCGCAGGTACCGCCGGATCTCTCCCACAATCATCGGCACCCCGTAGGTTGAAAACCGCACCGGCTGGGTAATATCAAAATTGTCAATCGCCTTGATAAGCCCCACGCATCCCACCTGAAACAGATCGTCCGCGTTCTCCCCCCGGCCCATGAACCGTTGAATCACCGACAGCACCAGCCGTAGATTGCCGCTGATAAGCTCCTCTCTCGCCTGCTTGTCCCCCTCTTTTGTCCGGCGCAGCAGCTCCATAGTTTCCTCGTTGCGCAATACCTTCAGCTTCGAAGTGTTGACCCCGCAGATCTCTACCTTGCCCTGCATCCCATAGACCTCCTTGGACAAAACTTACATGAAGATTTTGCCCCTGCCATGGGAGAATATACGGAAGGAAAAAGGAAGGTTTTGTCGCCGCAGGCACTCGACATTTCTCAGCGCAGAATGCCAATACCGCCCGGCATCTTTAAGCTGGGCATCCACTCATACTCCGTCTGCTGTATAAAAATCAGCATATGTCCTAAATCAACGGTTTATCTCAGGGGAGAACATTTATCAAGGGTATTTTTACCAACAAGCTGGAATTTGTACATGATTGAATAAACGGAAAGAAAAGCCGCCATAATGACGCCGCCCGGCTTTGATACCCGAATCGCCTCGTCCAGCGCTCTATGCTGTTCCGCTTTCTCGAATAGATGATACATCGGCCCCAGAACAAGCACCGCGTCAAAGCTGTTATCCGCAAAGAGGCTCAAGTCCTCAGCGTCACCCTGATAAGAAGTGATGTTCTCCAAGCCGGCAGCGTTTCGCCTTAAAATTTCCAGGTTATTTCCCACAAGCTCCACGGCCGTCACATCACATCCTTCCATGGCCGGCGCAATGGAATATCGGCCTGTGTCCCGCGTAGCCGCCAATCAATTGTTTTTATACGGCATGGTAGCAGGTGATGAGTACGTGCGCTCCAGCAGAGGGCCTATCAAGAGAACGGAGCGCCCAGGTTATCCCCGGACGCTCCCGCTTCGGTTTCCTTCTGCTGTTCGATCACCGCAGAAAGCTTCATTCAGAAAGCCTTCTGCGGGATATTATCCGTTTTCAGTAAAACAACATTTTTAACTGGTCAAAGAGTTCTTACAGCTCGTCCGTCAACCGGCAGATCTCATCGATATAACCGCCAACAGTATCAATGGTATCCAGCAGAGGTCCATCGGCAGAGATGTCCACCCCAGCCATCTGCGCCAGCTCCAGCGGCGTCTTGGTGCCGCCCGCCGCCAGAACCTTCTTCCAGTCCTCCACAGCGGGCTGGCCCTCGGCCTCGATGCGCTTGCAGACCGCGGTCGCAACCGTCAGGCCCGCGCTGTAGGTGTAGGAGTACAGTCCCATGTAATAGTGCGGCTGGCGCATCCAGGTCAGCTCCGCGCCCTCTGTCAGCTCCACGGCGTCGCCCCAGAACTTCTCCAGCGTCTCCTTCATCAGCCGGTTCAGCGTCTCCGCCTGGACGCCGACTCCAGCGTCCACGAGCTTGTAGACCTCCCGCTGATAAGCCGCCTCCAACAGGTGGGTGACAAAGTTGTGGTAGTAGGTGTTCCCCACCATGCTGCTGAGGACCCAGCGGCGGAACCGCTTGTCCGGGTTGGTTTTCAGCAGGTAGTGAGCCAGCAGCAGCTCGTTCATGGTGGAGGGCGCCTCCACAAAATAGTTGGATACGTTGGTGCCGAAAACAGACTGCGCCTCGTTGCACCGCTTGAAGTGCCCCGCGTGGCCCAGCTCGTGGGCCAGCGTGAACACGTCGCTCATCTGCCCATGCCAGGTCAGCAGGATATAGGAATGGTTTCCGTAGGGACTGGCACAGAAGCCGCCGGTGGATTTGCCCTGATTCTGGGCGAAGTCCACCCAGCGTTCCCGGTAAGCGGCGCGGACCATCTCCTGATAGTCCTCCCCCATGACGGAGAGTCCTTCCACAATATACTTCTTCGACTCTTCAATGGATACCGGGGGTACATATCCTGGGTCCACCGGGAGCTTGAGGTCCGCATAGGTCATCTTTTCCAGACCATGGATTTTTTGCAGCAGCTTGGCATACTTCCGCATGTGGGGAGCCAGCTTCTCCATAATGAGGTCAATCTGACGGTCGTACATGCTCCGGTCTACCTTCTGCCAGAAGAGCAGATAGTCAAACACGGACTGGTAGCCCCGCTGGTCCGCAATAATCTTCTCCGCCTGCACATTGGCCTGATAGGCGGCGGCGGTGACGTTCCCGTACTCCCGCAGCTTTTGGGAAAAGGCGTCAAAGGCGGCCCGCCGCACCTCTGTGCGGGGATCATGGGCGTAGTTGTCCTCGTAAAGAGAGTAGCCCAAAGGATGCTCCTCTCCCCCGGCCTGGAAAGCGGGGAACTTCATATCCGCCAGCTTAGCCATATTGTAAATCTGATAGGGCGCGCCAATGGCGGGCCGCAGGGCCGCCAGTACCCGTTCAGTCTCCGGCTGGAGCTGGTAAGGCTTCTGCCGCAGCAGGTCCTCCAGGTAAGGCTGGTTGGGTCCGCCCTGGGCGGCGGCTTCCCGCAGCAGGGCTTCATCCTGTTCAATGATCTCACTGTCGATGAAGCTCAGGCGGCTGGAGACCTGCGCGTCCAGACGGGCGAACGCCTCGTCCCGCTCCTGAAGCGCAGCGTCGCCATAGTCCACAGACGCCGCCAAATTGCAGTAATTTCCTGCGGAAATCCGCAGCTCCTCCAGCTCACGGTACTTGTCCAGACACGCCTGAATGGCCTCCGCAGAGGTCAGCTTGCCCTTGCAGTCCCGCTCGATCTCATCCGTCAGCCGGCGGATTTTTTCGATATCAGAAGTCAGCTTTGCCTCATCATCGTAAATGGCGGTCAAATCCCAGGTCAATTCTGTCGGGACGTCCTTCCGTTTCATCAGTTCCATCGTTTTTCCTCCTCAATTCTCAAAACTTGAAACTGTCCTTCAAGCCCACGCTGCGGTTGAACACCAGATGTCCCGGCTTACTGTCCTTGCTGTCCAGGCAGAAGTAGCCCACACGCATAAACTGGAAGCTGGCAGGGGCTGTCGCCTCCGCAAGTCCGGCCTCCACCTTGCAGCCGAAAACAACCTCCAGGGAATCAGGGTTCAGGCACTCCAGGAAATCCTTGTCGGCGGCGTCCGGGGCGGGATCGGTGAACAAGCTGTCATACAGACGGCACTCCGCGTCCACCGCTGTGGCGGCGTCCACCCAGTGGATGGTCGCGCCCTTCACCTTACGTCCGTCGGCGGGATTGCCGCCCCGGCTGTCGGGGTCATAGGTCGCCAGGATTTCAACGATATTGCCGTTTTCGTCCTTCCTGCATCCAGTACAGGTGATGAGATACGCGCCCTTGAGCCGGCACTCCGGACCGCCGGGAAACAGACGCTTGTACTTGGGTACAGGAATCTCAAGAAAGTCCTCCGCCTCTACATACAGCTCACGGGAGAAGGTAATCGCCCGATTTCCGTCCTCGGGACGGTTGGGGTTGTTCTCCACCTCAAAGGTCTCGCTCTGGCCCTCGGGGTAGTTGGTGATGGTCAGCTTCACCGGATGCACCACCGCCATAACGCGCTGCGCGGTCTCGTTCAGGTCCTCCCGCAGGCAGTGCTCCAGAAAGGCAAATTCCACCGTGCTGGTGGCCTTCGCCACGCCGATGCGCTCACAGAAATTGCGGATGGAAGCGGGGGTGTAGCCTCTTCGGCGCAGGCCGCAGAGGGTTGGCATCCGGGGATCGTCCCAGCCGGAGACCCTGCCGTCCTCCACCAGCTTCCGCAGCTTCCGCTTGCTCATGACAGTGTAGTTGATGCCCAGGCGGGCAAACTCGATCTGCCGGGGCCTGGCAGGCAGATCACAGTTGTTGACCACCCAGTCGTACAGGGGCCGGTGGGCCTCAAACTCCAGGGAACACAGCGAGTGGGTAATCCCCTCCAGCGCGTCCTGGATGGGGTGGGCGAAGTCATACATGGGATAGATGCACCACTTGTCCCCCTGGCGGTGATGGTGAGCGTGATTGATCCGGTAGATGACCGGGTCGCGCATATTGAAGTTCCCGCTGGTCAGGTCGATCTTGGCCCGCAGCGTCATGGCCCCGTTGGGAAACTCCCCCGCCCGCATCCGGCGGAACAGGTCCAAACTCTCCTCCGCAGGACGGTCCCGCCACGGGGAGCGCGCGGGGGTGTTCACATCGCCCCTGTACTCCTTGAACTCCTCCGGCGAGAGCTGGCAGACGTAGGCCAGTCCCTTTTGAATGAGCGCCTCCGCCAGCTCATAGGTCTTTTCAAAGTAATCGCTGCCGTAAAAGAAGCGGTCTCCCCAGTCGAAGCCCAGCCAGTGGATGTCCTCCTGGATGGCCTCCACATATTCCACGTCTTCTTTGGCGGGATTGGTGTCATCCATACGCAGGTTGCACAGGCCGCCGTACTTCTCGGCGGTGCTGAAGTTGATGCACAGGGCCTTGCAGTGCCCGATGTGCAGGTAGCCGTTTGGCTCCGGCGGGAACCGGGTATGGACGGTCATGCCCTGGAACCGCCCCCCCTCTGCGATGTCCTCGTCGATGAACTGATGGATAAAATGTTTACCCTCCTCGGTGATAGGGGTCTTGCTTTCCTCGGTCATGTCGTCACGCTCCTTACTAAAAATTTTCTGTCTTGCCCCAAAATGGACATATTGAATTATACAAAATGCTGATGGAAAACGCAAGGGGGTGAACGGGAAAATTTTCATTTACCGGACGGCCTTGACCGTATAGGTCGCCCCCCAGTTTTTCAGCGTTTCACACCTTGAAAAGCCAGCCAATTGCAAAGCCTGCATTTCATGCTCAACCGTAAGGGGCGTATCATAATGATAAAACTCACCGTCAGAAATGCCCTGCTCTGATTTGAGCTGTTGGAGATGTTCAAAGTATTCCCGTTCAAGCGCTTCGCTTTCCGCAAAATAATCCGTGAGGATAAAATATCCGTCCGCTTTCAGAGAAGCGAAGAGCTTTTTATAAAGAGACAGCTTCCGCTCAAATGTAAAGTGGTGAAGCGATTCAACGGAAACCGCAGCGTCAAACCGGTCATATCCAAAGGGTACGTCAAAATAGGAACCGCATATCAGCTCCAGCCCTTTATCAGGAAATTTGTTTTTCAGCGCAGCGAGCATCCCATTGGATAAATCAATTCCCGTAACGCGCACGGAAGGATTCAGCGCAAGATATTCCTCCAGTTCAAGTCCCGTTCCGCAGCCCAAATCCAGCACCGCGCCATCTGCTGCGGAAGGCAATTGCGCCGCTGTAAATTTGTAGAACTCCCCTGCACCCTCAATATCAGCCCTCATATGTTCATCATAGCCTGCAAGCCTGTTCTCAAAAAACAGCGCCATTTTCTCCAATCTCATATTTTCTCCTCTGATTCATATCTCCGGCAGTTTTTCCAGCGAAGCCTCCAGCATCCGAAAGGAACCATGGGGATAATTCTCCACCGGCATGCCGCCGGGGTTCTCCAGGCAGTCGGTGACCAGATAGACCGACATCCCCGCCTCCAGGGCGGCCATGTCGTCCACAGGATTGTTGCCGGCCATCAGGCACTCCTCCCCCCGCTTCCCGATCTTCTCCAGGATGTCCCAATAGTAATCGGGATTGGGCTTGCTGCGGCGGCAGTTCTCATAGGTGGTCACGCAGTCAAAATCCGCGCTGGCAAGCCCCACCCAATGCAGCCTCGTCTCCACCGCCACCGCCGGAAAAACAGGATTGGTTGCCAGCACCAGGGTGTACCCCTTCTCCCGCAGCCCCCGGATCAGCGGTCCACGGTCCACCTCCTCCTTCAGCGCGGACCGCGCCGCGTCAAACTCGTTGGCGTAAAAATCGTTCAGGATACTTTCCAGCGCCAGCGCCTGGATGCCCAGCTCCTGGGCAAAGACCGACCAGAAGCATTGGCGGTTGGTCTGGCTGCCGCCGTTCTTCACCATGGCGTCCACGCCCTTCCACAACGCCGCCACCAGCTTTTCCCCGTCGTAACCCATTGGGACTACACGCTTGACCAGAGCTTTGAAATAGGTATGGACAAATTCATCCTGAGCGAAGGGAGCCAGGGTCCCGTCCAGATCAAATAAAATCGTATTGAGCATACTTTCATCTCCTTTTGGATGGATTATATCAAAAGCAATTTCACATGGCAAGGAAAAATTTTGTGGGCCTCCGGTAAAGTACCGAAAGCCCACAGAAACCAAATCCTCAGCGCTGATATTCAAATTCCAGATCGTACATGCTGACCAGATCGCCGTCCCGGATGCCCATGGCCTCCAGGCGGTCAAAAAGGCCGCTCTCCCGCAGCATCCGGTCAAACCAGTTGCGGCTCTCGTAATCTCCGAAGTTGGTGTTGGCAATAAGCCTCTGGAGCCAGGGCCCCTCCACCAGATAGACGTTATCCTCCACGGTGATCTCCAGCGGCTGGCTCATATCCACCTTGGGCGGGCGCTTGACGTACTCTGGCGCGTACACCGCCACCGGAGGCAGCTCCCTGAGCCGGTTCGCTACCGCATAAACCAGTTCCTTTGTCCCTCGATGCGCTGCGGCAGAGATGGTGTAAAGGGGATATCCCTTCGCCTCTACATGGGCCTTCAGAGCCTCCAAAAGGCTGCTGTCCTCCATGATATCGGCCTTGTTGGCGGCTACGATCTGAGGCCGCTCCGCCAGCTCCGGGCTGTACTGCTTCAGCTCCAGGTTGATGGCGTCAAAGTCCGCCGCCGGGTCCCTGCCCTCGCTGCCAGAGACGTCCACCACATGAACCAGCAGACGGCAGCGGTCAATGTGCCGCAGAAAATCATAGCCCAGCCCTGCTCCCTCGCTGGCCCCCTCGATAATACCAGGGATGTCCGCCATGACAAAACTGGTCCCGCCGTCCACGTACACCACGCCCAGATTGGGATAGAGCGTAGTAAAATGGTAGTTGGCAATCTTGGGGTTGGCCCGGCTGACTACGCTGAGCAGGGTGGATTTTCCCACATTGGGGAAGCCAATCAGCCCCACGTCCGCCAGCAGCTTCAGCTCCAGCACCACCTCCAGGCTCTCCCCCGGCAGCCCGCTCTTAGCGAACCGGGGAGCCTGCCGGGTGGGCGTGGTGAAGTGGGTGTTGCCCCAGCCTCCCTTGCCGCCCCGGCAGAGGACGAAGGGCTCGTCGCCGGACATGTCCTGGATGATCTCGTTGGTCTCCAGGTCTCTGACCAGGGTGCCACGCGGGACGCGGATGACCAGGGACTTGCCGTCCTTGCCGCTTTTGCGCTGGCCCATGCCGTCCACGCCGTTCTCCGCCACATACTTGCGCTTGTAGCGAAAATCCATCAGGGTGGACAGGTTGTCGTCCACTTGCAGGATGATATTCCCGCCCGCGCCGCCGTCGCCGCCGTCGGGGCCGCCTGCGGCGATATACTTCTCACGGTGAAAGGAGACGCAGCCGTTCCCGCCCGCGCCGGCTTTCACCATGATTCTTGCCTTGTCGATAAATGATGTTGCCATCAGGGTTCCTCCCTCGCTTGCCGCAGCGCGCCGCTACAGCTCCAATTGGTAAACGCGGTGGTCCTCAATGTCCTCGTACCAGCCGAAATAGGTCTCCGGGACCGGACAGACCTCCAGCAGCCGCGCTCCCAGCTTTTCGATTGTCCGGTATGAGGCAACGTTGCTCGCGCCGCAGGTGAGATACAGTCTGCTCATTCCATGGACCCGGGCCACCTCCAGCACAAGCCCGCAGGCTTTGGCGGCATAGCCATGTCCCTGATGCTCCGGAAAGACCTCATAGCCGATATGCCCGTTGTAGTAGGAGTGAAAGTTCTCCCCGATCCGGATGCTGATGCGGCCCACCGGGACGCCGTCCACCAGGATGTCGTAATAATAAAACGGTATCTGCTCGGTATTGCCTGGATTCTTCTCAATAATCCGCAGGGTCATCTCACCGCCGTCAAGCCGGTCAAACCGGTCCATGAACTGAAACATCAGTATGCCAGCCTGTCTTCCGTCCAATCACGGATGACCCCGCTGTAGTAAGCGCACTGCGCCTTCGCCAGCTCCACATCCAGATTGATATAATTCCCGCATTCCGCCGCGCTCTTTCCAGGCATAGGTCCATTGAAGGCGGCTCCTGCGGCGAAGGTTTCCTTTACCAGCTCCACCGCTTCACGGTCGGACAGCCTGCGGCTGTCAAAGAGCAGATAAAAGCCGGTCTGGCAGCCCATCGGGCCGAAGTAAATAATCGCGTCCCTGGCCCGCCCGTTGCGCAGCAGGGTGGCGATAATATGCTCCACCGAATGCATCTCGGCGTTGGTCAGCAGGTCGCCGGTATTGGGCTTCTTGAAGCGGAGGTCCAGTGTGGTCACCTCTCCGTCCCTGCGAGAGAGGTACATCCCCGGCGCCAGCTTATTGTGGTCCACCTGAAAGCTCGCAATACGCTCCATAACTTGTTCCTCCTGAATTTATTTTGCTTTTCCCCGGGTCCGGTTTCGATTCCCGCCCCGGCGTCCGTCGGCAAAGGCCACCACCCGTCCCATCCGGGGCGGCTCAGAAGTGATCCGGCGCATGACCGTCTTCATAGGCTCCGGCGGAAAGACCGCCTTGGGACGCTCCACCTTATAGATGACAGGCTCCTCCATCTGAATCGGCTCCAGGTGGGGCGCCGCCGTTCTGACGGCGGGCCTGGGTTTCGGCGCAGGTCTGGCAGCTTTGGGCTGCGGCTTTGGCAGAGGCTTCTCCGCCAAAGGCTTCGGCGGCGGGGACAACGGCTTCACAATCACCGGCAGCTCCTGCGCAGGCTTGTTCTTATGCTGCCGGATCTGCGGCTGACGCTCCGCACGGGGCGGTCTGGGCTCCCGCTGCTTCTTGGGCGTGGCCTCAAAAATCTCCATCGGCCAGGGGTGGTCCTCCACCACAGGGACCTTCTTCTTTATCAGCTTTTCGATGTCCTTGAGATAGGCCAGCTCATCAAAATTACAGAAGCTGACTGCCACCCCGCCCCGGCCCGCGCGGCCGGTCCGGCCAATGCGGTGGACGTAGGTCTCCGGCACATTGGGCAGCTCATAGTTCACCACTGCCGCCAGTTCGTTGACGTCAATGCCCCTGGCGGCGATATCAGTCGCCACCAGCACACGGATAGCCCCGCTCTTGAAGCTGTCCAGCGCCTTGATACGGGCAGTCTGGCCCTTGTTGCCATGAATCGCCATGGCGGCGATTCCCGCCCGGCCCAACTCCTTCACCACACGGTCCGCCCCATGCTTGGTATTGGTGAACACCAGCACGCTGTCCAGGCTCTCATCCTGAAGGACATGCTGGAGCAGCAGCTTTTTATTGCCCTTGTCCACTTTATAGAGGCGCTGCTCAATGGCCTCCGCCGTGGAGGACTGTGGCGTCACCTCCACGCAGACAGGATCGTTCAGAATTTTCCGGGACAGATCCGCTATTTCCTGGGGCATAGTAGCGGAGAATAGCAGGGTCTGCCGCTTCTCCGGCAGCCGGGCAATCACCTTGCGCACGTCGTGGATAAATCCCATGTCCAGCATCCGGTCCGCCTCATCCAGAACAAACGCCTCTATCCCGCTCAGGTCAATGAAACCCTGATTGCAGAGATCGTTGAGCCGTCCCGGTGTGGCAACCAGGACATCCACGCCCTTTTGCAGGGCCTCCACCTGCGGCGCCTGACCCACGCCCCCGAAGATGACGGTGTGGCGGACGTTCAGGTATTTGCCATACTGGTCGAAGCTCTCCTTGATCTGGAGGGCCAGCTCGCGGGTTGGCGTAAGGACCAGGGCGCGGATGGGGGTATGCTTTTTGTTCACCCGCCCATGGATCCTCTGGAGAATCGGGATGGCAAAGGCGGCGGTCTTGCCGGTTCCGGTCTGTGCGCAGCCAATCAGGTCCCTGCCCTTGAGCACCGGTGGGATCGCCTGGGCCTGGATGGGCGAGGGCGCGGTATACCCCAGCTCGTCTACCGCCTGGAGCAGCTGGGGCATCAGGTTCAGTTGTTGAAATGTCATGATGTTCCTTTTTTCTATTGGATTTACGCCCCCTTGGGGGCATTATTTTTATTATATACGGTTTTTGCGGGAAATGCAATCCCTGTTGAAAATGTTTCAGAAAGTTTCATCACGGAAGTCCATTTGATACCCCCAGGGCGCAGCTCCATTTTCCGGAACCGGAACTTCCCCGGCAGTCTCACAGCTTACTGTAGACCATCTCCGCAAACTGACCATACCGGTTGACCCGCTCCAGCCGGAAGCGTCTCAGCCGCTCCTTCTGGGTAAACAAGGGAATCCCCTCCCCCAGCAGCACAGGCGCAATCTGGATGAACATATGGTCCACCATATCCTGCTCCAGCAGCGGAGCCAATATGGTATTTCCCCCAATGATCCAGATATTTTTCTCCCTGCCAAGCTGACTCACGAATGCCGCCGCGTCGCCGCTGATAGGCTCAACCCCCTTCCCTGGCAAGGTTTTCGAATGGGTAAATACATAATTGCGGGTCGTCGGATAAATCTTCTCTGCGTCCCCTGAACTTCCGATTGCCTGAAAAGTACGTCTGCCCATGATGGTAATATCCATACGCCGGTAGAAATCCTCGTATCCGGTGTCCTCCACGCCGCCTGTCAGGTTCAGCCAGTCCAGGCCGTGGTTTTGATCCGCCAGATATCCGTCCATCGTGATACAGCCATAAAAATACACGCTCATTTTATTACCTCGCAACTAATTCGCTTCTCAGCCATGAGAAAAGCGCCCAAAAGAGAGAAATAGCAAGGGAAAGCGGCCATGGCCAAAACCGGCCTCTGTCCCTCTAACCACAAAAACTGGAACAACAGAAAGAAAAAACAGAGGCTGCACAAAACACAAGTCGATCCCCTCTGACTACAGGCTTTCCATTAACTGCAGCTGTTTTTCCATCAAGAGAACCTATTCCCTGCGCGGACCAAGTGTGAAAAATATAATTCCCGCTTCAAAGCCTCCGGACAGGAGCGTCTTTGGGTTCGCAGCGCCAACAGTGCTGCCAGTTTAAACACTCTGGCCCATATCTCCGCACTGTCTGTTGCTCTGGCCGCTCATCAAGTATCCCTGCCCATTTGAAAAAAACATCGTGTTTCGTCTTGCTTCTCCGCCCCGGCTGGATTATAATGGAGACATCCCGAACGTTCAAAAGGAGGACTCTCCAATGGAACTGCTATACTGGTTTGAATCCATCCGCAGCCCGGCGCTGAACATCATCATGTCCCTGGTCACTCACCTGGGCGAGGAGACCTTTTTCATGGTGGGCGCGCTGTTCATGTTCTGGTGTGTGGACAAGCGGCGCGGGTACTACCTGCTGTCTGTGGGATTTGCCGGCGTTCTGCTCAATCAGTGGCTGAAAATTGTCTGCCGTGTCCCCCGGCCCTGGGTGAAGGACCCCAATTTCACGATCGTGGGCTCCGCGAAGGCGGGGGCCGCCGGGTACAGCTTCCCCAGCGGGCACACGCAGACCGCAGCTGGCTTTTTCGGCGGCGTGGCCCGGTTCACCGGGCATCTGTGGCTGCGGATTGTCTGCATCGTAATCCTGGTCCTGGTATCCATCTCCCGGATGTACTTAGGTGTCCACACCCCGGCGGATGTAGGCGTATCCCTGGTTGCGGCGACGGTACTGGTGTTCGTCCTCTATCCGCTGGTGGAAAGCACCCTGTGGTTTCCCAACCGGATCTATGCAATCATCGGCGGAATGCTGGCGTTCAGTCTGGCCTTTGTGGGCTTCATGGAGTTCTTTCCTTTTCCGGCGGACATCGACGCCGCCAATCTGGCGGAGGCCGCTAAGAACGCCTACTCCATGGCTGGCGCGGTGGCCGGGATGCTGGTTGTCAGCA
The DNA here is from genome assembly GCA_022800525.1 of Oscillospiraceae bacterium. GTDB lineage: Bacteria > Bacillota > Clostridia > Oscillospirales > Oscillospiraceae > Pelethomonas. Next base: position 60,669 of record JAAWQM010000002.1, read on the forward strand.
TTCTGGATGACAGGTTGATCCAGTTCCCCAACCGAGCCCCCTGGTGGGGGCAAGCCGTCAAGCTGGCCGCCGGACTTGCGCTGGTGGTGCTGGTGAAGAGCCTGTTGAAGGCTCCTCTGCTGGCAGCCTTTGGCGGCCACGAGGCCGCCCATGCCGTGCGGTATTTTATCATGGTATTGGTTGCGGGGGCTGCGTGGCCTCTGACGTTCCGGTTCTTTGAGCGGTATGCCAGGCTGTAAGACTCTGGGCTTTGCCGCCTTTGGCGGCGGGGACGGGGGGACTTCGTCCCAGCGCGGGTTCCTTTTTCTGCGTGGAAAAAGGAACCCAAAAGACGCCGCCCTTGCAGGGCGAATTGGCCGGCATCGCACGAAGTGCGATACCTTATGTTGGATTGGGTTCTGCGCCCATGGCGACGGTCTGCCTGTTCTGAACCGCTGCCGTCCGCTTCGACAGGCGGAGCGGCTGCCCACACATGCGGCCCTTCAGATGCCCCCCTCCTGGCAGTCAGGAGGGGGGCGCTGTATTCATCTGAAGTGTTTTCGCGCGATGGCTGATTTGCAGGCTGTTTCGGGCTGAATCTGCCACAGGCGAAATTACCAGAGTCCGGCTCCATCAACACGAAGGGTAAAAGGGACTTTTATAAAAATATTTCTCCACAAAGGGGATTGTTTGAACCCGGAATTCTTTCCCCTTTAAATACTCCAACAGTCCCGCCTCCGTCTGAAAATCAAAGCGGAGATAATAACTATAAAGCGCCTGACGGGTCTCGCCATAACGGCGGTTAGCCTCCCCTTTCCCATACTTGCCATCCCCCAACAGCGGATGTCCCTCGCCAGCAAAGGACGCCCTGATCTGATGGGTGCGTCCCGTCAGCAGCTCCGCCTCCGTCAAACTCAACTCCCCCCGCGTTTCCAGCGTCCGGTAGCGCGTAACGGCGGATTTGCCCCCTGGAACAGGACGGCGGTACACCGACACCAGCTTCTTCCCCTCGTCCTTCAACAAAAAGCGCTCCAGCTTCCCCTCCGGCGGCGTCATCCTGCCCAGGGTAACGCAGAGATACTTTTTTGTGATCTCCCGGTCCCTGATCTTGGCGGTAAGAATCCGCAGCGCCTCCGCGTTCTTCGCGGCGATGACGATGCCGCCGGTATTCCGGTCAATGCGGTTGCACAGGGCCGGCGCAAACGCATTCTCCCACTTGGGATTCCACTCCCGCTTCTGGTAGAGATACGCCTGGATATGATTGATGAGGGTATTCACCTTCTCCGTCTCGTCGGCATGGACCACCAGACCAGGCCGTTTGTCCACCAGAAGGATATTTTCATCCTCGTAAAGGATGTCCAGCTTTGGCTGGAAGAGGGTGAGAAACAGATTGTCTTCCCTGGGCTGCTCAAAAAACTCGTCGTTGATATAAAGGCTCAGTACATCCCCCTCCTGCAGCCGCTGGTCCCGCTGGCACCTGCCGCCGTTGCACTTTACCCGCTTAATGCGGATATACTTTTGCAGCAGCGCCGGAGGCAGCAGCGGCATGGCCTTTGAGAGGAACCGGTCCAGCCTCTGCCCCGCGTCATTTTTTCCGATGGTGAATTCCCGCATAGCTCCTCCTGGACGGATGCCTCTTACTCAGGCCGCCCCACACAGCAGGCATAGACGGCGAGTTCCGCCGCCTTGTCGTCCGTCTGCACGGACGGCAGCCCCAGCAGCTCATCCATCGCCTCCTGGTCGTAGGCGGCCAGCGCGCAGCAACCGAGCTTCAATTCCTCGCAGGCCAGATACACATTCTGGCAGGAATGTCCCGCGTCCAGCAGGATATCCTTATGCGCCATATTGTCATACCGCCATTCGCTGCGGTAAGGCACTGCCGTCCACACCAGACACACCGGAGCGGTTCCAGCGAACGTCTGCCCTGCCAGGGCACAGGTCAACTGACCAGCCTGATCTGTCCGGCATCCCAGCCGCTCCAGCCTGTTCTCCAGGGCCAGATAGTGGTACAGCCCCGGATTCAGGCCCACCACATGGTTGACAAAGGCGTACAGCTCCAACGGATGCCTCGCCCCGCCGGAGGGGGCGGTGCGCAGAGTGCGGTACTCATTCACCGCCTTCACTCCCTGAGCCGCCCACAGCAGAAAGGACAGCTCCGCAAGGGTCAGGGGACTTCCGCCATACTTCCTCCGGCTGCACCGGTTTTCCAGCAGAACCGTCAGGGAGGACATATCCCGCTCCGGCAGCTCAACCTCCTCCCCGCCCCGCCGGACCTCCATAGGCGGCATCGGCAGACGCTCCTGCTGGTCGGTGGGATGGACCTCGCTCTCCTCTATCCCGCGGTAGCCCTTCAAAAATTCCCGCAAGACGGCGGTATCCTTGTGTCTCATTACATTTCTCCTTTTTAAACTGTCATCACATAAATCTGACAGGGGTTCCACGCGTCCCACAGCGTGGGAAAGCATTCCAGCTCCCGGAACCCCAGGCTTCGATAGAACGCGTTGGTTTGGTCATAGGCTGCATAGCAGCCCTCCCGCACAGTCTTCACCTGCAGGAACGCATACCCCTTGGCCCCGGCATACCGCCGGAACGCCTCAAACAGCGCCCGCCCAACGCCCTGCCGGTGGTATTCCGGCAGCACACCCATGACGGCCAGCTCCGCCGTATAGGGGCTGGTCTCTTTCAATGCCAGAAACCCACGGGCCACACTGTCCTCCACATCCGCCCAAAAGGGCTGGACGCGGCTCCCACGGATATACGCCTCCCTGCTCTCCGCGCTGCCGAACCAGTCCGGCAGCGCCTCCAGGACCTGGCGCGCAATGGCTTCCCGCCGGTCCGGACCGTCAATAGCAACCACCATTTCTCATATTTCCTCATCATCCCATGGCGTGTCCGCCTGCAGCTCAGCGCCCTCACCGGCCGCAGACGAACCGCCCATCCTGATCTCCTGCCATCTGGCCCTGGTAATCAGAAGCTGCCGGGGCTTGGAGCCCTCAAAGGGCCCCACATAGCCCTTCTGCTCCATCTGGTCCACCAGCCGGGCGGCACGGGAGTAGCCCAGCTTCAGCCGCCGCTGGAGCATGGACACGGAAGCCTGTCCTGTCTCCAGAATGACCTCCACGGCGGCGGGCAGCAGCTCATCGTCGGCGTCCTGGCCCCTGTCATCCTCAACAGAAGCCGGAGACCCATTTTTCCGCTCCTTCTCCTGGACGTTCTCCTCAATCTTCTGCATGACCTCGTCAGAGTATTGCGTCTCACCGGCGGACTTGACGCTCCTGACCACCCGCTCGATCTCCTCCGGCGTGATGTAGCAGCCCTGAACCCGCAGCGGCTTGCTGCTGCCGATGGGCGCATAGAGCATGTCTCCCCGTCCCACCAGCTTTTCCGCGCCGGTGCTGTCCAGGATGATCCGGGAGTTGATGGCGTCCTTCACCGCGAACGCGATCCGGCTGGGGATGTTGGCCTTCATGAGGCCGGTAATCACGTCGGCGCGGGGGCTCTGGGTCGCGATTACCAGATGAATTCCGGCGGCTCGGCCCATCTGGGCCACACGGCAGATGGATTCCTCCACCTCCTTGGCGGCCTCCGTCATCAGGTCCGCCAGCTCGTCGATGACCACCACCACCGAAGCCATGTGGGACACCTCTTCCCGCTGAGCGGCCAGGGCGTTGTACTCCTCCAGCTTCTTCACGCCCAGCTCGGAAAAGGTCTTGTACCGCTTGAGCATCTCATACACCGCCCACTGCAGAGCGCCGGCGGCCTTCTTGGGGTCAGTGACCACCGGGATAAGCAGGTGCGGAATGCCATTGTAGGGCGCGAGCTCCACCATCTTGGGGTCCACCATAATGAAGCGCACGTCCTCCGGACTGGACTTATAGAGCAGGCTGACAATCAGCGAGTTGGTACATACCGACTTACCGGAGCCTGTCGTACCGGCAATCAGCAGGTGCGGCAGCTTGGCGATATCCCCCACGATATCCCGGTTGTTGATGTCCCGGCCCACAGCAAAGGCCACCTGGGACTTATGGTTCACAAAGGCCCTGGACTCAATGACGTCCCGGATCAGGACCGGGCTGACCGTCCGGTTAGGCACCTCGATGCCCACCACGGAGCTCTTGTCCGGAATCGGCGCAATGCGCACGCCGCTGGCTCCCAAGGCGAGAGCGATGTCATCCGCCAGATTGGTGATCTTGCTCAGCTTCACTCCCTGCGCAAGGGTGAATTCATACTGCGTAATGGCCGGACCCCGAATCACATCCCCAGGCGCGGCGTCCACGCCGAAGCTGCCCAGGGTGTCCGCCAGACGCTGGGCGGTGGAGCGCAGCTCCGCTCCGGCCTCAACGTAGTTTTCCTGGATATTCTGGTCAAGCAGGGCGATGGACGGATAGGCGTAATCGTCCGTCCCGCTGGCCATGCCGTCGGCAATCTCCGCCGCCACCTGCGCGGCGGCCTCCTGGGTCTCCGCGCCCTTCTTCTTCCGCTCGGACGCAGGCGCGGGCGCGGGAACCGGCGCAGGCTCCGGGTCTGGCTCAGGCGCAGGCGCAGGTTCAAAAACAGGCTCCTCAGCCGGCTCCGGCTCCAGCATGAAATCAGGCTCCGGTTCCGGAGCAGGCTGCGTCACAGGCGGCGTGGTACGGACTGCCAGCTCCGGCTCAGGCGTCTGAACAAGGACCTCCTCCTGATGGGCGGCAGCCACGTCAGCCGGCGTCAGCCGCTCCTGCTCACGGGGCTGGAAGAAATTCTTTTTCTTCGGACTCCCCTGGATGGCATCCTCCGCTGAGGCGGGTCTGACGCCGCCAAGGGGCGTATCGTCCAAGGGAATATCAATTGCCGCCCGGGTCTTGGCGGACGCCGCCTGTCTGGGAGGCGCAGCGCGTCTCTTAGGCTTCTCCGCAGGCGGGTCATAGTCCTCATAATCCTCCTCATCATAGGCCATCCGCTCCCGCCACATCTCCAGCAGCACAGCCGGAGTCACCTGAAACACCACCATCAGCAGCGTTGCCAGCAGCACAATGAACACAATCACCGACGCCGGTTTCCCCAGTACAGCCATAAACCCGTGCGCGGTGCCTCCGGAGAGGACGCCGCCGGACTCCAGTGTAAAGCCGGTCTCCCACAGAGTGGGGAACAGCGTCGCCGCGTCGCTCAGATCCAGCTTGCAGAACAGCATGTGCCATATTCCGCTGAAGAGGTAGGGCGCCAGCAGCGCGCAGGCCACCCGCAGCGCCACAGGCCGTCCCCGGTGGGTCAGCAGCGCCCAGGCCGCCGCCGCCAGCGCGGGGACCATCAGATAATACCCTATGCCGAACAGTCCCTTGAAGGTCTTGGGGAGCAGGTTGATGAGCCACCCGTCCCCGGTGAAGAAGCTGACCAGCACAATCAGCGCGGCCAGCAGCAGCACCATCCCGCCGACCTCCCGGCGGATGGGCTGCTTTTTGTTTTTCGCGGCGGAGGCCCGGGATCTGGACCCGCTCCCGGAACGTGACCCGCTCCGTGAACTGGCGGCCCGGCTCCCGCCCCTTCCGCCGGATGTGGTTTTCCTTTGTGTTGTTGCCATGGTTCTCCCTCTTTATTTGAAATGCTCCGCAATAATCCGGTCAAAGTCCGCCTGATGTTCCAGAAAGCGGCGGCGAACGACGTCCACAAAGCTGTCCTCCATCAAGACCTGCTTGAATTCCTCATAGGACAGCAGCTTATAGTCAACAGTCTCGCCCTCCTGGAGGCGTATGGTCTGCACGGATGGGTCGAAGAACACCACAAAGCTGTGATAAATGGCGGAGCCCATCCCGCAGGCCTCCGGCCAGATGCCCGCATAGACAGGATGCAGGTCCCCGGCGGACACAGCGATCCCGGTTTCCTCCCGCAGCTCCCGCAGTGCGCCCTCCACAGGCGTCTCCCCTTTTACTATCGATCCGCCGGTGTATTCCCAGCAGCTGCCCCACCCCTTATCCGGATGCCGCTTGGTAATCAGCGCCCGGCCGTCGGCGGTCACGGCTAAAACCTCCACAACCAGATGATATACGTTTTTCGGAACGGGCTCCCCGCGCACCAGATCAAACCCCAACAGGTTCCCTTCCCGGTCGTAAGCGTCCCAAAGTTCTTTTGCCATTGTCTCTCTCCTCCTATGTAATACCCATCAGGCCGCAGCCTTGAACCAAAGCAGGTTAAAGAACTTCAGCAGACTCAGGATCACAGTAACGGACCCGGCGGCGCAGCAGTAATAAGCGAACGCACCGAATCTGCCCTTGTCCGCCACCATACGTACCAGCCGGATGGAGAAGTAACCGCTCACCCCAGCCACAACCACGCCCACAATGTAGACAGGCAGCAGCTTCACATCAACGCCGGCCTCCGCCACGTCCTTGATCTGTAAAATGTTGGCTCCCAGCACAGCGGGGATGGACAGCAGGAACGCGAAGCGCACCGCGAATTTCCGCTCAAACCCGCAGAAGCAGCCCGCGCAGATGGTCATACCGGAGCGGGAGATGCCGGGACAGGTGGCGATGGCCTGCCCCACGCCCACCACCAGCACGTCAGCCAGAGCGGCGTTCCGCTCGGTCTTCCGTCCCCGCTGCAAGCGATCGCAGAAGTACAGCATCAACCCTGTCACCAACAGCGCTCCTCCCACAAAGAAGGTGTTGCTGTATAACCCCTCCACAAATCTCTTGACGGGCAGGACGAGGAACAGGGGCAGCGTCCCCATCACGATCAGCAAAATCATCCGTCTTGCGGGCGAGACCCGCCCCTCCCTTCCTCCGCCGATGGTGTCGCGGATCATCTGAAAAAACTCCAGCGCCATCTCCTTGATATCGCCCCAGTAGGCGATGAATACCGCCGCCAGGGTTCCCAAATGAAGCAGTACGTCGAAAAATATGTCATCCGCCCCCTCTACGCCAAGGCCCAGCAGATTTTGGGCGATAGACAGATGACCGGAGCTGGAGATAGGCAGGAATTCCGCCACTCCTTGAATGATACCTAAAATCAAAGCATTCAACAGGGACACAGTGTCGCCTCCTTAAAAAGTCTTATCCTAATGATAGCATAACCGTTTGCGATTTTCCACAGTTTTTTGCAAGGTCTTTCCTCTTTTGGGAAATTTACGAAAAAAGGATGTCATCCCGAACGCAACGGGGGAAAATCTTCCCTCGCTCCGTTCAGAATGACATGGAGCGTCTTTGCCATCTGAGCCTCTGCCAGCAGTCCGTCACCGTGCAGAGCATTCCATCCCGCAGCCGGCTGGCAGAGCGAATGTAAAATTCTTTTTGCTTACTTTTTCTTTTAAGAAAAAGTAAGGGGCATGTGGCTGAGCGCGTCTCTCGCGGCGGCCTGTTCGGCCTCCTTCTTGCTGCGGCCCTCGCCCTGACCGATGGGCTCATCATTGAGCCGCACCTCGAACAGAAACGTCTTGTTGTGGTCCGGCCCGCTCTGGGACACCATGTGGTAGGTCAGTACCTGCCCGCTCCTGCGCTGGACCACCTCCTGCAAGGTGGTCTTGTAGTCCTTCCGCTCCTCCGCAGCGGGAGCGCGGCTGAGGAGCACACGATAAATCAGCTCCCGCGCAGGCTCCATCCCCCCGTCCAGATACACCGCCGCCAGCAGGGCCTCCACGGCGTCCGCCAGGATGGACTGGCGCTCCCGTCCGCCTCCAGCGGCCTCTCCCCTTCCAAGCTTCAGGTAACTGCCCAGCTCCAGCTCCCTGGCCACCTCGTACAGGCTCTGCTCGCACACCAGGGATGCCCGCATCCGGGTCAGGTCCCCCTCCGGCAGTCCCAGGTTCCCTTTAAACAGAAATTCCGCCGATACGAAGCCCAGCACGCTGTCCCCCAGGAACTCCAGGCGCTCGTTGCTGCCCAGGCCGTCCCGGTGCTCGTTGGCATAAGAGCTGTGGTTAAGCGCCTCGCTGAGCAGCGTCCGGTTACGGAAGGAATACCCCAGCTTCTTCTCCAAGGATTCCATCACTAGCCTCCTTTCCAGAAAGGAGGACCTCGTCGCCGAGACAAGGCCCTCCCCAATAAAGCTCTAGTCTAACTTGCTGTTCAAATAATTGACGCAATCGCCGACGGTGGCCAGGCTGGTCAGGTCTTCCTCCTGGACCTCGCCGATATCGAACTCCTCTTCCATACTCATGACCAGCTCGACCAGGTCAACGGAATCGGCGCCCAGATCCCCTTCAAAAGACGTGTCCATAGTGATTTCATCCTCATCCGTGGAGAACTGCTCGGCGATGATTGTTCTCATCCGCTCAAAGACGTCCTGCATGTCGTTTCCCTCCTTTCGCAAAGGGATAGATACTTGTAACATTGGCATGATAAAACTTTTCTTTCCGCCTGTCAATAGGGGACGCGGGATTTCTTTCCTGTTTTTTCCCTTTTTGTCAGCGGTCCATCTTCATAAACGCCATGTTGGCCTCGATCTGGCCGGCCAGATCCGCCTCCGCCGCCGTAACGGCCTGATAGATGGCGTTCTCAATCGCCCTTGCGCCGCTGGACCCGTGGGCCTTGATGACCGGCTTGCGCAACCCCAGCAGAGGCGTGCCGCCAATGGTGTCCGGGTTCAGCCGCTCCTTGAAAGCGTCCAGCCCGCTCTTGACCATCAGCGCGGCTGCCTTGGTCCTCAGATTCTGCATGAACATGCTCTTGATCTCCTTCCCCAGGAAGGAGCCCACGCCCTCGATGGTCTTCAGCATCACGTTTCCGGAGAATCCGTCGGCCACCACTACATCGCAGCCGCCCTTGACAGCCTCCTTGGCCTCGATGTTGCCGATGAAGTTCAGCCGCCCCGCCGCCCCGGCTTCCTTGAGGGCCTGACATGCCTCCACCCGGAGCCCGTCGCCCTTGGAGTCCTCCGTACCAATGTTCAGCAGTCCCACACGGGGCCTGTCCAGCCCCAGAGCCTTGGAGGCGTAAAAACTGCCCAGATAGGCGAACTGGACCAGATACTCTACGGTGCATTCCGCGTTGGCCCCGCAGTCCACCAGGACGAAGCCCCTGCCCGCCGTGGGCACCAGCGGGGCCATGGCAGCCCGGCGGATGCCCTTCACCCGCTTGACCAGCAGGGTGCCCGCGCTCAGCAGCGCGCCAGTGCTCCCTGCGGACACGAACGCGTCCCCTGCGCCCTCCTTCAGCAGGTTCAGCCCCACTGTCATGGAGGAGTCTTTTTTTACCTTGAAGGCTGTGGCTGGGTCGTCGTGCATGTCGATGACCTCCCCGGCGTTGACGACGCTCACCGACTCTGGCAGCGCCGCCGCCCCGCACCGGGCTGCCGCCGCCTTTACCTCGGCCTCCCGGCCCACCAGCACAATCTTCAGGCCCGGACGGGCCTTTACCGCCCGCAATGCGCCTTTCACGATCTCCAACGGAGCGTTGTCGCCGCCCATGGCGTCCACTATGATCTTCATACGGGTTCCTTTCTTTGCGCCGTCCCGGCGCAAGGGGTAATTGCTTCTATTCGATACCCCGGGCTTGCACAGCCCGGACCTGCGGTTCCTTTTTGCTTGTGCAAAAAGGAACCAAAAACACACCGGAACCAAGGTTCCGGACCTCCAAATACGAGGGGCTTTGTCGAACACCGGGCGGAAATGAAGAGCTGCGATGCCCCATGAATAAACGGTCCTTCGGGCATCTGACCTGGCGGTCTGGCAGTCAACCTACTCCGGCTGACGCCCTGTTAAAGGGACGGAGCCTGCCAGGCAGTGACGTGCTGACGGGCCAGCCGTTGGGCCGCAGGCACAATGACGATCCCTGACAATCCGCTCCTACCCCAGAACCTCCGCCTTCAGCCGCTCAATAATCTCCAGCGACCTCTGCGAAATCTCCTGATTCTTATTCCGTTTCCCTCTCACTTTATATCCAAGAGGCGCAATAATACCGAAATTAATATTCATCGGTTGGAAATCCCTTACGCTCTCATCCGAAACATACAGGCTCAACGCCCCCAGCGCCGTCTCCCTGGGGAAATCCACAGGCTCCTCCCCCCTGAGCCGCCGCGCCAGCTCCACGCCAGCCAGAAATCCCGACCCGGCGGACTCCACATAGCCCTCCACCCCGGTCATCTGTCCCGCAAACGTGACCCTCGGCTCCTTTTTCAGCCGGTAATACCGGTCCAGCAGCCGGGGCGAGTCCAGGTATGTATTCCGGTGCATCACCCCATAGCGCACATATTCCGCATTTCGCAGCGCGGGAATCATGGAAAATACCCGCTTCTGCTCCCCGAACTTCAAATGTGTCTGAAATCCTACCAGATTATAAACAGACCCATCCGCATTGTCCTTCCGAAGCTGTACCACCGCGTACGGCTCCCGCCCCGTGGCCGGGTCCCGCAGTCCCCTGGGCTTCAGCGGCCCGTAGCGCAGGGTATCCTCCCCTCTCCGCGCCATAACCTCCACAGGCATACAGCCCTCGAATACGTTCTTGTCCTCAAAGCCATGAACCTCCGCCTCCCGGGCGGCGCACAGCTCCTTCCAGAACGCCTTGTACTCCGTCTCCGACATGGCGCAGTTGACATAATCCGCCGTACCCTTGTCGTAACGGGACGCAAACCATGCCCTCGACATGTCGATGCTCTCAAAGGTCACCAAAGGCGCGGCGGCGTCAAAGAAATGCAGCGCCGCATTCTCCCCGCCGGTAACCCCACGCAGATGCTCCGCCAGCGCATCGCTGGTCAGAGGCCCGGTCGCCACCAGCGCCTCCCCTTCCGGAAGCGCCGTAACCTCGCCCTCCGCCACGGTGATATTGGGGTGCGAACGCACCGCCCGGGTCACATAGGCGGCAAAGCCATGGCGGTCCACCGCCAACGCGCCGCCCGCCTCTACCTTCGTGGCATCCGCCGCCTCCAGGATGATGCTTCCCAGACGGCGCAATTCCTCCTTGAGAAGCCCCACAGCGTTCTCAAGCCCGGCCCCCCGCAGAGAGTTGGAACAAACCAGCTCCGCAAAGTTCTCACTGGTATGGGCCGGGGTCATCATCCGGGGTTTCATCTCGCAGAGTGTGACGCGAACGCCGCGCTTCGCAAGCTGCCACGCCGCCTCGCTCCCCGCAAGCCCCGCGCCAATTACAGTCACATTCATTTCGTATCAGACCGCCCAATCAAATAATCAATGGTAGCACTGGTAAATATCTGCTATATTCCACAAAAATGATACTGTTGGTTCCATTTCACCCGTTTTATAGCGCCGGTAAGACATATAACTGACGCCGCTCAACTCCGCAGATTCTTCCTGTTCTAGTCCTCTGCTCTTCCGCAAGCTTCTGGAAGAGCTGTGTCAGGCCAGAAATTACTGTGCGTCCATCAAGCGGGTCTTTCCATCAACCTGGAGCTGTCCCGCCTGTAACAGGGCAAAACGGATGATATACAAGAGACGGGCCGCCGCCTTCGGCGGCCCGCTGTCCCGGCTGGAACCGGCGCTCATTCCTATTTCTTCGCTACCGCCGTCTTCCTGGATGCGGCCTTTTTCCCGGCGGCCGGTTTATTTGCCGCAGTCTTTTTCGCCGCACCCTTGGCTGGGGCCGCTTTCCTAGCGGGAGCAGCCTTCTCCTCCGCCGCTGGCTCCGCTTCGGCCCCACCGCCGGCGGGCTCCTTTTTCTTCCAGCCGCCCCGCTTCTCCTCCGGGGTAAAATTATCGCACTTTTCGTTGATACAGAAGGGCCGTTTGAACCCTTTCCCGGCCTTCTTGAACATCGTCTGGCCGCAGCTGGGGCAGTCGTCCGCCACCGGCACGTCCCAGGTCATGAAGTCGCACTTGGCCTCCTCATTCCTGCTGGTCACATGCTCGCAGCAATAGTACGTGTACTGTTTATTGCTCTTCTTGCTGGTCCCGGTGCGTTTCATCAACCGCCCGCCGCACTTGGGACACCGCCCTGGCATCGCGACAACCAGCGGCTTGGTAAAGGTACACTCCGGATATCCCGGACATGCCAAAAACCGGCCGAAACGCCCGCTTTTCACTACCATCTGCCGCCCGCACAGGTCGCAGACCTCCTCCGACACCTCGTCAGGAACCTTCAGGCGCACGCCCTCCAGGTCCTTCTCCGCCTGATCCAGCTCCGCCCGGAAGGGACCGTAGAACTCCTGGAGCAGCTCACGCCACTGCTTCTGGCCGGACTCCACATCGTCCAGCTCCTTTTCCATATTGGCGGTAAAACTGGTATTCACGATATCCGCGAATTTGTCCTCCATCAGCCCGTTGACCACCTCGCCCAGCGGCGTGGCATGGAGGTACTTGCCCTCTTTGATGACGTACTCCCGGTCCAGGATGGTACTGACGGTGGGCGCATAGGTGGAGGGGCGGCCAATACCGTTTTCCTCCATCGCGCGGATGAGGGATGCGTCGGTATACCGGGGCGGGGGCTGGGTGAAGTGCTGGTCGGGCTGGAAGCCCATGCTTTGCAGGCTCTGGCCTTCGGTGAGGGGCGGGAGCTTGTTGGCTTCCTTCTCCTCTTTTTCCTCGTCCTTGCCCTCCTCATACACAGCGGTGTAGCCGGAGAATTTCAGCATACTGCTGGAGGCTCGGAAGTCGTGCCCCGCCGCCACGACCTCCACGGACACCGCGTCATACAGCGCGTTGGACATCTGGCAGGCCACGAACCGGCTCCAGATCAGCCGGTACAGCCGGTACTGGTCCTGGTTCAGATCGCCCTTGACCCGCTCGGGCGTCAGCTCCACATCGCTGGGCCGGATGGCCTCGTGGGCGTCCTGGGCGCCGGCTTTTGTCTTGTAAGTCCGGGGCGCAGCCGGGCAGTAGGAGGCGCCATAGCGTCCCTGAATGAACCCTCTGGCGGCGGCAATCGCCTCGTCGCTCAGACGCAGGGAGTCGGTACGCATGTAGGTAATGAGACCAACGGTACCCTCGCCGGAGATATCCACGCCCTCATAGAGCTGCTGGGCGATGGCCATGGTGCGCCGCGGGGTCATGCCCAGCTTCCGGCTGGCCTCCTGCTGGAGCGTGGAGGTGGTGAAGGGCGCGGCGGGGGAACGCTGCTTCTCCTGCCGTTTTACCACTTCAACTGTAAAGGAAGCTTCCTTTACAGCATTAACCACCGCATTAACCTCCTCCTCGGAGTTCAATTCCTTCTTTTTGCCATTCTCCCCGTGGTAGCGGGCCAGGAAGGTATGAGCCGCAGTGCCGTCAGTGGACAGTCTGGCGTCCAGGGACCAATACTCCTGAGGCTTGAACTCCGCAATCTCACGCTCCCGGTCGCAAACCATCCGGGTCGCGACAGACTGCACCCGCCCTGCCGAGAGTCCCCGGCGGATCTTCTTCCAAAGCAGCGGGGACAACTGGTAACCCACGATGCGGTCCAGGATGCGCCGGGCCTGCTGAGCGTCCACCAGGCTCTGGTCAATCTCACGGGGCGCGGCGATGGACTCCGTAACCACCCGCTTGGTGATTTCATTGAAGGTGACCCGGCGGGCTTTTGCGTCCCCCAGACCCAGCAGTTCTTTCAAATGCCAGCTGATGGCCTCCCCTTCCCGGTCCGGGTCGGTGGCCAGATAGACCAGCTCGCTGGCCTTGGCCGACTTTTTCAAATCGCTGATGATATCCTCTTTGCCCTTGATGGGGCGGTAGTTGGGTTCGAAGTCGTTGTCCACATCGACGCCCAATGTGCTCTTGGGCAGATCCCGCAGGTGGCCCATGCAGGCCTTCACCTGATAATTGGGGCCCAGATACTTCCCGATGGTTTTCGCTTTGGCGGGAGACTCCACGATCACGAGACTCGTTTTTGCCATTCCTAACTATTTCCTCCTAGAGGTTTTAAGCCCGCGTTAACAGGCGCATACCGCTGAATAAAAGTTTTGTCCACCTTTCAAAGGTGGTGGGTCCAGGGGCAAAGCCCCGGTGGGTTTGGGCAAAGCTCAGCACGCTACCGTCTCAGCTCCACAGCAAGAGCAAACCGCTTGCCGGCCTCCTGCTTCACAATCCGGTCCAGCTCCAGCACGGTCAGCGCCGAAAGCACCCGCCGGGTGGGAATCTGGGTCTCCTCAATCAGATCATCCACCTGCACCGTGCGGCCCTGAAGCGCCTTAACGAGCTTCAGCTGGTCATCAGTCAGCCCATGAGCGCCGCCCAGGTCCAGAACAGGCAGCGCGGGCTGCTCCGGCTTCTTTTCCTGCTTGGGAGGCTTTGGCTCTTCCGTCGACGAACCTCCGCCGAAGCGGCGGGGTTCCTCCAGACGCAGATCCCGGAGCTTGTGAGGAAACCGCTCCGCATAGTGGCTCAGCACATCCCAGGCGTCCGTCGCAACGCCCGCGCCGTCGCGCAGGAGCGCATTGCTGCCCGCGCAGTGGTAGTCCCCCACCTGCCCGGGGATGACAAATACGTCCCGGCCCTGGTCCAGAGCGCGGTTGGCCGTAATCAGCGCGCCGCTGCGCTCCGGGGCCTCGGTAACCACCACGCCAACGCTCAAACCGCTGATGATACGGTTGCGCACAGGAAAATGCCTGCCCATGTGCTCAGTCCCCGGCGGGTACTCTGAGAGAATAACTCCCCTGGCGGCGATGTCTTCATAAAGCCACCGATTTTCCTTCGGATAAACAATGTCGTGCCCGCCGCCGATGACTGCGGCGGTGAAGCCTCCGGCCCGCAGCGCGCCGCGATGCGCCGCCGCGTCGCCCCCCGCCGCCAGACCAGAGACAATGACCGCCCCCAGCCCCGCCATCTGAAAGGCCAGCTTCTCCCCCATCTCCATAGCATAGGGGGACACTTTCCGGGTGCCTACCATCGCAATGGCAACCTCATCATCAAAGCGCGGCATCCGCCCCTGGACATAGAGTAGGAGCGGCGGGTCAAAAATATTCCGCAGACGGTCAGGATAATCGGTATCGCGGAGCGTGATGACCCGCAGGCCAAGACGGTCGCAGTCGCCCAAAATGCGGTCAGCGGCCTCCAGAGACTTGTCCAGCAAGGCGTTGACAGCAGAGCGGTTCATACCCTCTACCAGAGAGTATTCCTCTTTTTCTCCATAGTAAATTGCATCCGGTTCGCCAAAATGCTCCAGCAGGGCCAGTTTCAGCTGGCTGCCCACCCGCGGCAGCTCCGCCAGCCAGATCCAATATTTCAATGACGCCATGGGCTACTCCTTCCTCCCGCCAGGGAAGCCATTTGAATCATGTTCAGCGCCAGCCCTCCCACAGAAGAACCGCCGCCGCAGCCGCTGCATTCAAAGACTCGCACCGCTCCCCCATCGGGATGCGCACCGTGCGGCCGCAGGCGGCCAGCGCCTCCGGGCTGAGCCCCCGTCCCTCGCTGCCAATCAGGACGACGGACCGCCGGAGACTGACCTCCCGCACATCCGCCGTGTCCTCCCGAAGGGCTGCGCCATAAAGGGGCAGCCGGGAGGCTCCCGCCAGCCCGCACAGCTCCGCCAGCGTACAGCTCCAGGCAGGGCAGCGGAACACCGCGCCCATGGAGGCGCGTACCGTCTTATGGTTATACAGATCCGCGCAGCCCGGCAGCAAAATCAAACCGTCCGCCCTGAAAGCGTCGGCAGCGCGGAGGATGGTCCCCACGTTTCCAGGGTCCTGCACCCCCTCCAGAGCCAGGTAGCGGCTGCCAGTAAGCGCCCTGGGCGGGGCCTGCGGGGGGATTCGGGCCAGGAACAGCGCCCCCTGCGGGGCCTCCATGGGACTGATGGAGCGCATAACGTCCGCAGACACCTCCACCACCCGAACTGTCTCCGGCAGAGCCGGCAGGGCAGTATCCGGCGTATGAACCACTACCGTCAGCCCCGCGTCCCACCGTGCGGCCTCCTTCAGCAGCTTCACGCCGTCGCCTAAGTACTCCCCTGTGTCATAGCGGTGAGCACGGGAGGACGCCAGCTTACGGATATGGACCAGCAGGGGGTTGGCACGGCTGGTGATACGCTCCGCCATGGGTCTCCCTCCTTCTCTCAGGCGCTGGTCGCCTTCCTTCAAAGATTCTTTCTTATAATAAAGGTATCAGCCCCGCTTGTCAAGTCAAGCGGGGCTTTGTTTGTGAAATTTTTGTGAATTTATCGGGGCATTCATCGAAAGGAAAGCGGCGGTTATAATTGAACCTTTCCCTTCATTTTTCCTCCTATTTGTTCAAATCTTCATCCCAAAACAATGAACCAGCAATCAAAGAACAGCTTTTCCGCCATGCAGGTGATTACTTCTCCATATCGCGCTGCATCGCCCTGACTGACAAGCGGGTCCGTGAATGCTCCGCCAAAAAGAGCGCACGGCAGAACACAAATATCACTCCGTATGGAAAGGAATGCGGCACAGGATACTGGCGCATTCCTCTGTTGCCTCTTTACGACAAACTCATTTGGAAGCTCGCCGGTTTTATCCATCAGAGCATAGGGTATCATATTCCGTGCCGCTATTATGCCACCCATCGCTAACTGATACTCTCCCGCGAAATAGGCACTACGATGTTGTGTTTTCATGTTCGTTCTCCCTCTTATGTTTCTGAGATAGAAAAGTGTACTTTTTTGTAAAAAACCACCCTTTACAATAACCCGGACTTCTCGTAAATCCCGGCCCGGTACCGGAAGGTGGACAGCGGCATCCCTCACTCCTTCGCCGCCGCCGTGCCCTGCTCCTGCCGCTTGCGAATGTTTTCACGCTCGTTCTGCGCCACAAAGGACAATATTTGCAGCACAAGGTCCGCAATGAACGTCCCCCATACTGCGCCTCCTGCGTTTTTAGGGAACCTCTGAAAAAAGCCCATATCAAAAGGCATGAAGGCAAAGGGCGAAGAAGCAGGCCGGAATTCAGCCAATTTCTTCGCCCTAACGCTGGCT